>JASHNX010000261.1 GCA_030041415.1 Candidatus Sulfotelmatobacter sp.
TACGCAATGATCTCGTACATACGAGGCCGAACAAACTTTTCGCTTATGGCAAGACGACGATGGAGGAAGTTCACGGCAGGCTTTTGAACAGATTCAGAGACAAGAACATCCTCGCTGATGAATACATAGCGTCGTGGACGCATCTCGTACAGACGAGAGCAGTCGCAGAATGGTCTGCACGTACGGTCGCAGCCGTCGTCAACGCAATCTGCTCAGGAACTTCGCAGAGCGATTTTCAGAAGACATTGACCTTCATCAACAATGCGTTTCAGTCCTATATCGCAGGAATCTTCTGACATGCCATTTACCAACGAAGGCTTCGACACGATTCATCAACTCTTGAAACAGCAGAATCTCTCGTTGATGCCAGGGCCATTCAACTCGCAGGCTGATGTTTTCAAGGCATACAGGGAAAGCGCCCAACTCATTACCCGCACGATTCCGCATGAAGCAGGTCATGCAGTTGTCGGACTCGCACTCGACGCTGGAGATGTACTCGAATGGATTGCTATCTATGCAGTTCGAGACGGACTGCCGGGAGGCGGCTGCAAGTGGGGCGAGAAATCGTGTCCAATCGAACACCAGTGGATGAGCACAGTCGGCGGGATGGCAGCGGAACGACTCAAGTACGGAGACTATCTCGCCACGACAGCACAGTTCGACAAAGCCGACCTCGCCCGTGCAGGATTCAATCCGGCGAGGCTGCCAGAATTTCTCGATAAGTGCGGTGACCTTATTCGATCCAATGATGCGACGTGGAAGGAACTTCAGCAACTACTCTACGAACGCACGGTCGGAGATTTGAATGACCGGATTGATGCGATCCGACAAGGTGATATTGATGTAGGGGTAGTGACAGGGCAAGAGGCACGAGACATCTTCAAGAAGCACTCGGCATGATAACGAAGACAGCCAAGTCGATTGGAAAGTATCTCAGCATTGTCGATAAGATTCGACAGAAATGGAAGGTCGAGAAGCATCTCGAATTATGGTTTCGAGCAGAAGACCTCAAGCATTACGATACTCGGCTCCAGCCGGGTCTCTATCGTCCGAGGGACGATGGCAAGCGAAAATCAGTCAATGAACTCCTCGAAATTGATAATGACCTCTACACTGAGTTTGATCGCTGTGCAACCCAACTCTCGTTAGCAGACGCCGATGCAGTTGACGATGAATGGGACTCCTACTTCTTGATGCAGCACCACGGCGTGCCAACTCGCCTGCTCGACTGGAGTGATGGATCGCTGATCGCTTTGCATTTCGCAGTCAACAAAAAGAAGCGGATACCTGAGAGTGGTTCCGTCGTCTACGTGCTCGATCCGTACTGGCTCCTCAAACTTCTAAACAAGCATTCTGACCGCAAAGACGCCATCAAAAGATGGAAGCGTTATGTCAAGAGACATCATGGTGATTACGATGAAGATGAGTGGGAACGTCTCTATCTACCAGCCGAGAAGGACGAGATTAAGCACAAGCTGTTGAAGACTCCGGTCACTCCAATGCTGTGGGACTTACAACATGTGACTCGAAGGATCGCTGCCCAACGAAGTCGATTCATGATCTTCGGCACCGATCCGTCGTGGCTGGTCAATCTCTCAAAACAACGTGGTTCTCGTTTGATGGAAATCAAGATTCCAAAAAAGGCGATCAGTACGATCCGACAAGAACTAAGAGACGCAGGCATCACTGAATCTGTCGTCTATCCCGACTTTGATGGTCTGGGACGGGAGTTGAAACAAATCTGGGACTTGCGCCATTAAGAATGGAAGTCCCGGCGCGGTGCAAAATGCTCTTATTTGATGAGTTACTGACCCCAGGTGCGGTGCAAGACGAGACACTGGCCGCTATCCCTCAGGCGATCCTAAGCCGGAGCGTCGCAAGTCGCCACCGCTGTGGGCGCTACAATTCTGACCCAACTCGTCAAGAGGCATCTCGGCCTTCCGCCGTAGACTGTACAATTATCCAATTCGTATGGCTCTGACCGTCGTGATCGAACACAGCGTTCTTTACGGATTGGACGACGACGACTCCGTCCAAAGGATCGCAACGGTCTACGTCGATGGCTACCGCTACAGCGTCGTCGCTCCGGCGAAATTAAAAGGTGAGTCGCTCACGTTCACTGACCACTTCTCGGTTCGTCAACCGAGCCAAGACCCTCTCGATTTCGGCGCTGAACTTGTAGTCACGGGCCAGCGCCGGGATGTCATTAGTAAAGCCGTCGCAGACGAACTTCGTAAGCATAAGCGAGATTCAAACAGAGCCATCGGTCGGACACCAGATGGAATTTATTATGACGCTCAAATTTGCCGCCGTGGACACGTCCAAAGTTACGCAGGCTCCCCGTTTATGCCGAAGGTCGGTGCTGAACTGAAAGTTCTTAGGGGTTACAATGTTGCCGGCTTCGAAGCCACGAAAGAAAATCCCAGGTCAGATGAAGGGGGTCAAGCATGCACCGGCGCGAATTTCTTAAGTTGGGAGCCGTAGCGAGCGGAACGTTCCTGGTTGGCGGCACGGGCCGCTTCGGGAGTTTCCTCGATGCTCCGAAGGAGATCCCCACCACTGACCGCCTCGTTTGCACCAACCTGGTGGACAACATTTACGACATCTTCGCCAAGGGCGGGAAGATCGGCAATCTCACAATCACTCGGAACACTTTGCCTCATCCCTACGGCTCAGAGGTGTCGTTGTTGTCGGAACATGGGCTGGCTTTTCACTTGGAGTCCTTCCGCGGTGCGGAGGAAAAACAGATTCTGCTGGATTTCGCGCTCACGCCCCGCACGCTCACAAATAATTTCAAAGGCTTGAAAGTCGATCCCGCCACGGCCGACGCCCTGATCATCAGTCACGGGCACGAGGACCATTACGGTGGGCTGCCCGAATTGGCGCAGGCCCTCCAGGGAAAAGCGAAACCGGGGCTCACTCTTTATGCCGGAGGGCGCGATACGTTTTGCCATCGCTGGGTGGTGCAACCCGACGGCAGCAAACTCGACTATGGCGAACTTAAGCAGGGTGAGCTCGAAGCGCGAGGGTTGAAGGTCGTGATCGCGGAGGAACCCACCGTAGTGGCAGGCCACGCCTTCACTTCAGGCCACATCGCTCGAATCACCGATTTCGAAATGTCTCCTCCGGCAGCGCGCCTCGAAGCCGGCGCGGTCGGCTCAGCCTGCGATGCCAGCTTCCACTTCCCGCCCGGCACAGTCAAGATGGAAGCCAAGCCGGGTGACTTGGTGAAGGACATCTTCTGGGGAGAGCACGCCACCGCTTACAACGTGAAAGACCGCGGGCTCGTCGTGATCTCATCGTGCGGCCATGCCGGCATCATCAACTCCGTCCGCCAGATCCAGAAGTCCACCGGGATCGAGAAGGTGCATGCTGTGGTTGGGGGGTGGCACTTGGCTCCCTATCCTGATGAACTCATCGCCAAGACCGTGGCAGCCATGAAGGAAATCAACCCGGACTATTTGATTCCCATGCACTGCACCGGCTTACGCACCATAATGGCAATCCAACGCGAGATGCCCGAGAAGCTAATCATGCCTTCCACAGGCACGCGCGTGGTCTTCGGCACCTAGTCCCGATCCCGCTCGTCATTCACGCGGAGCGATTCCTGGGAAGCTGCAATAGCCGAGCTTGCCGACTCACTTTCGGGGCCGACGAGTTCGATTGAAAGTTGAGCGCGAATCTTGCGAACCCCGTTTAGGCGAGGAGAAGAGGCAGGGGGCGAGTCAATGAGTGTAATGGGGATTTTTCGCCAATTGACAGGCGTCGCCCTGCGCTGTGGCTCTTTGGCGGTCACCGAACATCACGATGTGACTTTCCGCACTGACGAAACGCGAGTCTTCGCGTCAAATCAACTCAGCTCCCCGAAGAGCCGCGCCAAGGAGGAACCCTAATGTACGCCCGCATCCTCGAATTGGTCCCGAAACTGGAAAAAAGAGAAGAATTCATTAAGGTCATGGACGATGAGGTCCACCCTTTCTTGAAGAAGCACTATGGTTTCCTCGATATGCTGCTCCTATTCCAAATCCACTCGGAGAAAGCCATAGCGATCAGCCTGTGGACAGAGAGAACGTACGCGGAGCCCTATGAGCGAGAGTGCTTCCCGAAAGTTCGGGAGATCCTACGGCCGTACCTAACCACGCCGATCATCGTCAAGCATTACGTGGATGAAACCGGGCTCGGTGGACACTTTGAAAAAAAGCATTTACCTGAGTGTATCTCGACTGAAGAATCAGCTTGCCAAGCAACACTCAATGAGATTGGGAGTACCAAAGCAATTCCATTCATTGCGAAGAATCTCAAGTCCCGAAAAAGAGACGTAAAAAACTCGGCACAATTAGCGATTCAAGCGATTGAGACGAGGGAGCGAAGGAACGCCTGAAACCGATTCGGTCTCAAGACGCCAACTGTTGTTAACTGGCGTTAGCACTCATTGATCCGGCTTTGGGGGATTTTGAGTGAAATCAGGATTTATCGCCAATAATTCCCTCTGAGAATGAGCACAAGTCGCCCCTACGGACAGAAAGTCTGGCAAAGCGATGGCGTCAACGTCACCGCAGGGCTACTTCAAGGGACCAATGGCAACTTCTTCGGGGCGACGTGATGGCTCAGTTCAAACTGAGCCACTACCCGGAAATCTTCAATCTTGACGGCCTGCGAGCCCTGCAGTAAAATTCCGCGAATTTCTGGGCCCCCTTGCGATTCTGTCACGATAACTTAAGGAGAACGTCTATGGCCCGTATCCATGTCCGCAAGCCGCTTGCCCGTCGCGCGAAGAACCTGTCAGCCAACATCGATCGGCGTCTGCTCAGCTATGCCACAGCGGCCACAGCCGCTGGCGTTGGAGCGCTCGCCCTATCCCAGCCCGCCGAAGCCAAAATTGTATATACGGCCGTGAACATTCCGATCACTCTCAACGGTCCGGCTGTTCAAATCGATCTCAACCAGGATGGAATCGTTG
>JASHNX010000262.1 GCA_030041415.1 Candidatus Sulfotelmatobacter sp.
TTCGAATAGCGCGCGTTGATGTGGTCCCTGTCGGAAATAATGTAATCGATCTTAATGTCGCCCTGATCGGTATTGAACCGTTGATCCGTTGTGTTGACCGCCGCTCCAAACCCGTCGGCGAGAGGGCTTACGGCCGTCGGATAGAGCGAATTGGTGACTAACGCGGTGAATGCGGGATCGAGGTTGGCGGCAGGAATTATGTTGCCCGCAAAGGTTGGTCGCGATGCAGCCGCCACGATTGAGCAGGGGGTCTTCGACGTGCCGCCGGTCCCGGCAGCGCAAGGGTTGGAGATCGGCGTAGTGAGCGCGCTGAAATTACCTTTGGTCTCCGCTGCCGTAAGCACGGTGATCTGGCTGGAACTGGCCGGCAGGTCACGACGTACGCCTTGATAATCGCCGAAGAAAAACAGTTTGTTCTTGATGATCGGGCCGCCCAGAGTGCCGCCAAAGATATTCCAGCGGAGCTTCGGAGTCGGCAAGCCGCCCGGAACGCCTGAAATGAACTGGCTGTTTTCCCATTTATTGGCGTTGAAGTAATCGTTCCGGAGAAATTCAAAAACGTCTCCATGGTAGTTGTTGGTACCCGACTTGATAGTCGCGTTAACGATTCCGCCGGCATAGTTGCCGAACTCGGCGGAAGCATTTTGCGTAATGAGATTGAACTCTCCAATCGCGTCCGGCGACGGCGTGTAGCCTGTCAGGTTGTCCGACGCCTGATTGTTATCGACTCCGTCCAGCAGAAAATTGTTGTCTTCTTCGCGGTTTCCGTTGATGTAGGGCCGCCCTCCGCCGTTGATAGCGCCTTGCGTAGTCTGCGATCCATAGTTAAACGTGGAAGGATCGGTTGTTGTAACGCCAGGGGAAAGCAGGGTCAGCTGAATGTAGTTGCGGCTTGTCAGCGCCAGACTGGTGATGCTATTTGAATCCATCACCGTTCCTACCTGCGCATCCTCCGTCTGCAGCACGGGCGCAGCCCCGGTAATCTCGACAGTCTCTGAGACTTTGCCGACCTTCAATTGCACATCGACACGCGCAATCTGATTAAGCACGAGCGTAAACGGTGGCCGCACCGCCGTATCAAAGCCGGGCGACGATATTTTCACACCGTAAGTTCCGATCGGGAGACGCAGCAGGCTGTATGCGCCGCTCTCGTTGGTCTGCGCCGTCCACAGCGTGCCCCGCTCGGTATCGTTCGCCTGCACATTCGCGCCCTTGATCGGCGCTCCACTTTGGTCGGTTACCGTTCCCACAATTGAGGCAGTCACTTCCTGCCCGAAAGCCGGCTCCAGCATGGCCGCCATCCCCAGCACCGTCAGCGCAACCAGAAGTCGAATCCCCAGCTTTTTCATCACAAAACCTCCTGAGAGCATCCCGCGTGCACGCGCCCCACAATCGCGGCGTAATACAATCGCACTATGCTATATAGCACGCACTGGTTTGTGGTCAAGAAAAAAATACAAAAAAACGCGATTTGCTCTTGCGAGCGGGCTCAAGCCGCTCTATATCGGACTCCGGCGTTTGCAAGTTGGCCCGAACCGCTGAAATTGCACTCCCCCACTATGATTTTCCACAGTTGGTTGCATAAAAAGCTGTGCAAAATCCGCTCAAGGAGAAAAGCCATACTTGCAAGGAAGCTATGGAACCGGAAAATACATCTTCCGGAAGCATCAACTAGCGCTCTATAGCAATTAAGGAGACAAATACTGCGCAGCTCGTGGCAGTCGCCAGATTTTCACTTTACAGGAACCCATTCATACGCTATATAGCAGATGGGGTTCTTGCGGGGCCGGATCGTCTATGGGCGGAAATCACCGTAATGGCACACCTGTGTACAAGCGGATCCAGAATGAGATCCGCAAGCGCATCGAGGCCGCCGAACTGAATCCCGGCGACGCCGTAGCCTCCGAGCGGGAGCTCGCCCGCACACATAAAGTCAGCTTGATGACGGCCCGCCACGCCTTGGCCGGGCTCGAACGGGAAGGCATCGTCGAACGGCGCCGAGGTGCGGGCACTTTCGTAGCTGCGCCAAAAATCCACTTCAACAAGCTAATGAGCTATACAGAGCATATGTCCAGCCGGGGACTAGCGCCCCGCTCGCGTGTGCTGGTGTCAAAAATCGTCGAGGATGAGCATGAGATTGCCGCTCGCTTGGGCCTTCCCTCTTCCAGCCGCTTGGTGAAAATTACGCGCCTCCGCCTCACCGGCGAAGAACCCTTCGCCCTTGAGACCTGTTATCTTCCGGGCACCGAGTATTCCGGACTCGCGGACATTAATCTTGGACGCAGTTCCCTGTTCGCTACCCTTCAACGCGACTACAGCGTCGATCTCGCCTACGCCGATGAAGAGATCGATGCCACTGCTGCGGACGCCAATCTTGCCGAAATGCTCGGCCTGCCCAAAGGTTCGCCTATTTTGCGCATTCGCCAGGTCATTTATTCAACCAAGGGAAAAGCCACAATTTACGGAGTCGGCTGCTATCGCTCCGAGCGTCATACCCTTTTCATTCGCCGATTCCGGTGATCTTTTACTTACTTGGTCGTAGGGGCCCGCAGGCTGCTTCGACATCGAGTCGCAGGAAGTAAGGCAACAGCAGCCTTTGCGAGGATCCCGGTTGGGCTGCGGCAATATTCTTCGCGCGAACGATTCTGAAATCGCAGAAAGGACTCCGAACTTGGCTCGAGACCCGAAGGGCGCCTACAACCGCTTTCTCCTGTTCGTAGCAGGCCTGGGAGGTTTGCTTTACGGTGTCGATGTCGGAATCATCGCAGGCGCCCTACCTTATCTCGAGGCTACTTCTGGGCTGAATGCGAGCCAGCTTTCGATTGTGGTAGCCGCCGTTCTCTTGGGCAGCGTCATTTCTACTCTGTTTGCAGGAGCTCTCGCCGACTGGATAGGTCGTCGCCTTCTCATGACGGTCAGCGGCGTGCTTTTTGTCATCAGCATTCCGGTGATCGCGCTGGCTCACGGCTACGAACCTCTGGTTCTCGGCCGGCTTTTGCAAGGCATCAGTGCCGGACTAATCGGCGTGGTGGTGCCGCTTTACCTGGCCGAGTGCTTGTCCGCCTCTTCGCGCGGGAAAGGCACCGGCATCTTTCAGTGGCTGCTCACGCTCGGCATTGTAGCCGCGGCAATCGTGGGGATGTACTTCAGCATACGGGTCGAGCAAGTGGCCAAGCTGGGAGATGCGGCCAGGCTTTTCGTATTTAAAGATACCGCATGGCGCAGCATCTTCTGGGTCTCGCTTCCGCCGGGGGTGTTGTTCGTGATCGGCAGCGTGATGGTGGCTGAATCGCCGCGCTGGCTCTTCCGCCGAGGCAGGCGTGATGCCGCTTTCGCGGCGCTTCTTCGTTCCCGTTCGAAGGATCAGGCAGCTCTCGAACTCGAAGAGATGGAGCAAGCGGCTAGTGCCGAAAAAGCGCAGAACTCAGCCGGAACCAAAATCAAAGAATCCCTGCTGCGTCGCAAGTACGTAATTCCATTTGTGCTGGCCTGCGTGATCCTCGCCTGTAATCAGGCGACCGGCATTAACTCGATCATCGGGTACAACGCGAACATCCTCATTCAAAGCGGGCTTTCGGATCTACAAGCCCATTGGGGATACGTGCTTTTCACCATCATTAACTTCCTTACAACCATCGGTGGCGTAGTGCTGGTCGACCGCAAGGGGCGTAAGTTCCTGCTTTCATTGGGAACAGCGGGGATTATCGCTTCCTTGCTCTGCACTGCATTTCTTTTCCGCGGCACAGAAAAGCTGCGTGTCGATGCCCGCTCGACAATTCAATCCATGATCGGGACCGATCAGAAACTTGCGTTGCTTTACGACAAGAGCACGGCGAACACGCTTCTGGCCTCCACGGGCGACGCTGGTCCAGGGAAGTTCATCGCTGTCAGTAATCGGCCGACATCGCTGGTCATAATTTATTCCTGCGGAGATTTTCGTGGCGCCAGCCAGGCTGTTCGCTCGGACGACGTAGGCGCTAAACCAATCGAAGTTACGCGGGCTGCATGCCTTCCCGCCAACAAAGTAGTTGCCTTCTTTTCGAACCCATTCGGCGATCTCAGCGCGGCACGCGAATCTCCTCTAAAAATCGATAACGCCCTCATCACTCCGGTACCTGACACCGGGAACGGAATGCTGGTTGCGATCACACTTTTCATCTTCATGGCGTTTTATGCAGTCGGCCCGGGCGTCTGCGTCTGGCTTGCGCTATCGGAGTTGATGCCCACCCGCATCCGCTCCAATGGGATGAGCATCGCTCTACTTTTGAACCAGGCCGTCTCTACTGGAATCGCTGCCGTCTTTCTGCCCACCGTTGGCAAATACGGCTACTCGACAATGTTCTTCGGATTCGCCGGTTGCACGGTGATCTACTTCATCACTGCGGCATTCTTTCTGCCGGAGACCAAGGGAAAGACGCTAGAAGAGATCGAAGCCCACTTTGAAGGAAGGCCCGCAGGAACACCGATTACACTATCGTCCTGAGATCGCTTCAGGCTCGCACCCTCTCGCTGTTCGGCTTCGAGCCGCTCAGGGCAAAGAAAAGAATATATAAGTAGCAAATCACCGGCAGAAAGAATGCATGGTGAATCCCAATGCGGTCCGCGATCGCGCCTTGCGCCAGGGGAATGAGCGCGCCGCCCACGATGGCCATAATCAGGATCCCCGAACCATCGCCGGTGAGAGGTCCGAGCTCGGCCACTCCCAAGGTAAAAATGCTGGGGAACATGATGGAGTTGAAAAATCCCACCAGAATGATGCTCCACATCGCGAAGTGACCGAAGCCGAGCATGGAGGCGGTAACGAGGACCCCGGCGGATATGGCACAGAAGGCAAGCAAGAATCCGGTGGACGCCGTGGCCTTGCCTCCGCGCAGCAGCGCCGCCAGGGCGATTGTCGCCGATGCGACGGCTACCAGCACGAACAGCGGGCGTCCCGCGACTACCAGCCAGGCGAGCCAGGAAAGATTCGGCACCCCCGGTCGGTACCCAGGCGGCAGCAGGCCCGCAATCGGGTAGGAAAACAGAATCAGCGCAATGCTGATGGCGCTAACCAAACCCATGTAGGTTGCTTTCGCCCCTCCTAGAAGATCAGCTCCAATAAATCGCCCCAGCATCGCCCCACCCCAGTAGAAAGCCACAAAGCTGGCTCCCACTTTTTCCGTCAAGCCGCCAATTTCTGGTTGTGAAAAGTAGTTAACCAGAAAACTTCCAATCGCCACTTCTGCGCCCACGTAGAGAAAGATCCCGATGGCCCCAAAAACCAAGTTGGGATGCTTCCAGATCGAATCGTGTACTTTTTCTCCGACCTTGTGTTGCGCCTGAGGAATTTTCGGCAGTTTGAAGCTCCCAATTGCAACCGCAAGCAACACCAGCGCGATTCCCAAGCCCACGTACGGCAGCTTCACTGTAGCCGCCTCGTGCAAGCGATACGCATGTAAGGCATCCGGGGACAGCGCGCGGATTTGTTCGACGGTCATCGGGGCAGCGCTCAGAATCAGCAAACCGCCGAAAAACGGAGCGAGAAACGTTCCCAGCGAATTAAACGCCTGGGTAAGATTCAGCCGGCTCGACGCGGTCTCAGGATTTCCGAGTACCGTGACATACGGGTTCGCGGCCACCTGCAGGCAGGTAATGCCGGCCGCAAGCACGATCAGCGCCACCAGAAATAAAGGGTAAGACGGTACGCTTGCCGCAGGCACAAACAGAAATGCACCTAGCCCCATAGTAAGCAAGCCTCCGACCATTGATCGCTGATAGCCGATCCAGTCGATTATCCTGGCCGAAGGAATGGAGAAGAGGAAATATGCTCCGAAAAAAGCGAACTGAATGAGCATGATCTCTGTGTAATTGAGATCAAAAATGGACTTCAGATGGGGGACTAGAATGTCGTTGAGGCAAGTGAGAAATCCCCACATAAAAAATAGGGAGGTCACTACCGCAAGAGGAGCCGAATAAGAGGAGGGTGGTTGGGAAACAGGTTGAGTCGTCGAACTGCTCGGGGCTCCGATTGCCATGCAGTGAGGTCCACCTGAAAAAGAGATTTCAGTCCCGTCGCCCACCGATCATAGCATCAGGGTCGTGCCTCTGTTGTCGTGGATATAAGGTGCGCTGTTTCGAATAGTCCGGCCTTACGCCATAGCCTGAAGCTTCACCAGCCAGTTCGCCGGCTCCGGCAGGATCGCAAAAGTTGGCAGCTTGCCGCGTACCATGGCCACTTCATCGCACTGGTGGTACCGCGGGCAAACGTGGCAGTCCTTGTAAATCTTGTCCGGTAAGTCCTCCCGCTGCGCAATTGAAAATCCCTGTCTTGCAAAAAACTCAGGGGCGCGGGTGAACAGAC
>JASHNX010000025.1 GCA_030041415.1 Candidatus Sulfotelmatobacter sp.
CGCCGGTTCGAAAAATGCAACCTTGGCGTTGAACCCTGAATCGAGTTTGTCTTCCTCATCGCAGGCTGAATCCTTCCGATTTAAAGAACAGCGGAGATAAAGATAATCGTCATGTTTGGCGAATAGTTTCTGGACTGCATCATACTGGTCGAGAAATGCAAGCAGATCCGAACCGGAATTCAGCTGCGCTTTGAAGCCTTTCAGTTGATTGATGGCGACATTTAAATCGGCGCGGGCGGCAACTTCTGTTTGCGAGGATTGGAAATAATGGCGCGCCAGGTCAATAGATAATCTCGTCGTAGCGGAAGTTTGCTGCCCCAATGCAGCGGTAGTGAGAAATGCAAGCATGCACGCGAGGATCGCCCAAAGCGTAAGGGGCCCGAACGCAGGCTGCTTGCCGGAGTTGACTGACATGATCGGATAGACGGCTCCGCTAAAGCTTGGGCAGCACAATTCCCTGCTGCGACTGGTATTTTCCTTTGCGGTCGGCATAGCTGGTTTCACAGACTTCATCCGACTGGAAAAAAATGATCTGGCAAAGCCCTTCGTTGGCGTAGATGCGCGCCGGCAGCGGCGTCGTGTTTGAGATTTCTAATGTGACGAAGCCCTGCCACTCCGGCTCGAACGGAGTGACGTTTACGATAATTCCGCAGCGGGCGTAGGTGCTTTTGCCCACGCATATGGTCAGAATGTCGCGGGGAATCTTGAAGTACTCGACCGAGCGCGCCAAAGCGAATGAGTTCGGCGGCACGATGCAGATGTCGGTGCGAATTGTGACAAACGATTTCTCGTCGAAATTCTTCGGGTCGACGATGCTGCTGTTGACGTTGGTAAAAATCTTGAACTCATCGGCCACGCGCAGATCGTATCCGTAAGAAGACAGGCCGTAAGAAATCACTCCTTCGCGCACCTGTTTCTCGGAAAACGGATTGATCATGTCATGTTCGCGGGCCATCTTGCGAATCCAGCGGTCACTCTTCAGCATGGAGCTCCTTAGAAAATTGACTCATTTAGCGATTATGTAATTGTGCGATTGAAAACCACAAGAATCCGGCAATTGCGTTTCAATCACACAATCGCTAAATCCCCACAATCGCTCAATGTTGGACGGGCCAGTTTACGGGAGAGATGCGCATATTGACAATCTCCGTTATGTCCCATAGCATCAGTCACTTGAAGGTTTATCCTCACACCGCATCCGGGAGCCGTTCGTGATCAAGCTCGACATCATCAACGAAGTGGTGGGCAGAACCGGCATCACCAAGACCAAGGCCGAACTGGCGGTGGAAACCGTCTTCGAAAGCATGAAGAAGGCGCTGGCGCAGGGCCATCGCATTGAGCTTCGCGGATTTGGCGTTTTCAATGTGCGCCCTCGCAAAACCGGCATTGGACGCAACCCGCGCACCGGGGCCGAAGTTTCGATTCCTCCCGGCAAGGCGGTTCGCTTCAAGCCGGGGAAAGAATTGCAGTCGATCGATTAGCCAGGCGTGGCCAAGGTGCTTTGACCGGGCAGGAAGCATTTACAGATCAATGCTTTCGCTCAAAGGGTTTCTAGTTCCGCACCCCACCTTCCGCGAACCCCAAATCTCGGACCGCCGCAGGTCAGATAGCCGCCACTCGTAGTAGCATCTAGAGTACGCATCCAACAGCAAGGCATTTAGCCGATGTCGGAACCGACTCCTCCATTAGCCGCACCCAAGGTGGAATATTTCCGTCCGGCGCCGCAGTGGGTCCCGGCCCCTCCCAGACAGCGCTACTGGCTGCATGCCCTTCTGCTGCTCGCAACCTGCTTCACCACGCTGGTGATGGGTGCGCGGATGCAGTACAACTTCACCCACGACCGTCCAGCGTTGTCCTTTTCCGACGAGCCAATTGCGGGGGAACCGATTCCGTTTTTCCCCGTTTCTTGGATACAAACGCATCCTGCACGACTGGTCGGCGGCCTCCCGTTCATGCTGACCTTGATGTTGTTTTTTATGGCGCATGAAATGGGACACTACCTGTACTGTCGCCGCTACGGCGTGCACGCGACCCTCCCATTCTTTATTCCCGCGCCAACGCCGATCGGGACGATGGGGGCGGTGATCATCATCCGCTCGCGGGTTCGCTCGCGCACGGCTTTGTTCGATATCGGAATTGCCGGCCCGATCGCCGGATTTGTGGTAGCCGTGATGGTTCTGGCGGTTTCGCTGGCGTGGTCAAAGCCGATGAGAGCGAACGGGCTCATGGCGGATTACCAATTCGGCTTTCCGCTGATTTTCCATGCGATGCGGCAATTGCTCAAGAACCTGGGCCTCCTGCATGGGCCAGCCGCTTTGCCGCTCAATCGGCTGCTGATCCACCCTGTCGCGATAGCCTCCTGGATTGGAATGCTCGCTACCTCACTCAACTTGCTGCCGGGCGGACAACTGGATGGCGGGCACATCGTTTTCTCCATCGTTCCCCGAGCCCACAAGATCATTTCCCGCCTGACGATTTTGATTCTTCTAGTGATGTCCTACTATTTGTGGACCGGATGGTTTGTGTGGTCGATTCTGCTCTGGCTCAGCAGCTTCCGGCATCCGCACGTCGCCGAGTGGCCGCAAGTTTCCGGCAAACGGATCTGGCTGGCGGTGTTTGCGCTGCTCATGCTGGTTTTGACCTTGGCCCCGGCACCGTTCCTGCACTCTTCTCTGCCCGAAGTGATCCGGGATTTTCGAGGGCAGTAGGCGCGGCCGGCATTTCTCGCGTATACTCCTGTATTCAATCGTTTTAATGCATGAGGTGACGGGCCTTGAGAAAGTTCATCGCAGTTCTTTCTTGCTCACTCTACGCCAGCCTTGTCTTGAACGCTTCAGGTCAAACCATCTCGGTTGATACTTCGCGTCCGACCAATCATTTCGTTCCAAATCAGGCCTTAGGTGCTGGCGTCGATCGCATCGCCGCAGATGCGATCGATAAAGACTTGCAGCAACCCAATCTCGAGAAGGCCCAGGAATCGGGCTGGCAGCCGGTTACCTACCGGCAGAACACCGAACTTGCGGTCGAGGCATGGCATTGGAATCCGCAGGGTACGTGGAGCGATCCAAGCGGCAAAGGGTATTTCACCGGTTCCTCCACGCCGACGGAGATGCTGCGCTATTCGTACGGTTACCCGTTACCGCGCCGCGGCTTCACCCGCAATGATGGAACCGACACTGTCGGCTTCTCCCGCCTGGATGACGGCGATCTCAACACGTTTTGGAAGAGCAATCCGTATCTCACCGAGCATTTCACTGGAGAAAGCGATGCCCTGCATCCACAGTGGATCACGCTGGATCTGGCGCAGGTTCAGCAGGTTGACGCAATTCGCATTGCCTGGGCTGAACCTTATGCGAAGAAATACCTGGTGCAGTATTGGACGGGAGAAAATCCGATCGGATCTCCGACTCGCGGCGTGTGGCAGACGTTTGCGCAGGGAACAGCCGATGATGGCAAAGGCAAAACCGAAACCATTCGCTTGAGCGATACTCCGGTGCCGGTGCGGTTCATTCGCATCTGGATGACAGAATCCTCAAATACTTGCGACGAGGATGGACCAAGTGATCCTCGTAACTGTGTTGGCTATGCCATTCGCGAACTTTATCTGGGAACTCTAACTCGTGATGGTGAATTTCACGACATTCTCCGCCACACGCCCGATCAGGAACAGACCGCAACATACTGTTCGTCGGTTGATCCCTGGCATCAACCGTCTGATCTGGGATCGACCAAACAGGCGCAGGTTGGATTCGATCTTTTCTTCACCAGCGGTGTAACCCGTGGTCTGCCGGCGATGATTCCTATCGCGATGCTGTATGACACTCCGGATAATGCCGCAGCCGAGATTGCATACGTCGAAAAACGCGGCTATCCCATCTCTTACGTCGAGATGGGCGAAGAGGCCGACGGGCAGTACATGTTGCCGGAAGATTATGCCGCGCTCTATCTGCAGTGGGCGACGGCGATTCATCGCATCGATCCCAAGTTGAAACTTGGCGGTCCTTCATTTCAGGGCGTGAATAAGGACATCGAAGTCTGGCCTGATGCGAAGGGCAAAGTTTCCTGGACCGCGCGCTTCGTCGACTATCTGAAACAGCACGGCCGCATAAACGACCTGGCATTCTTTTCGTTCGAGCATTATCCAATGGATCCGTGCCGTATTCCCTGGGGAACTTTGTACGACGAACCCGAGCTAGTGAGCCACATCATCCAGGTGTGGCATGAGGATGGGATTCCGGCCGATATGCCGATGTTCATCACTGAAGGTAACCTCTCTTCGGGTGCGAGCGAAACTTTTCAGGATATCTATTCGGGAATCTGGCTGGCGGATTATATCGGCTCGTTCCTTAACGCCGGCGGAAACGCCGTCTATTTCTTTCACTATCTGCCGCTGCAGATGGAGCCGGGCTGCAACAATTCTCCGGGAACGTTTGGCATGTTCACCGTCGATTCAAATTACCAAATTCAGCAGCTGCTGGCGCAATTTTTTGTGGCGCAGTTGATTAACCTGCAGTGGGTTCAGCCAGGCGGTGGCGAGCATCAGGTGTTTTCTGCAAAGGGCGACGTGAGCGACGGCGCCGATCATGAATTGGTAACTGCCTACGCCGTCAAACGACCCGATGGGAATTGGGCGGTTATGGCGGTCAATCGAGATCAGGAGAATGCCCATCACGTTCGTATCACGTTTGAAGGCGCTGGAGGTAAGGAAAGCAATTTCTCCGGAAATGTCGAGGTTTCAACCTTCGGCGGCGAACAATATCAATGGCACCCAGCGCAGACACGATTCATGGCCCACGCCGAAGAGAGCGGAAAACCGACCATCGTGATGACCAGCAAAGGATCGGCGGACCCCGATGGGCCGATTGTTCACAGCAAGCTCCCCGCGGCGAAGGACACGCTGTATGACCTGCCGGCAGCTTCGGTGGTGGTGATTAACGGAAAAGTCCGGGGAGATTGAGCGTTTCGCCTCGAGGTGTTTTTCTGAAGCCTCTTAAGTTCGGCCGTCATCTTTAGACCAATTCCTCGAATGAGTGCACTTCGAGGATTTTTGGAGATGGCAGCATGACCGACCCGCGCTACCCGATCGGCAAGTTTCATTTCGACGAACCGCAAGGCGCAGAGCAGAAGAGCAGACTGATCGCCGAAATTGCCCAAGCTCCCGCCAACCTTCGTGCGGCAGTAAGAGATTTGTCGCCAGCGCAACTCGATACGCCGTATCGTGACGGAGGATGGACTGTCCGCCAAGTAGTGCACCACGTCCCCGACAGCCACTTGAATGCGTACACCCGATTTAAACTGGCTCTTACGGAACAGGAACCGACGATCAAGCCTTATGCGGAAGACCGCTGGGCAGAGCTAGCCGATACAAAATCGACCCCTATCGAAGTTTCTCTGACTCTGCTCGATACTCTCCATGACCGTTGGGTTCGGCTGCTGGGTTCCCTCGGGCCAGAAGATTGGAAGCGAACCTTCCGTCATCCCGAACTCGGCCTGGTCAGCCTGGAGAAAAATCTCGCCATCTACGCCTGGCACGGGCGCCATCATGTCGCGCATATCGTGGAACTTCGCAAGCGGATGGGCTGGTAGTCTTAGCCTGGTAGGCCGAGTCAAGATAAGGAGTGCAAATGATCGCAAGAGTGTGGCGCGGGTACGCAACGCCTGGGCACGCCGATGCCTATGAAGCCATGCTGAAACCGGAACTGCTGCCTGGAATCAGCAAGAAGAAAGGCTACAAAGGCAGCTATCTGCTTCGCCGCGAGCTCGGGTCGGAGGTCGAATTCATGACCATCCTACTCTGGGATTCGATCGATTCTGTTCGCGCTGCCGCCGGACCGGATTACGAAACGGCAATTATTCCTGAGGATCGCCGCATACATCTGTCGCGATACGAAACAAAAGCTGCACATTATGAGATTGCGGCAACCCATGGCCTGAATCTCGACTGAGCGTCAGCGCTGGCAGTTTCCTGCCACTGGAGAACGAGCCAGAAATAACTTCCACTAGCTCATGCCCAACTTCCAGAGGAGGTAGCTGCAGGCTTCACGCAGAACCGCATATGTACGTTCTGCCACGCTACGCGGACGCGAGCCCGGTCGAGGCGCAACGTAGACCGGACCAATTCCCTCACGCTCCAGCAGTTTCTTGATGCGAAACACGTGATAAGCATCGCTGACGGCAACGCAACTATGCAGTCCGTTGGTTTGCATGATCACGGCTACGCGAATTGCCGAATGGGCGGTATCCGACCCTTGGGTTTCGCCGATCAGGTTGCGCTCGGGAATACCGCGATGAACGAGATAATCGCGGCCAACTCCGCCTTCACTGAAACTCGGATCTGAGGCCGCTCCTCCCGTTGTTATGACAATCGGAGCGATGCCTTTCTGGTAAAGGTCGAATGCATGATCAAGCCTCGCCCGCAAAACCGGCGATGGTCGGCCCGAATACTCTGCGGCCCCGAATACGACAATCGCATCGGCCGGATGCAATTCCTCGAGCGAACTCTCGCGGACGATCTGGATGCTGGTAACCGTTAGAAACGCCACAAACCCAACCAGCAGCAGCCCCCCAAGCCACACCATCCACTGGCGCTGAAGAACACGGTTGCCGGAATTGTCACTCATCCTTTGGCGAAGAAGCTGGAGATATCGTCGGCGGGAATCGCGCCTTCGCGAATAATGCGCCAGTGCCCACCGTTGTCGCTGAGATCAACAATTGTCGAAGCGACATCGCGCGGCGAGATGCCGCCGTCCACAATGATGTTAATCCGCCCCTGCAACTGGTCGCGGACCTGCTCCGCGCTGGTGCATTCGGAAGCGCCGCTCAGATTCGCCGAAGTCGCAGTAATCGGAATCGCCGCCGCAGTAACTACGGCACGCGGAATCTTCGCATTCGGAACACGCAAAGCTACATTTCCTGTGTTCGCGGTCACCTTGAGCGGCAGCCGCGATCCGGCTTTCACAATGATGGTCAGCGGCCCTGGCCAGTATTTCTCGGCGAGGGAATAGAATTCGTCAGAAAGTTCTTTGGCGAGTTCCTCTGCCTGATCGATGCTCTCGATGAGAAGCGAGAGCGGCTTGTGGCGCGAGCGCGTCTTGATCTCGTAAACCCGATCGACTGCACGCAGGTTAAATGGATCGGCAGCCAGACCGTAGAATGTGTCGGTCGGCATGCCCAGCACTTCGCCGGCGCGAATCTGGTCGGCGCAATACTTAATGAGTGAGCTTTGTGGAGAATCGTTGCTGATTTTTACAATTTCGGCGCGCACGGCCATCCCTTCCCGGGTATTTGTCGTGAAATCAGTTTGTTGCGGGAATCTATAATAATACGGCAAAGGACCGCAAGACGCGCGCTCGTATGATGCCGCGACGAATCGAATGAAAAAATCCTCACAGACGGTTGGCCTTTCTTCTCGATTACGGCGCGTTGAGGGCAAGCACAATCGGCTGATCAAGGAACTGCGTCAGGCTTTCTCCCAAGGAAAGCTCACGGAAAACGGTGATTGTGCGATTGAAGGCTTGCGAATCGTGGAAGAGGCAATTCGCAGCAGCTTGCGCTTCAGCGCTGTTTTCTTTCGCGAATCATCGCAAGACAGTGCCGAGCGATTGCTTCCGCAAATCGGAGCGCAGGTTGAAACCTTGCTGTTGCCCGATCGACTGTTTGACAGCGTCGTCGACAGCGACTCTCCGCAGGGCATAGCCGGGCTGGTACGGCCGCGCCAGTTTTCTTTTGAGGATCTTGTCGAACGCTTGCACGTCGGGCCTATCGTGGTTCTTGCGGGTTTGCAGGATCCCGGCAACCTGGGAACGATTCTCCGTTCAGCGGAAGCTTTCGGCAGCGCCGGCGTGATCCTGGGCGAAGGAACAGTTAGTCCATATAATTCGAAAGCCATACGCGCTTCTGCGGGATCGGTGTTCCGATTGCCCATCGTTCATGGACATGGAAGCGAGAAAAAAGGCGCGATTGAAGCCGAAACAATTTGCAAGTCCTTGCGCGAGCGCCATGTGCACTTGATGGCAACGTCCTCGCATAAAGGAACGCCCTTGAGTGACGCGAATCTCAAGCAATCGTGCGCAATCTTTTTCGGCAACGAAGGAGCCGGCCTGCCACGGGACTTGATGGC
>JASHNX010000263.1 GCA_030041415.1 Candidatus Sulfotelmatobacter sp.
GGGTTCATGTTCACTCGCGGCAGGAAATCCTTGATCTCTACCAGAAATATATCGATCAGATGTACACGAAGCTGCCCGATTTATTCGGAAGGTTGCCGAAAGAAAAAGTTGATGTAAAGCCGATCGAGGAGTTCCGCGAAAAGGAAGCTTCGACTCATTATCTGGAGGGCACGCCCGACGGCTCGCGCAAAGCGCACGTCATGGTGAACACCGGGGATTACGAGCACCAGACTACACTCGCCGCAGAAACCACGGCTTACCATGAAGGCGTTCCCGGCCATCACCTGCAGATCTCGATTGCGCAGGAACTGCCCACCTTACCGCCGTTTCGCCAGCACGAGGGATATACAGCCTACATCGAGGGATGGGCGCTCTATTCCGAAGAATTGGGCAAGGAAGTCGGGTTCTATCAGGATCCGTACAGCTATTACGGCCACCTGCAGGATGATATGCTTCGCGCCATCCGGCTTGTGGTAGACACCGGCTTCCACTACAAGCACTGGACTCGGCAGCAGGTGGTCGATTTCTTTCATGAGCATTCGGCGATCGACGAACCCGAAGTGCAAGAAGAAACCGATCGCTACATGGCGTGGCCGGGTCAGGCTCTGGCGTACAAGGTTGGGCAATTAGAAATTCTGAAGCTGCGCCAGTACGCAAAAGAGCAGATGGGAGACAAATTCGATATTCGCGCGTTTCACGACGAAGTATTGAGCGGCGGCGCTTTGCCACTCGACGTTCTCAGCACCCGCATCCACGACTGGGTCGGGCAGCAGCGGACACAAACCGCATCGGCAGAAATTGACCCAGCGATCGCGAAATGAGGTGTTCGACGCGGCGGCCTAGTCTCCCGCCGCAGCTCCCTCCGCCAGAGGCTCGCCGACCAGTCGCCCGTTGGGCGCGGCTACCTGGCCTTTCTCGATGTCAGCCAGGCGAACCCGCTTGACGTCCCAAGCCAGGCCGAGTTGCT
Organism: Candidatus Sulfotelmatobacter sp.; assembly: GCA_030041415.1. Classification (GTDB taxonomy): domain Bacteria; phylum Acidobacteriota; class Terriglobia; order Terriglobales; family Acidobacteriaceae; genus Sulfotelmatobacter. Next base: position 968 of record JASHNX010000263.1, read on the forward strand.
TCAATGCCCAGATGCCATACCAGTTGGTGTCAATTTCATACCAGGCAAACCCATGCGCCGCGGAAGTCGGATGCGCGTGGTGATTATTGTGCCAGCCTTCGCCAAAAGTCATCAGCGCAACCCACATGCTGTTCGTGGAAAGGTCACGGGTGGCAAAGCGGCGTGTGCCCCAGGAATGCGTAGCCGAATTCACCAGCCAAGTGCAGTGCAGGCCGAAGACAGTGCGGAAAAATGTTCCCCACAACAGCCATGGCAGCCCGCCGATAGCCAGCAGAACAATGCCGCAGACAACCTGCGAAACATAGTGATACTTGGTGATCCAGACATGAAATTTATCTTTGGCGAGATCGGGAACATAACGCGCGAGCGTAGTCGTGTCATGGTGCATGGATTTGCCCATGAGAATCCAGCCCATGTGCGCCCACCATTTACCGTCGATGGGCGAATGCGGATCGCCTTCCTGGTCTGAGAATTGATGGTGAATGCGATGCGTGGCGACCCAGAAAATTGGTCCGCCCTCGAGCGCCAGAGTCGCGCAAATGGTCATCAGGTACTCGAGCCATTTGTAGGTCTTATAGCCGCGATGAGTCAGCAAGCGGTGGTAACACATGCCGATACCAATGCTGCCGGAAATCCACCACAAAAGCATGGAGACGAATAGCGCCTTCCATGTAAAGAAAAACAATGCCGCTACCGCTCCAACATGAAACAGGGCCATAAAAATGGCCGTCACCCAATTGATTTCATCGTTGGCGGCCTGTCGTCTTTCGAGTCTTTCCAGTTGCATAGTGAGTGAGGGTTCTCCGTTGATTTATGAGCGGGCTTTGCCCTAGCTAAGGTATCAAGGGAGTTGAGCGGGCTGATGTAATAGTTGTGTAATAGCGGGCTTTTGACGTTACCGAGGTACTGGCAGGAGAAGGTCGAAAAGGGTGGTATTCCCTGCGCACGATTCCTAGGACGCTTTAATTCTTGGCGAAGCGCGAGGCCTCAGCATACATGGATTTCAGGTCCGAGCGATCGAGCAGCTTCTCTGCGCCAGGATCCTTGCGCATGTCGTCCATTAGGGTAAGCGCCACCTTATAGTGTTCGCTAGCGTCGGCCGCACTGCCGTTGAGGCGAAGCGAGGTGCCGAGCAGATATTGAATACGCGCGCTCTGGAAGCGCGCTCCCATTTTTTCGCTCTTGTCGAGATCGCTCTGAAGCTCCTGCTGGGCCGAAGCGTAAGTCTTGCGCTGGATCAGGGCTTCGGCCGCGTCGACGGAGCTTTCCAACGAGAAATATTTAAGGTTGCGGGAATCGGCTTGCTGCGTCACCGCGCGGAATTCGCGAATCGCGGCATCCGGATTGCGGCTGTTGCCGGAGACTTCGGCAGCCCGAAGGCGGCAAGCGAGGGTTTCATCGGGATCCTTGCCGTGCGAAGCCGCTTGCAGCGCCTGCCGGTAGAATGCCGCGGCAGAGGCAGTGTCACCGCTGTAGCGCTTCATATCTCCTTCGGTCGTAAACAACTCGGCGTTTGTGCTCTGGTTTTTTAAGTCGCGGGCCATGGTTTGCGCTTCGTGCAGCAGTGGCTCCGACTCGGAACCGCGCCCGGATTGCGCCAGAGCATCGGCAAGATCGTTGAGAACTTCGACCATATCGCCGCTGCTGTTTCCAGCTCCACGATAGCCGTTGACCGCATCCTGCATGGAGTTGATCGCTGCCCCGAAGCGGCCCTGGTACTCAAAGACCAATCCGATGTCGTGCGATTCGTCGGCGGCGCCGCGCGTATTACCCGCTTTGCGCCACAGGTCAAGAGCGCGCATCGAGGTTGTCAGCGCTTGATCGAACTGACCAGTGGTGATATAGACTTGACCCAACTCGGATAATGTTTCGGCGACTGCTGCGGGGGTATTGAGTTTTTCCCGCAACTGCAGCGCCTGCTGCAGGTAAATCAGGGCGTTGTCGCTATCGCCTTTGCCCATGTAAACGCCGCCGATATTATTGAGGCATAGCGCCTGATAATTCTCGTCACCCGTGTCGCGCTGAATTTGCAGCGCTTCTTTGTAATTTTCAAGCGCCTTATCGTAATCGCCTTTCGATTCGTAGACCACGCCCATGTCGATAAGCGTGTCGCCCACTTCTTTCTTCATGCCGATTCCGCGCTGCAAGTCAAGGGCCTGATTGTAGTCGGAAAGCGCAGCGTCCACCTTGCCCTGGGTATTTTGAACGACGGCGATTTCGACCAGATTGCTGGCGAGAGCGCGCTTGAGCCCCAACCGCTGATTGATTGCCATCGCGTCCTGATAATTGCGCATGGCGTCGTCGAGCTTATTCATCATCCGGTAGGCAATGCCCATCGACTGCAGGATGAGCGCCTTCAATTCCTGACCGTCGACCTCGACGGATAAAGACAATCCCTTGTTCAGAGGATCGAGCGCAGCTTGCGGGCTTCCGCTGACGATCTCGACCACTCCCATTTGCCAAAGAGCTTTGATGTTCTTGGGGTCGGATTGGAGCAACTGGGTCAACTGAGCGCGGGCTAGGTCGTAGCTACCGGTTTCGGTGTAAAGGCTGCCGAGCGCCGATTCGACATCCGTATTACCGGGCATGCTTTTGGCCAGCGTTTCGTAGGCTTCGATCGCTTTCTTGTCGTCTTTCGCGATCCGCGCATGCGTGGCCTGGATCAGGTATTTCTCCGCTGCTGGCAATTGTTGACTGAGGTCGAGCGCTTTTCGCGATGACTGCTCGGCATCGCCGTCATAGCCGAGCGCGGAATCGGCTTCGGCGAGTCGCGAATACGCCAGCGCGAAGTCTCCATCCTCTTTGGTGGCAGCTTGCAGAGCATTCACCGCCTCCGGATCCTTTCCATCGCGCAGAAACTGGATTCCCTGGTTGTAATCGCGCAGGGCTGCGGCGGAGTGAGAGCTAGGCTGGAAAGAACTGGCCTTCAATTCCTTAATTACGTCCGATGAGAACGAGAGATTCGTGCGGATCGAAGCCGCTAAACGGTCGACCGCTCCGGGAATATCTTTCTCATCGACCGCATCGATCTTGATGGGTACAGTGCGGTCATGCTTTAGATCCTGCAGGGTGGCATCGATGCGAATCTGGCCACCGAATTTTGCGTACTGCCCCCAGACCAGGGTGTCAGCGTTGCTGAATTCGGCGAGGCGATGAAGCGTGGTCGGCTCCATCGCAGAGTTGGGCGCGACGCGCAGATCGGCCAGCACCTGGTGAACGCGGTCCTGCGGGACCGTGCGCAAACGGGATGACTGCCCCACATCAGTGCTCAACATGTCGGCGAGACTCGGACCAAGCCAATCCTCGCTGGGATCGCCGGAGGCATTTCGGAATGGCAAAATCGCGAGAGAAACGGTGGGCCCGGTCGCGGCCTTCTTTGCCGAGGGCGAGAATAGCGGTCCGCGAAAGACATAACCGAGAATCGCAAGCAAAATAACCGCCGCGACGCCGCTGAGCAACGGCCAGTGAATCGTCCTACCCCAGGGTTCGACTGCGGGCTGAAATCCCAGGTTCGCAGCCGCGCCGTTCTCCTGCCAGGCTTCGAGATCGCGGAGCAACGCGGCAGCGGTCTGATATCGCAGATTGGGATCTCGCTCCAAGCACTTGCCAACTATATTGCTGAGTTCGCGCGGAATATTTTGATCGTGGTCGGAGACCGGAATGGCCCGCTCGGAGTTCCGTTTGATCAAGCTAGCTACGGCGCTTTCCGCATGAAACGGGGTTACGCCGGTCAGCATTTCGTAGAGAATCAAGCCTACGGTAAACAGGTCAGACCGCTGATCCAACTCCTTGGCGAGAGCTTGTTCGGGAGACATGTATTCCATTGTCCCGACCAGCGCACCGCTCTGCGTCATTCCATCGCCACCTACCGTACGCGCGAGGCCGAAATCCATAACTAAGACGCGGCCGCTGGCGTCAGACATGATGTTTTGTGGCTTCAAATCTCGATGGATAACGCCAGCGCCGTGGGCGGCTTCGAGCGCGCGGCAGGCCTGCTTGATAATCTCGACGGCTTCCTCGGGCCGAAACTTTTTCTTCTTTTGGATGAGCGTGCGTAAATCTTCGCCCTCCACGAACTCCATGGTGATGAACTTCATGCCGTCTGCATCGCCCAGGTCATAGATGCGGATGACATTGACGTGCGTGACCTGCCGCGCCAGCAAGAGTTCTTGCTTGAACCGCGCGAGAATTGATGGGTTCGAACCCAGTTCCGGCCGGATTACTTTCAGCGCCACAGGCCGGTTCAACTCGCGGTCCATGGCCTTGTAGACCGCGCCCATTCCGCCTTCACCCAAAAGCTTCAAAATCTCGTAGCGGCCAGCCAACACATCTCCGGGCTCCAGTAGAGATACGCTCACGACACGTCGCGGACGAGACGAGGGAGCGCTCGCGGAAGGCGGCGGTGAGATATCAAGTTGCGTGGCTTGTAAATCAAGGTGTGCGGCGTTGGAGTCGAGATCGGGCTTCGGGAATTCGATGAGGGTCGCGTCTGGATCGAGGGGCGGATATGAACCGGAGCTCTCGCCTTTGGCGGGAACACTGACCCCTGCCTGATTGGCCGCGTTGGGCCGATCTTGCGGATCGAACCGCGAGTTCCGGTTTTGCATGGCTAGCCCACGAAGCGGCCAGGAAAGCCCCGAAAAGACGCCGCACGTAACTGGCTGAAAGTATATACCTGTATGGCCCCAAAGACGCGGGAAATTAGGCTTCGGAAGAGGTGGTCATCGGGGAAGCAAACCGCTCCAAAAAAGGCGACAAATCAGGAAACTGCCCCTGACTCTTCCGCTCCTTATCTCCCTTTCAGGGACCGTCTGGTCACCCACACGGGTGATGTCGATCACGGTACGCATGTCGGGTCTGGATCACAATATTTCAGTGCCGTTCAAGCGCGCGAGTGGCTCTCCCGGCGCTCGTCAGAAATCGCGAGAAAATTTTCCAGGGCTCCGATGCCGGTATTGAACTCAGTTACGGTTCCCGAATTGCAATTAGTGCGCAAACCGATGAGCAATCAGGACAAGATCGCTCACCTGCGTGCCAAGAAAACTGAGACCGAGCAGGGTGGTGGTCCTCTGCGCCTGCAAAAGCAACATGCTTCAGGCAAGCTGACTGCTCGCGAGCGGCTCGATCTTCTGGTGGATCACGGCAGTTTTCAGGAAGTAGGACTTTTTGCCAAGCACCGCGCCACTTACTTCGGGATGTCGGAAAAAGAACTGGCGGCTGACGGTGTGATCACCGGCTGCGCCACTATCGACGGACGCACCGTGCATCTGGCAAGCCAGGATTTTACCGTCGCCGGAGGGGCTGCGGGAGAAGCGCACTGCTGCAAGATCGCGGAAATGATGCAGCTGTCGTTGAAAACTGGTACGCCATTCGTGTTCATTAACGATTCCGGTGGCGCAAGGGTGCAGGAAGGAATTGACAGCCTAGCAGGCTACGCGCGCGTTTTTTATAACAACGTGATGCTCTCCGGGATCGTTCCCCAAATTTCCATCATTTGTGGGCCTTGCGCGGGCGGAGCAGCGTACAGTCCAGCGCTCACCGATTTCATAATACAGACAAAGCGCGCGCAATTGTTCATCACCGGCCCACAGGTGATTCGGCAGGTGACCGGCGAAGTCGTCACGCCCGAAGTGTTAGGCGGTCCGGCAACGCAGATGAATCGCTCGGGAGTGGTTCATCTGATTGCGGAAGACGATGCCGGAGCGCTGCTGCTCTGCAGGCGCGTTTTGAGCTTTCTGCCTTCCAATAACCTGGAAGACCCGCCGCACGTTCCTTATGATCTGCCAACCGAAGACGATCCCGAGTTGAACGAGGCGGTTCCAGCGGATCCGAAAGCGCCCTACGACGTAAGAAAGATCATTACGCGACTGCTCGATCATCGCGATTTTTTCGAGATCCAGCCGGGATATGCGGCCAATGTGGTGATTGGTTTCGGGCGCGTTGAGGGACGCACCGTGGGTATCGTTGCGAGCCAACCGTCGGTGCTGGCGGGAGTGCTGGACATCAATTCGTCGGACAAGGTCGCCTGGTTTGTGCGCTTCTGCAACGCCTTCAACATCCCTCTGCTGACGTTCGTCGATACTCCCGGTTTCTTGCCGGGAGTTGATCAGGAGTTTGGCGGCATCATACGCCACGGAGCCAAGATCCTTTTTGCCTATTCGGCGGCGACGGTGCCGAAAATAACCGTGGTGCTGCGCAAAGCCTATGGCGGTGCCTACATCGCGATGTGCTGCAAGCATCTGGGCGCGGACCGGGTGATCGCCTGGCCAACGGCTGAGATCGCGGTCATGGGAGCGGAGAGCGCGGTTGAAATTGTTTTCCGCCACGAAATCGACGCCGTCGAGGACAAAGTACGGAAGCGGTCGGAATTGATCGAGAATTATCGCAGCACATTTGCTAATCCCTACGTGGCGGCAAGCCGGCAACTGGTGGATGACGTTATCGAGCCGGCGCAAACCAGACCGTATCTCGCCAGGGCGCTCGATTTCTTACACACCAAACGAGAATTTCGCCCGCCCAAGAAGCACGGCTTGATCCCGCTCTGAGACGCAAAAGGAGAGCTAAATGCCTACATACCTGATCGCTGGATGCTTTGTGCTGCTGGGATGCTGGTGGATCGTCGCGCGCATGGCGCTGCAATTGCGCAGCGAGCTTCAGACCGAAATCAGCCGAGTGTCGAGCACATTGCGCGAGATCGAGGAACGGGCGCTGGAAGAAAGGCCGCAGCGGGAAATCTCAGGAAATGGCGACCTAACCGATAGCGGCAGCATTCGCATTGCCGGGAAAGTAAACGGAAAACACCGCACCGTGCCGCAGGCACATCATGAGGACGGACAGATTTCTGCTGAGACTCAGGAGGCGATCGGGGCCACGCTTTCTGCCTTCCTCGGCCGCAAGATTCAAATCAGGTCGGTAAAGCCTTTGGAAAGCCACGACGCCGCACTGACATGGATTACTCAAGGCAGGATCGCGATCCAAGCTTCCCATAACCAGTTTGTGTCCCATGAGTGAACCGCGCGCGCTTAGGGACGGAAATCTGCCGAGAGGGAGCGCCGGAGTGAAAGTGCACATTGAAATCGGCGGAAAGGTTTATGAAGTCGACTATGACAACCTCGAGGACGTGCTTTCGTCGTCAAATCACCCGGCAGCGTCGACGAACCGCGCGCAATCGATCGTATTGCCGACACCGCCGGAACCGAGTTCGGAGACAAGCGGGATTGACGAATCCAAAGTGTTTCGCAATCCCGTGGCCGGCATCGTCACGCGGATCAATGTCGAGCCCGGGCAACTCGTGCAGGCGGGAGAAATCCTGATGGTGGTAGAAGCCATGAAGATGGAAAACAGCCTGGCAGCGGCCGGTTCCGCCAAAGTGGTTTCGGTCCAGGTCAAGTTGGGCGAGTCTGTGAAAGTGGGGCAGATCGCAATTGAGTTTGAGTAAGAAACTGCCATCTTGGGTGATTTTCGTCACATTGGCTTGGTACGTTCGGTCACTGCAGCTTGTTTGAGATGTTCATAGCCTGTGATATGGGCGATGAGTTGGCTGCTCCTGACGAAGCGGAGCGCGTGCTGCCTCTGACCTTGTTCAAGATCGATTCGATGAACGGACATTTCATCAGAAGTTCCAGGAAACGACGGAGCCGAAAAAGCAACGGGAAGAAGAAGTCCGATGTTACTGAAACCATTTGTCATCAACCGTCACGGCCGTCTCGTCTTTCCTTGCAATTTTTTCCCCGAGCTTGATTTTTCCGTTTTTGAATCGCTGAAACAGTTTGCCGCCGTTATTCGCCGCGATTTTGGAGAAAAAGCCCCGACTGAAAATGAAATTGTCAGTCGCCTGCAAAGCGGTAGCTACGCCAACCGTTACGAAGTTTGCCGCGACCTTGCGCTGAACCTCTTCTGGGCGAATCGCTACATGTTCACCATGTATGACAAGCGCCCCACACGCTGGGGCGACTTGCCACGGCGGCGCGAAGACATTTTTCTGCCGGTCTTCAAGCCGCGCGACGCGGGCGAAATCGTTACCGT
>JASHNX010000264.1 GCA_030041415.1 Candidatus Sulfotelmatobacter sp.
TCACCATGTCTCTCGCCGATCAACTCGGGTTTCGCTTCGCTCCTCCGGAGCGGCGAGTGTGGACGGTTCGGGCACTCGTCGCCGCGGTGCGCACCCATGTGGAGCGCGAGTACACCGACGCGTGGGTCGAGGGGGAGATTTCGAATTTTCGCGCGCCAGATTCAGGGCATCTTTATTTCACGCTGAAAGACGGCAACGCGCAGATCCGCGTGGTGATGTTCAGTTCGAAGGCGCGGCTGCTGCGGTTTCGTCCGGCAGATGGAATGCAAGTCATTGTGCGGGGTCGAGTCACGATTTATGAAGATCGCGGCGAGTTGCAGATTGCGGCGGAATATCTGGAGCCGAAGGGCGCGGGAAGCCTGCAGGTTGCGTTCGAGCAACTGAAGGCGAAGCTGGAAGCCGAGGGATTGTTTGCGGCGGAGCGGAAGAAAGCGATTCCGGCGCTGCCGGCGAGGATTGGGGTGGTGACTTCTCCGCTGGCGGCGGCGCTGCGGGATATTTTGAATATTCTGCAGAGGAGGCATCATTCGTCGAATGTTGTGATTTTCCCGGCGCAGGTGCAGGGAGATGCAGCGGCGTTTGAAGTGGCGAGCGGAGTGAGGTATTTCAATGGCGCCCGCGGTGAGCGCGCGGTGGAAGTGATTATTGTGGCGCGCGGCGGAGGGTCGGCAGAGGATCTGGCGGCGTTTAATGATGAGGGCCTGGCGCGGACGATTGCGGCGTCGGAGATTCCGGTGATTTCTGCGGTGGGGCACGAGACGGACTTCACGATCTGCGATTTTGTCGCTGATTTGCGCGCGCCGACGCCTTCGGCGGCAGCGGAGCTGGTGATCCGGTCGAGAGTGGAGATTGAAAATGCAGCTGAGGGCTTGAGTGAGCGGCTGGTTCGGGCAATGGAGCGAAGGCTGCTGGAAGCGCGGCACGCGCTGACGGAGCGGGCGCAGCATGGCGCGTTTGCACGGATGATGGATTTGATCCGGCAGCGGCAGCAGAACGTGGACGACTTGACATTCCGGCTGGAGCGGGGCGTGCGCGCGATTCTGGAAATGAATCGGCGGCGTCTGGAAAATGTTTCGGCGACGGTTCGGCATTACGATTTGCGGCGGGTTCTGGCGGGAATTCGAGCGGAGCTTGACGCGCAAACAGCGGCGATGGCAGCAGCGATGCGGAACCAGTTACTGCTGAAGAAGCTGCGGCTCGAGCGAATGGGGCGGGCGCTGGAAACGCTTTCTCCGGTGGCGATTCTGGAGCGCGGGTATGCGCTGGTGTTCGATGCGGGCGGGCAACTTATAAAAGACGCGGTGCAGGTGAAGGCGGGCGATGAGATTTCGGCGAGGGTAGCGAAGGGCGAGATTCGTGCGAAGGTAAAAGAGACCATCAAGACCGAGGGAACCAAGAGCCGGCAGTCGGAATAATTCGAAGACTGACCGGGATTGGGGAAAAAGCAGGTTCCTCACCCCCCTACGGTGCCGTTCGGAATGACAAACGTGTGGTGGTGGATGCTTTTGAAATGAAACTCCTCCGTTGCTGATAAGCGCGAGGCTTCGGGATGATGCCAAATCGAATTAGGTCGCCAGCTCTCCTTCGCTCCTTCGTATTGAAAGAGATGCAATCGCGGTGAATTAGAATGTAGGGTTCCGCAATTCATTCTGCAATTCGGAACATCAACAGGATCGGGCGGCAAGGAGAAGCGTGAATGCTCATCACGGCGCCATGGCTGAGAGTGTCGTTTACGGTACTCGACATTCTGCTGGTGGCGCTGATCGTTTATGAGTTGCTGACCATGATTCGCGGGACGCGGGCGGCGCCGATGCTGGCGGGACTCGCGGCGGTGATCGTGGCGTTTTACCTGGCAAGGATCGGCGAGCTGGTCACGCTGAACTGGCTGGTCAGCCATTTTCTTCCCTATATAGTTTTCGCGCTCATCGTGGTGTTTCAATCGGAAATCCGCCATGTGCTGTCGGATGTGGGACGTCGCTTGAGTTTTTTGCGCGGAAACACGGCGGGGGGAGATTCCTACGACGACATTGTGCTGGCGGCGAATCTGTTTTCGCAGCACCAGACGGGCGCGCTTATTGTGATCGAGCGCGAGATCGGGTTGCGGACGTATATCGAGAGCGGCGTGGCGATGGATGCGAAACTTTCCTACGATCTGCTGGCGACCATCTTCCGGCCGAGCGCGCCGCTGCACGACGGGGCGGCCATCATACAAAAAGACAGAATCGCGGCGGCAGCGTGTTTCTTGCCGCTATCGATGAATCCCGTGCTTTCGACGCAGCTGGGAACGCGGCACCGCGCGGGAATTGGCATCACCGAAGAGACAGATGCGATTGCGGTGATCGTTTCGGAAGAAACCGGCGCGATCAGCGTGGCGGTGGGCGGAAAGATTGAACGCGACTTGACGGCCGAGCAACTGCGGGAACGGCTGAGCAGCGAGCTGAAGCGATATATGGCTCCGGTGGCGCTGCCGACGGTCACAGGGCACGGTGGAGAAACGAACGAGGAATCGCCGCTGCGGATGCGGGCACAGATTGGCGCGGATGGAGACGCAGAAGATGAAGAGGAGCGTCCGCTATGAAAGATCTGTTGCGGCGCTGGGTGCTGCATAATTTCTGGCTGAAAATCCTGTCGTTGCTGATCGCGACAGGGCTGTGGCTGGCGATTGCGCCGGAGCAGGAGCCGGCCGAGGTGGAAGTGCGGGTGCCGATCGAGTTTGAGCATGTTCCGGCACATCTAGAAATCAGCTCGATTACGATTCCGGAAGCGCAGATTCGAGTGCGCGGGCCGGAAAACGTGATCCGCAATCTGCGATCGACCGATGTTCATGCGCAGCTGGAACTAGGAGATGCGAAGCCGGGCGAACGGACGTTCGATTTAACCGCGCAACAGATCCAGCACAGCCGAGAGCTGCACGTGGTGCAGGTGGTGCCGGGGCAGGTGCACCTGAGCTTTGATACAGGGTTAACAAGGGAAGTGGAAATCCGGCCGAGGGTGACAGGAAATTTTGTGGAAGGCGAGCGGATCAGCAAGATTCTGGTGGATCCGCAGACGATTACGATTACCGGGCCACAGCATCATGTGCAGGACGTGGACGCGGCGACGACCGATCCGGTAGATGTTTCCGGGACGACGACGCAGGCAACGTTCGTGACGATGGTGTATGTGCCGGATCCGCTGGTGCAGGTGGTGAATCCGGCGCCGGTGCGGGTGACGGTGATTATGGAGAAGACGGCAGGGAGCGGGCATTAGCACCCGTTTCCGAAAGCGATACCAGCCGCCTGAGAACAGCAGGTCTCTCCACTCCGGTCGAGAATACAATTCGTAGCGCAAGTACTCCACTGTAGAAACCTTCTATGAGCAGTCAAAGCAGAAAATTATTTGGGACCGACGGCATACGCGGAGTAGCGGGCGAATTCCCATTGACGGCGCAGAGCACGTATTTGATTGGGCGGGCGCTGGGACACGATCTGGTGCGTGCGACGGCGAAGGCGCGGGCGGTGATGGGGCAGGACACGCGCGAGTCGAGCGCTTGGATTGCGGACCGGGTTGCTGCGGGGATGGCGGCGGTGGGCGTGGAGGTGCACAGCGCGGGCGTGATCACGACACCGGGAGTTGCCTACCTGGCGCGTTCGCGCGGGTTCGCCGCGGGTGTGGTGATCTCAGCGTCGCATAATCCGTGGACAGACAACGGGATCAAAGTTTTTTCTGGCGATGGATTCAAGCTGAGCGACGCCCGCGAACTGGAAATCGAAAAAGAAATTTTTGCGCTGCTGGGACGAGCGGATGCGGCGGACGACACTGCGTTGCGGATCGCTGGACCTTCATTGCCGGGGGAAGCCGGGCTGCGCAAGGCTTACATCGAAAAGCTGGCGGGAAGTGTAGCTGCAGATTTGAGCAGGCTGCGCGTGCTGGTGGATTGCGCGAATGGCGCGGCGACAGCCGAGGCTCCTGAATTGTTTGGGAGTCTGCGGATTCAGGCGACCTTCACAAACGTGACGCCGGATGGAAGAAATATTAATGAAGGATGTGGGGCGCTGCATCCGGAGGTATTGGGGAAATTGGTTGCGGATAGGAACGGTGAGTTTGATTTGGGAGTGACGTTTGATGGCGATGCCGATCGGGCGTTGTTTTGTGATGCCAACGGACGCGTGGTCAATGGAGACGGCGTACTACTGCTGACCGCTCGCGATATGCAATCACGGGGAACATTGGCGGGCGATATGGTGGTGGCGACGACGATGTCGAACATGGGGGTGGAGATCGCGCTGAAGAAATCGGGGATTCAGATGCTGCGGGCGAACGTGGGCGATAAATATGTGCTGGAAGAAATGTTGAAGACAGGCGCGACGCTGGGGGGAGAACAATCGGGGCACGTGATTTTTCGCGATGGGGATGCGACGACGGGCGACGGGCTGATGACAGCGCTGCGAGTGATGGATGTGATTGTGAGATCGGGGAAATCGCTGGCGGAACTGGTCAGCGATCTGAAAGTGTTTCCGCAGAAAATTCAGAATGTGCGGGTGCGAGAAAAGGTTCCCTTTGCACAGGTGCCGGAGGTGGCGCGGGCAATTGCGGCGGCGGAAAGCGAGTTGGACGGAAATGGGCGCGTGGTGGTGCGATATTCGGGAACCGAAGCGCTGGCGCGGGTGATGGTGGAAGCGGAGTCAGAAGAGAAAATGAAAGCGCTGACGGCGGGGATTGCGGAAACGATTCAGAAGGCATTGGGAGCGTAAGGGGGATGCGGCAGAGATTTACCACGCCTGCGGTGGTGGAGGGGCAAATCCGTCGCAAAGGTTTGGCTCGTGGACTAGCACTTCGCGGGCGAGGCGCCCGCGCCACACGGATGTGATGGAACCAATCTCACCGATTCTGCGTAATTACGTCTAAGAGGGCAGGCAGGAGTCTGCCTGCCTGGCAAGGAGGCGTTTATGAAGCGAATCCGGATCAGTTTGCTGGCAACGTCGATAGTGGCCGGTTTCATCTGCGCGGCGGCAATGGGCGCGCGGGCCGACGAGTGGACGAAGACATACACGATTTCGGGAAAGCCGGACCTGCGCGTAGACACGTCGGATGCGAACATCCGGGTTTCGACGTGGGACCAGAACACGATTGCGGCGAGGATAACGACGAACGGGTACAAGATTGGCGAGGGCGGCGTAAAGATTCAGGAGCACCAGACGGGTGATGTGGTGGAGATCGATGTGCGACTGCCGCACGAGGGGATCATCATTAATTGGGGTTACCGCAAGCGAGTCGAGGTCGAGATTCAGATGCCGCGCGAAGGACGAGTGGATCTCCGTACTGGAGACGGCAACATTAATCTTGCGCAGTTCAAGGGCGAAATGCAGTTGCGCACCGGCGATGGTTCGCAAGAGCTGGATGGAGTGGATGGCAAGTTGTCGGCAACGACGGGAGACGGGCACATCCGGGTGAACGGGCGCTTTGACGAACTGGATTTGAAGTCAGGCGATGGGCACGTGGAGGCGCGGGCAGACGCGGGTTCGACTTTAGCCGGGGGATGGACGATCGAGAGTGGGGATGGGTCGGTGACGCTGGCAGTGCCGGAGAATCTGGCCGCTGATGTGGACCTGCACACGGGCGATGGGCACATCGACCTGGATTTACCGGTGGTGGTGACGGCGGGCAGGATTCAGCATAACGAGGTTCATGGCAAGATCAATGGCGGGGGAAATCTGCTGACGATTCG
>JASHNX010000265.1 GCA_030041415.1 Candidatus Sulfotelmatobacter sp.
GCGTTCCCCGGTATGGTGTACCCCGGCGATCCCGGAATTCCGCGGACCCTTGCTCCCACCGATTACAAGAACTTCGCTCCGAGAATCGGCGTCGCCTACGCACCAAGGTTCGATCAAGGAATCTGGAAAGCGCTCTTCGGAGGCGACGGCAAGAGCAGCATCCGTGCGAGCTACGGCATCTTCTACACGGAATTTCCAGGTCTGGCGGCAGGTGTGATGTACGGTGTGCCGCCCTACGGCTTCAACTATCTCAGCCCTACGCCGCCGCTTCTGGCGGCGCCGTTCATCAACGCCGGCAATGGGGTCCAAAACGCGCAGCCGTTCCCATTTCCCTTTCCGCCGCACGGTGTCTCCGCCTCACATCCGGATGATTCCGTCAATTGGGACACGTTTGCAGGTATGGCTGCAGACCCGTTCTTCAACTACCGCAATCGACCGCCGTACATTAACAACTACATGTTCTCGATCCAACGGCAAATCACTAACAGTGCGCTGCTAACGGTGAGCTATGTCGGCAACGAGGGGCATCGCATCCTTAACGTGGTTGACGCGAACCTGAGCAATCCAGCGCTTTGCCAAAGCTTGGTGAGCCAGGGCTGCGCTCCATTCGCAGAGGACAATACTTACACCAGTGGGTCCGGCGCCCCTATCTATGGGACTCGCAATCTTCCTGGCGACCAAAATACCTACGTAGGGCCGAATCCTCCCTTCGAGTATTACGGGGAAAACGCCTCGCAGAGCACGGTCGCGAACTCGAACTACAACGCGCTGGAAACGACGCTCCGTTATCAAAGCCACGGCACGCAGTTTCTGCTCAGCTATGCGTACGCGAAGTCGATCGATCAAGGTTCGAACCTCGGAGAACAGATCGACCCGAGAGACCCCAGGCACCAACGAACGATCTCGGCATGGGATCAGAAGCACACGTTTGTGGCAAGTTACACGCTGGCTCTGCCCGTTGAACGAGCGACGCGCACTTCCAATCGTTTGACTACGGGCTGGAGCGTTTCCGGGACAACTCGTTTTGCGACCGGTTTTCCTGTGACATTGACTGACAATTCCGACAACTCGTTGCTCGGAACGCTTGGCAACGGCATCAACAACTATTTGCTGGACACTCCTCAGCAACTGCCTGGGCCGTTCGAGATCAATACCAACGGCCGAAACGGCAAGCCCGCTTTCAACACGGCCCTATTTCCGCTGGAAGCTTCTGGCACACTGGGCAACGCCAAACGACGGGTATTCTATGGGCCGGGCATAAACAACTTCGATTTGACCTTGCAAAAGATCACGCGCCTGACGGAAAGCAAGTCGATCGAGTTCAGGGCAGAGGCTTTCAATGCATTCAACCATACCCAGTTCTATGGGGCAGCATCGGTCGACGGCCAAGTGGACGACACGCAGCACTTTGGGGACATCGTGAGCGCCGCGTCACCTCGCCTGGTTCAGATCGCAGCGAAATTTGTGTTTTGAGACTCCGTCTTAGAGGTCACTTCGATGCGAAGTTCAGTCGAGAGACTAGCAATAAGAAGTTCGCATACGCTTCCGGAGATCTCTGCTACGGGTTGTGACAACATGACAAGATCCGTCCGACTTGGATTGACGAACCTTTTCGATGATGCTGCCGATCACCTACGCAGCCGGGTCATCGCAATCTACGGCATTTTATTCGCGTTCAACATTGGAGCATGGATTTGGGCGGGTATCGCGTTTCATCATTATCCCGTTCTGCTCGGGACCGCGCTTCTTGCCTACAGCTTTGGTCTGCGGCACGCCGTCGATGCGGATCACATCGCGGCCATCGACAATGTGACCCGGAAATTGATGCAAGATGGAAAACGCCCGGTTGCGGTCGGCTTCATGTTTTCGCTGGGTCATTCCACCATTGTCGTTCTCGGCGCGGCGGCCATTGCGGGCGCCGCGATCGCACTCCAGCATCGCCTCGACGCTATCAGAAACATCGCATCGGTAATCGGCACTTTGATCTCAGCTTTTTTCCTCTTTGCGATCGCCATTGTCAACCTCATTGTTCTGCGGTCAATTTACCGGACATTTGTGAAAGTCCGTTGCGGCGAGCCTTATGTGGATGAAGATTTCGATCTGCTCCTCGGCAACCGCGGGTTTTTATCTCGATTGTTCCGACCCATGTTCCACATGATCACCCGCAGCTGGCATATGTACCCGTTGGGACTTTTGTTTGGGCTGGGATTCGATACGGCAACCGAGATCGGCTTGTTGGGAATTTCCGCAGCGGAAGCCGCCAAAGGGCTATCCTTCTGGGCGATTCTGGTTTTCCCCACACTTTTTGCGGCCGGCATGTCGCTGATTGATACGACCGACAATATCCTTATGCTGGGTGCCTACGGATGGGCCTTCGTCAAACCCATTCGCAAGCTCTACTACAACATTACGATCACTTCGGTTTCTGTGCTCGTTGCACTTGTTGTCGGTGGCATTGAGGCCCTGGGTCTGCTAGCCGTACACTTTCAGCTCACGGGAAGGTTTTGGGACGGCATCGCGAAGCTGAACGACAACTTCGGCGTACTTGGTTATTTCATTGTTGGCCTTTTCGTATTGAGCTGGATCGTGTCGATCGCGTTCTACAGATGGCGCCGCTTCGACGAACTGGAATTAGACGCCTAGCTGAACCTTCTACCGAATCACTTGGCAGAGATTTGGACTCGCTTGATAGGATGTACAGCCAGGAGGGTTTATGGCTGAGCAACAAACAGGTCACAAGCACCCTGACACCGACCAGCGGATTAAGGCGTTGGAGGAACATGTGAAGAAGCTAGAGCAGGAGGTTCGCGATCTCCAGCACAAAGTGCAGACACACGATCATCCGCACACGCACTGATTACAAAACCCCATGACAAGAGTTAAGCTCCTGTTGATGTTGACCTGCCTGTTTCTCGCCTTCGGCACTATTGCAGCGCAGCAAGCGGCGAGACGCGAACCGATGACCTTTACCTTGGAGTGCACCGGAGGCGATTGCGCAGTACTCAAAGGAATACCGCAAACGAGCGGGATGAGGGGCGGTTCCGTGAAACTTAAACCGGGTGGAAGCGTTGGTTGGCATTCGACTGCGGCAAACGAGGAAGCTCTGATCATCCTCCGTGGCAGCGGCGTGGCGAACATCGAGGGACATCCCGACGTGCCACTTAAGGAGAAAATGCTTGCCTACATCCCGCCTCAGACACGGCACAATGTGACGAACAACGGGACGGAACTACTTGAGTACGTCTGGGTGGTCGCGCCGATACCAAAGACTGTAAAGTGAGTCGACGCAAATAGGGGCATGGGACTTCACTCAGGAATACTCCAGGATGACGAGCCATTCGGAAGTCAATGTCGCTATCAGGCGATTACACTCAAAACCCCTTTCAGCTCCCGCACTTCAGGGTGGGGGCCTCGGACGCATGTCAAACTGATTGAAATCGTCCCAGCATTCGCCTATTCTCTGCGAAAGGGCGGGAAATCGCGTGGAATTTTAACGCGAAATTCTCCTCGACTCGCTTTATTTTCAACGGCCTCCCACTCCCACGCCCCCGGTTCGCCTAATGATTTAGGAAACGAATCGATCCAGGGAGGTAGGGAAATGGGCAGGCCCAGTTGGACAACACGATTGACGGTTGAGCAGTGCCGGATTCTCCGCGTCGAATCAATGCAACGAGATGGGGTGTTTCGGAGTGGAGCGGGGAGTAGCTGGACGACGCTTTGGAAAGATAACTCCGGTTTCATCGAGGCGGCGCTTGGCTTCGTCGTCGTGCGGGAGCGGGGCGAGCTGGCTCTCATCATCGACCCGGAGCAGGTGAAGCAATACCTGGGGATGAGAATTCTGGGGAGGTATGAAGTCCCAATTACGAGCACTCGGCCTCATTTGGGCGGGGCGCGGTACTGGTTTCGTTGCCCGGTGAGGCGCGACGGGAGTCCCTGTGGCAAACGCGTTGGGCGGCTGTATCTACCGCCAGAGATGCAGACCTTCGGATGCAGACGTTGCTACAACCTTACCTACAAAAGCGCACAAACGCACGACCCACGCCCGTACAAACTCGCTCGCAACGTTAACGCGATGGACGCTGCCCTACACGGTGGGGATCTGATACAAGGGCTGCTCGGAGCGCGTGCCCTTTTGCTCCACCTCCAATGGTCACGCAAAAGGCGATGGTCCAGACTCAAATCGATGTATGGATTGAATAGCGGGGCGTGATCCTGCCCGTGAGAAAAGTGAAACAGGAGAACGCCCATTCGAGGGTCAATGAGCGTAATCGCCTGTTAACGTCACCAGTCGCATCTCGAAAGCGCGGAGGGGGACAGAGGAGCGAAAAAGCTCGCATGATGAGGCTGGGTCACTTCCCACGACAAGCGGCGGCAATTGATTTCTTCCACAGACCACAGTAGTGAACATCATCGGTAAAATGGCAGTCGACAAATTCCGCCGTGGCGCTCTCATAAAATCCAAGTCCGACCCAGTACGTTACCTGCTGTGGCCCACCTCCAACCTGCCAGACAGCCACTGAGTATCTAGCGTATCTCGGCACACGTTTGCCTTTTTGCGTAACAGTAAAATCGCGTGAGGTCGCAATCTTTTTTACCTCATCTATGCTCGACTCTGGATGTGTGGTTTCGTAGAGCCCGAATAGATGCTTTGACTGCCCATCAGCCAACGCAGTTGTGCAAACCGCTTCTTCCAAATCGGCTCGGTGTGGAATTCTCTTGAGAAGTGGGAGCTTCAAGTCCGCTATGACAGCCTCGAAGAGTTTGGCAACAACGTCTTCCTTTTCCCTGTCGCGTTCGGCTGACTGTTTAGCAGAAACGTTCTGCGCACTTGTGAAGCTTAGTCCTGGCCAACAAAGCACAGTGACGATTACAGCCAACGAACAAGCTTTCTTTGAATAACTCACGCTGGGCTATGTTAACCCGTCTCGCCTCCTTTGGGGGACCTGTCGCGAGTAGTTGGCGAAAAATCCCGATTACACTCATTGACCACAATGAGTACTATCGCCTGATTACGACAATCCAGAAGAGTCTCGCTTTCCTGGGGGGAAGCGTGACGCGGAACGTTATATCGCACTAGCTAGCGGCCTCGCGCGTTTAGATACTCGCATGTTTTGCAGAGCGGATATTCGCCAGTGCCCGACTTGCGTTGCTCTTGAGGAATGCGTCTTGCATAGGGACACGCTTCGTTATTGTGATGGACACGGTCTTCGAGTGGTTTTTGGAGCTCATAGAGAGACAGGAAGGGGGCTACCGTAGGCAGGCTCGCTTCTGCTTTCCGCCAGAGCGGAACCCCCTCAAGGAAGATGCCGCGGCAAAGCCGTTCGGCCCCTGACTTTCCGAAACTCCGGCACCGTGAATATTAGATCGCGCGATGAAGCGTG
>JASHNX010000266.1 GCA_030041415.1 Candidatus Sulfotelmatobacter sp.
AACTGATCGACTCGATGCCGATTGCTTATGCCGTCACCTACATGTTCGGCACTGTGGGATCGGCAATCGTGATCGCACTTGTGGGGCCGGCATTATTGCGGATCAATCTTCCGGCAGCCTGCAAAGATTACGAGGAGAAGCAAGGCGGCACGAAAGAACTGGGCGGGATCGGGTCTGCCTGGCACCGTTGGGAAATGCGCGCGTTTCGGGCCCAACCGGGTGGCGTCGTGAATGGCCTCCGCGCTGCCGAGGCAGAGGCCTTACTGCCTGACGCCCGCGTTTTTGTCCTCCGGCTTCGTCGTAACGGCGTTATTCAGGAAGCATTAGCAGACACGGTATTGCAGGAGGGTGATGTGGTTGCCGTAGCCGGCACGAGGGAATCACTCCTCAGGATCGCTTCCGAACGTGCCAAGTTGGTCGCCGTCGCGGGTGGACGCGGTATGAATCTAGTCGGCGATGAGGCGCCGGAAATTGATGATCCCGAATTGCTCAGTGTTCCAGTAGAAGGTGTCGACATCTATGTGACGAATAAAGAGGTCGACGGTAAGACGCTTGCCGAGCTCGCGCAGCAACCGGCTGCGCGTGGAGTCTTTCTGCGAAAGATTACTCGTGGTGCGGTTGCAACCTCGATTCCAGTCCTCCCAAGCACGAAAATCTTCCGGGGCGACATTCTCACCATTGTCGGACGCACCCAAGAGACCAGCGCTGCCATCAAGATGCTGGGCGTACCCGACCGGGCGACCGATGTTGCAGACGTGGCGTTCATCGGCGCCGGCATTACAGTTGGGGCCCTGATTGGATCTCTGGTATGGAAGGTGGCGGGAGTGCCGCTCACCCTTTCAACCGCTGGCGGAGCCTTGATCTCGGGCCTGATTTGCGGCTGGATACGATCAGTGCATCCCAAGTTCGGTCGAATTCCTAACTCGACCGTGTGGTTCATGAACTCCGTTGGCCTGAATATTTTTATCGCCATCGTCGGCATCTCGGCCGGTCCGGGTTTCGTGAACGGATTGCGCACCCAAGGCATCGGATTATTCTTGTGGGGAGCCTTGGCCACTACCTTGCCCCTGGTTTTCGGCATGTTCATTGCGAAGTACATTTTCCGCTTCCATGATGCACTCACGCTTGGCATCGTTTCCGGGGCTCGCACCACGACGGCATCGCTTGGTTTGGTTTGCGACATGGCCGGCAGTCAAATACCCGCGCTCGGCTACACCGTAACTTACGCAGTGGGCAACACGCTGCTCACGATCTGGGGCATGGTTCTCATCATTCTGATGTCGTCAGGATTTATGAAATAGAGGAGAAAATTTCATGGAACTCGCAAACCTTCGAAGCTTCGAAACCTTGAGCCCGTTCGAAATTAAGGACGAGCTGATCAAGCTCGCCAAGAAAACCTCGAGAACCACACAATCGGCATTTCTCAACGCGGGCCGTGGAAACCCCAACTGGATTGCCACGACGCCCCGCGAAGGCTATTTCCTGCTCGGCCAGTTTGCGATGACTGAAAGCCGTAGGGTGATGGAACACGAAGCCGGTCTCGGTGGCATGCCTCAGGCTCAGGGGATTGCCGGCCGCCTGGAGTCGTGGCTTACCAAGCACTCCGACATGCCTGGCGCCTCGTTCCTCTTGGCGATGGTGCACTTTGCGGTGAAGACATTTGGCTTCGAGCCGGATGCGTTCGTGCATGAACTGGTCGACTCCATTATCGGTGATAACTACCCTGTGCCCGACCGCATGCTCGCGCACAACGAGCGCATCGCCCACGAGTACCTGATGTGGGCAATGTGTGGCGACCCGCGGCCGGCAGGTAAGTTTGACCTGTACGCGGTCGAAGGTGGAACCGCGGCAATGTGCTACATCTTCAAGTCGCTGAAAGCCAACCGTCTGTTGCGCCCCGGCGACACGATTGCTCTGGGAACGCCGATTTTTACCCCCTACATCGAGATGCCCCATCTCGAGGACTATGGCTTGAACGTGGTCAACATCGCAGCTCCTCAGGAAAACCGGTTCCAGTTTACTGATGACGAGCTGCAAAAACTCGAAGACCCAAAGATCAAGGCCTTCTTCGTAGTGAATCCCGGCAACCCGACGGGCGTGGCCCTGAGCAAGGAAACGATCGCGAAGATCGCAAACCTGGTGAAAACAAATCGTCCGGACCTCATGATCTTGACGGATGACGTGTACGGAACCTTTGTTCCCGAATTTCGTTCGCTGCTGGGTGAGTTACCACAGAATACGATCGGAGTTTATTCCTACTCGAAGTACTTTGGCGCCACCGGTTGGCGGTTGGGCATCATCGCAATCCACGAAGACAACATTTTTGACCGCATGATCAAGAAATTGCCCGATGCTGATATTTGCGCTCTGGACAAGCGCTATGGAGCGCTGACACTCGCGCCGCGCACTGTCAAGTTCATCGACCGAATCGTGGCCGACAGCCGCGACGTTGCGCTCAATCACACTGCGGGGCTCTCGCTGCCGCAGCAGGTGATGATGAGCTTGTTCTCTTTAACGGAGCTCATGGACCACGAGAAGCGGTACCAGAAAGCCTGCCGCGAAATCGTCTATCGCCGCGTTCGCTCACTGCTTGATGGACTCGGCCTGGAACTCAGTCCTAACCCGCTCTACGACGCTTATTACGGGCTGATCGATTTCGAGTTCTGGGCTCGGAAGAACATCGGTGTCGAGGCCGTCGAGTACCTGAAGAAGCACGTTCATCCGCTCGATCTGGCCTTCCGGCTTGCTGAAGACCATGGCATCGTACTGCTCAACGGGGGAGGATTCGATGCTCCCGATTGGTCTCTGCGAGTTTCGTTGGCTAACTTAGGCGACGAAGTATACGAAGAAATCGGGCGCGGTGTTCGCTCCATCGCGCGCGGTTACCGGGATGCCTACGAGGCATCCAAAGAGCACACCGCCGAACTGGTCGAGCACTAGGGGTAGGTGAAAAAAGCAGGAACGGGCACGGAGGGGCACTTTGGGCAACGCCAAAGTGCCACTTCATTTTCCGCAGTTCAAGACGGATTGGCCGGGCCAGACAAAGACGTAATCATGGCTATTGACGGTGAGGAAGTATCGGATCGTTCCGGTGGGATAGCAACCTTGGATGGAGCAGCGAACCCCATAACTCCGAGGATCTCGAATTACAAATGAGATGGTCGTTGCAGTTCCGGGATAAACGGTGAACTGTTCGAATGATGAGTTCGCCGAGAAAAGATTGTCAGCCGACAAATACCCACTGGTAAAGCAATGCAGCTTGTCGAGCGAAAGGCGATCCATTCTTTTTTCTCTCTTGCTCGACTGAGTCACTGCGGATGCGACGGAGAGCGGCCCCGCAAAGTGCCCCTCAAGGCTGATTCCCCCATACCGCACGGATAAACTCGAGCTTGTATTGTTCACGACCGTCGTCGTGGATCCCAGGAAGTGGCCAGCCTCAGCCGGACTCACCCTTTCAAAACCCATTCGCGAACTGAGTTGGATGCCGGCGTAAGTGAGCTTCAGGATCGGCGTGTCCGTCAGCGGATCCTGAATGATTGATGAGACCGCCCCTCCGGGCGCATCGTGCCCCCACACAAACGTACTGCGCGTTTCGGTCTTGAAAGTGAGTTCGCTCTGAGCGAACGTCCTGGCGCAGTAGATGGAAAGAACGACCAGGGGAACCAAGAGCTTTTTCATCGACGCCACTCCGTACTCAGTCCGGGCCATGAACGGGCTCGTAACGACCGGGCCAACAGTCGGCCTCCCGACTCAGCCACAGGCTCGCAGGAGAATTGGTAAGAAGATGCAGGCGAAGGCAGCGCCAAGCAGGATTTGCAAGAAAGTGACCATCGCCGAAGGTCGTTTATCGCCCAGCATGACCAGCTCGTCCTTCGGAGTTACCACACCTACCTTGGAAGGAAGATATTCCCGATAATCTGTTGGCGAATCCAGATATTGGATCGCAGCCCAGATGTAGCAGTCGGCGACGTGCACCGGTGTTCCACCGATTTGGTACTCGTCATGTCGGATGTCCATAGAATTCGGGTTGTACCCCCTCCCACTTTCCTTGTAGGCGAAGAACCAACCAGCGCAAACTGCTAACTTTGACAGGCGGAAAAGGCTCCCGATAAGGGTCCGTCATCCAGAGCCCGAGTAAACGGACGACTGAGACGAGCCGGTTTGCGCCGCAAATGGGATTGGCCGTTCCAACGTGCGCCTCATTCAGACTGCCTGCGCTCCGCATCATGGCGAAGCGCCCAAATACCTTTGCACACCCTCC
>JASHNX010000267.1 GCA_030041415.1 Candidatus Sulfotelmatobacter sp.
GACAAACGCTACGTCGCTGAAGTAGCGCGAAAGTTTGTGAATATGGGTTTCAAGCTGGTTGCGACTTCGGGCACGGCCGATGTGATCGAAGCGGCTGGCATGAGAGTGGAGCGAGTTTATAAAGTCAAAGAAGGACGTCCGAACGTGGTGGATCTGATCAAGGGCCAGAGGATTCATCTGATCGTGAACACGCCGACGGGACTCGAGCCATGGTTCGATGAAAAAGCGATTCGGCGCGCCGCAGTGACTGCTCGAATTCCTACCATTACCACCTTGTCGGCGGCTAGCGCGGCAGCTGAAGGAATTGCAGCGCTGCAACGCGGGGAAGTGAATATTCGTGCACTGCAGCAGTTGCACGCCGAGCGAGTTGTGCGGCGATAGTTGATCGCCAGCGGAATGCTGTATTACTGCCTGCGCTTGCGGTACAAGTGATAGGCTGAGTTGGGTTTTGGAACTGTTCTGAAGGAAGGTAAGTGTCATGCTGCTTCATGGAATCTTTCCTCCGATTACGACGCCGTTTTATCCCGACGGCAATGTCTATTTCAAAAAGCTCGAGCACAATGTGGAACATTACTCCCGCACGCCGGTCGCGGGCATTGTTGTGCTGGGCTCGACGGGCGAAGCGATTATGCTTTCCGACCAGGAGCGGCGCGATGTGCTGAAAATGTCGCGGGAAGCGGCCGCGCCGAATAAGGTTTTGATTGCGGGAACGGGGATTGAGTCGGCGATCGAAACGCTGCGGCTTACGGAGTATGCGGCTGAGCTCGGCTATGACGTTGCCATGGTTCGCACACCGCATTACTACAAAAAACAAATGAAGCCGGCGAATATCTTGGCATTTTATCGGACGGTTGCGGACCGTTCGCCGCTACCGGTGATCATTTACAACTTCCCCCAGGCAACGGGCTACGACATTCCCGCCGAAATCGTTATCGAGTTGGCGGAGCATCCCAACCTGATCGGCATCAAGGAATCGAGCGGCGACGTGGAGAAGGTCCGCAAGATGGTACAAGGAACGAAGCACATCAAGCGCGGTGCTACCGTTTCGGAAACGTTCGATGCGGTCACGCCGCGCATGATTTCCGCTGCGACGACAGCGCCGAGCGACGGAGGGGAACTGGTGCCGGTGGGAGCGTTGGCGGGTTCTGGTACGCCGCAGAAACCATCGTCTTCCGCCGTAAGCGTGGTAGGGAATCTCAAAACAAGGCAGAAGGAGATTGGCTTCCAGGTGCTGGTGGGTGCGGCTCACAAGCTTCAACCCTCGCTCGATGTTGGAGCGGTGGGAGCGATTCTCGCGTTCGCTTGCGTTGCGCCGACGGCTTGTTACGAAATCTATGCCGCGTGGAAGGAAGGCGACGCCGGATTGGCACAACTCAAGCAGCAACGTATTGTGCGCGCGGCGGAGCATGTGGTCAGCGAGTTGGGGATTCCGGGTGTGAAACACGGCATGGACTTCAACGGATATTTCGGCGGTCCGGCGCGCCTGCCGCTGCTGTCGTTGACCGGGGAAGAAAAAACCGAGATTGAGCGTCTGCTGGCAGACATCAGGAACTGATCGCAAAAGCTGGTGTTCTGCAGGCGTCCTGCGAGCGAAGTGTGCCCACGTCGGACGGGTCTTCAGCAGCCCAATTCTTTTGTGATCCAGATCACAAATTGTTATACTGAGTTCGAACGAACGTTCGAATGAGTCTGGCATCGATGGTGGCGACATCTACCACAAGCGCACGGTTGTCCGTTCGGCAACGGGGGAACTCGCGCCCGCCAGCGACACGTTTCGATAAACGCCTGGGTCAGATTCTGGCCCATGCCACCGATGTTTTCTGCAAAAAAGGATATGAAGGCGCCTCGATGCGCGATCTGTCGCGCGCGAGCGGCATGTCGCTAGCCGGTCTCTACTATTATTTCCAGTCGAAAGAACGACTGCTTTTCCTCATTCAGAAGCATACTTTCACGACGATTGTCGAGCGGCTAAAGGTGCGCCTCGAAGGCGTGAACGATGCGGAGCAACGGATTCGCATTTTCATTCTCAACCATCTCGAATATTTTTTATCGAATCAGGCGGCGATGAAAGTGCTTTCGCACGAGGACGATGCGCTGAAGAATGGCTTCGCTTTGGAAGTGGCCGCGATCAAGCGAGAGTACTACCGGATTTGCGTAGGCCTGTTGGATGAGCTGAAGCGCGAACGCGGCCTGCAGTTTTCCACGCGCATTGCTGTGCTCAGTTTATTCGGCATGATGAACTGGATCTATACGTGGCACAATCCGCGAGTTGACGCGGACGCGGACGAACTGGCACGGCAAATGAGCGAGATGTTTTTGCGTGGCGTGATGAACGGAGCACGTACAAGGCGGTGAACGGCGAGATTTGGAGAGCTATTGCCAGCAGCAGGTTCTTCACCGGGCATTTTGCCCGGTTCGGAATGACATCGTAGTGAGGAAAGTGCAAACGGCTAGCAATATATAACGATCTAACGATCTAAGGAGCGAAAATGGCGACGACGATGCAACCGGCAACCGGCGAAACCACCAAACAGCTAGTGA
>JASHNX010000268.1 GCA_030041415.1 Candidatus Sulfotelmatobacter sp.
GAGCTTCTTCCAGTTGAGTGACAGAAATTCGCAGTCCGAGTTGAATCAAAATATCGAGCAGGCGAGCGCGAGTCGGATTCATCAGGAGATTCGTGATCGTCAGTTGCGACTTGGCGAAAAGGGCGGCAGCGCAAAGAAAAAATGCGGCGCTGGAAATGTCTCCGGGAATGCGTGCTTGGATGCCGTGGAGACGCTGGCCGCCGCGAATCCGGACCGCATTGCCATTGCGGTCGATGGTTGCGCCGAATGCCCGCAGCGCCAACTCGCCGTGATCGCGTGTGCGCAGCGGTTCCTCGATAGTGGTTTCGCCGTGAGCCAACAGCCCCGCGAACAAAAGCGACGTCTTGACCTGAGCGCTCGCCACCGGCATAGCGTAGTGAATGCCTTTTAGCTCCGTGCCGACGATGCGGAGTGGCGGCTTACCATCCCGCGATTCGATTCTTGCGCCCATGGCGGTAAGCGGCGCGATGATGCGTTGCATGGGACGCCGCGCGAGCGACTCATCTCCAGCCATTTCTGTTGAGAAATTCTGCGCGGCGGCAATGCCGCTCAACATGCGAATGGTGGAACCGGAGTTGCCGCAATCGAGCGGAGCGTCCGATGCTTCCAATGACGGCCCGCTTTCCTGCACTTCGATGACATTCCCGTCGGCATCGTCTTTATCTTTGCCTTTGCGCTCCCACTTCACGCCCAACGAGCGCAGACAGCGGAGCGTGCTGGCGCAGTCTGCTCCGGTGGAATAGTTTTCGAGTCGTGAAGGGCCATCGGCAATCGCAGCCAGCATCGCGTAACGGTGGGAGATGGATTTGTCTCCCGGCAAACTGACGCTGCCGTGCACATTGCGCGCGGGGCGAATTGTTACCTGGGAATCAGTTTGCATGGTGTTTTGCCGGGCATTGAAGACAAAGGTACGCAGTCGATTGGCGGCCTAAACTCCTGCAGACTGGAATCAGCAATTAATAACCGTTTACGCCAACGTCTTGGCCTCAGAGCGGGCATCGCGCAGGACTTCGGCCGGAATCTCCCTCAGCCGCAACCCAAACTCGAACATCGGTGTCGTTGTTCCTCGCCCCCAACGCGCGACTTCCCAGTGTGCGCGAATGAACTTGACGTTCGGATGCGCGCTAAGCTCGAGCAGCAACGGATATTGTCCACAATAAAACTCTTGCGGAAACGTGACCACCGGCTTCGCTTCCCAGGTCGCGCCGTCGGCTGAACCGACGATGCTGATCTCGAGCGACTCCTGCTCGATGATCCGCGTGATGTCGAGAGTCAGAAGAAAGTTACGCTGACCGGCCCGACTCACATCGACCGCGGCGCTGTCGCCCTTGGCGGTCACTATGGTTTTCTCAGCTACTAACGCGGTGTCAATCATGACGGGAAAAGTTTAACACGCGATGCGGCGCCGATTTATAAGCTCGAATCGAGGAATTGCCGCAGCAGCTTCGTGACTTCTTCGGGCTGCTCCCAGGGCGAATAATGCCCTGCCTTTGGAATCACTCGCAACTGGCTGCCGGAGATGTGTCGATGCATGAGTTCAGCTTCGGTCACGCCGGTCAAGATGTCTTCGTCTCCGGTAACGACTAAAGTGCGGACGTTGACGGTCTTCAAAGTGTCGATCGAATCGGGACGGTCTGCCATGCCTCGCTGTACTTGCGCGACATCTTCGGGAGACATCTTGCGGAGCATGCGGAGCGCGCCATCGACCAAGTCGGGACGAGTCTCGCGCGTGGTCTTTCCCAGAAGACGTGGAATCATGCTTTGAAAAAACGTTTCCGTCCCGCGTTCGAGCACATCGTTCGCGGCCTGCAATCGAGCGGAACGGGCTTCTGCGGAATCGGCGCTGGCCTTGGTGTTCATAAGACCGAGAGCCGCTGCTCGTCCGCGATAACGGCTCCAGAATTCGAAAAGCGCATATCCGCCGATGGAAACGCCGATGAGAGGCGCACGGCCGACGTCGGCGTCATCCATCACGCGGGCGATATCGGAGGCGTGTTTTTCCATCGTGGCCGGACCGTCGCCGGCATCGGAATCTCCGTGACCACGTAGATCAGGAAGAATGATGCGATAACGCGAAGCGAGCGCTTCGGCTACGGGCAGCCACAGTTCGTGATTTGCGGGGAACGGATGGAGCAGAAGGACTGGCGGCCCATCACCGAGCGTGCGATAGAAAATCCGAGCATCGGCGCTTTTAATGCTGTGAGAGGAAATGGAGGGCATGAGGCGTGCGTCGATTGTCCACTTGCAATTTCACCACTTAGCGATCGCAATGTTGGGTATCCGGCCGGGAACAATCTTATCGCAGCGGGATGAGAAAGCGTCCTTCAGGGGACGAAATGGAAACTCAAGGCCCCCTAGACTCGCGGGAATTGCCCGCCAAGCAGGCAATTCTCCTTGGCCCGGAATGACAAAGTTGGACGCTCCGATGAGAAAGCTAGGAGGGCTCCTACGGATTCGTTGCCCGCTGGGCTGCGGCGGGAGCAGTCAGCAGGAGCGGCTCTTCCGGAATTACGACCCAAGCGATCGGATAGGACAGAAGGCCGATTCCAGTCATGAATGACGCGATCAGCCAAGTCAAACGGACGACGGTAACGTCGATATCGAAGTACTCAGCGAAGCCGAGGCAGACACCGGCGATCTTGCGTCCGTTTCGGGGCCGGACCAGACGCTTGCGCGCGACCGAAGAACCCACGCGTGTTCCACAATAGGCGCAAACATTGGCGTCATCCTGAATCACTTTGCCGCAATAGTTGCAGTACATAATTCGACCTCCCCACGGTCCCTCTCTACAAGACATTACGCAATTGTATGACAGAAAGTTCCCGGCGGCTGGAACGCGGAGGCGAGGCCGAGCTACTCTCGATAAGCCTGCTTGATGAGTTTGCGGGCCTGATCGGCCGGAGGAGTGGCGGCGTTCTCGGCGAGCACGGTCTGATATTTTTTCATCGCCAGGTCACGCTTCTGCAGTAGATCGTACATTTCGCCGGCGGCGAGATTTGCCTTCTGCAGCGTCTCAGGGTCGGGATCGGAAACTTCGCCTACAAGCTCGTAGGCAGAGGCGGCAGACGCGTAGTCCTTCTGGCTGCGCAACAATTCGCCCAGGCCGAAGGCGGCGAGTTCGTAATGGAGCTTGCCGTATTTGCCTTCGCGCCCGTTCTGCCAGACCTTGCGATACATAACGGCAGCTTCTGAGGGATGCCCGGCGGCGCGCAGCAAGTTGGCTTCCTCAAGGGGAAAGAGATAACACCTGAGATAGTGCTCGGCGAGTTCGTGCATGAGGGCGCGTGATTCGTCATAGCGGTGTTCGCGGCGCAGAAAGAGGCCCAGCACAACTTGCGCATCGACGCTGTTTTCGGTGTTGCTATCGGCTACTTGCCGCAGATAGTCCAAGCCTTTTTCCTTCGTGCCGCTCAAGCCGATCAGAGCCACAGCCGCTTTGACGCTCCAAGGAAGGCTACCCATCACGTAGTAGTGCGTGCCGACCACCAGCTTGGCATCGACATAATTGGGGTCCAACTGGAGCACGTGCTCGTGATCGCGGCGGGCGCCAACGGCATTGCGGAGCGCGGAAAACCATGCCCGTTCGACCAGCGCGGTATACATGGCGAACTGGCCGCGGGTTACGCCACGCGCATAAAGCGCGTTCACGTCGTTTGGGTTCGCTTTAAGCTCCTTCTCCTCGAGGCCCTCGGCGCGTGCAACCAACTGCTTGATCTGCTCTTTGACCCTTGGATCTGCGGGCCGGTGGGCCTCCCCGATGAAACTGTCACTGGCGTACTCGCCGGATCTCATGGCTCCCATACGGTAGAGTTCGCGCAAAAGCACCACCATAAGAACGTGATTGACTGCTTCAGGATCGTTCGGATGCCGCTCAAGCACTTTCTCGAACTCGGCGACCGCGCGGTCGTAGTCCATGTTGTAGAAGTGATCGAAGGCTACGGGCACGAGCGGATCGTGCTTCAGCGAATCGGCAACCGCAGGATCGGGTTCATTGGGAGGGTTCGTTTGCGCAACGGAATAGGCAAAAAGTGAGCAGAAGATCACTGGCAGCGCGAGGCAACATCGGAGGACAGAGTTTCCCGAAGATTTCTGGCGGAAAGGCATCCCAAGTTCAAAGAATCTAGAGTCTGAGTTTAACTGAATTCTTAGACGCACGAGCCAAATCAAAGCCTACACAGTAGGACACGGGACTTGACGAAACCAGATTCCGGAAAGCCAACAGCCTTCGTGAACCGGCCCGGTGACATGATCGGCATATCTCCGACCCAGTGCTTCCACGGAGAGCGCGGGACAAACCGGGGCATCTTTACGCGGCGACTCGCGTAATATTTGCGCGGGTGGCGGTCGACTTTAGCCGCAAGAAATGGCAACCGGCTGAATTAAAACGAAGTTCGGGTGCTGCGAGTTTGGCCGACGGCTTGCCTTTCGGTCAGTGCGCCCTCCCCCACCATCGATCTTTTATGGCTGAGTTTGTCCATGATGCCAAACAGGACTTCTGGCAGTCGCCCGTCCTGCGAGGACCTTCCCCAGAGGCCGCAAGTCCGACCGGGGCGCAAAGTCTGGCGGAAGCCTGTGCCGGATGCGGCACCGAGTATCTGATCGGCGCCAAATTCTGCCACGCCTGTGGTCAGGCCAGGCCCGCGATGAGTGATTTGCAGAGCGAACCTCAACCCATTGGCGAACTATGGGCCAGAACCCAGGCCCGGTTGCGTCCGTGGCTGGACGTGGCTTCCTCAGTACGCAAAACTTCTCTGCCGCCGTGGCTGCAATACCTGCACTTCCACGAGATCAAGCGCTGGGTGGGGCTGCCGACCGCGTCCCTGATCGCGTTCTTGATTGGGCTCGGGTGCGTCGCAGGGGCGCTTTGTGTGAGTTTCTTTTACAAGGCGTCGAATCTGGCAGAATTTCAGGCAATCCAGATGTGGCGGATGGAGTGGCTGCTGGCCGCTACCGCCTCTTTTGTGGCCGGCATTCTGCTGAAGAATCCATCGGGTCGGCGCGGGGATAACGAGTAGAGAAGCTACCGAGGGCCCCGCAAGAACCTGCACAGTTCGAGCCGATCTGTCCTAACCTCAATTCCCAACCCCACCTGCACGGCGCTGTTCGTGCATTCGATAAAGATGATGAACCGGGCCTACCCCATGCCCAAGAGGATGGCCCGCGGCGATCGCCGCGGCGACAAAAGTCTTTGCCAACAATGTAGCTTCGGCCAGGCCACGATCCATGGCTAGATGGCAGGCGATAGCAGTCGCGAAGGCACACCCGGTGCCGTGGGTCGAATTGGATTTCTGACGCTCCGCCTTAAAGACCTCTTGTTCGAGACCGGTCTTGCTGCGAAAGCTCAGGAGGTCGATAGCCTTTTCCAGATGCCCCCCGGTAATCACCACCGCCTGCGACCCCATTTCGTGAAGCCTGGCCGCAGCGGCCCTCATTTCATCGAGATCTGAGACCTTCAGGCCGGTTAGTGTGGCCGCTTCGTCCACGTTGGGGGTGATTACGTCTGCGAGCGGAATGAGCTTCTCGATTAATGCTTTGGTTCCGGCGGCATCCAGCAGGTCGGCTCCGGACGATGCTTTCAGAATGGGGTCCAAGACCACGTTTGGCAGCTTAGCCTTGCCAGTTCTCTTGCCGAGGAAATCGGCAACCGCCCTAACGACCTTTGTGGTGCCCAGCATCCCGATGTGCACGGCGGCAATTGGCAGATCGGTGGCCAGCTCTTCGAGGGTCTCTGTCACCAAACCATGATCGACCGCCTCAACGCGGCGAACACCGGTGGTTGATTGCACGGTGATGGCAGAGATGCAGGCCACTCCATAGCAGCCATGGGCAGCTATGGTTTTGATATCTGCCGTGACTCCCGCTCCCGACGATGGGTCAAAGCCGGCGATGGTTAAGACTACGGGTGGTTTGTCGCTCATAACTCCTGACGCAATGGCAAAATATGTATGAAGTGAGGATGCCAACCCGGGGAGGTCGCAGGCACCACATCAAAACGATTGCTGTCCACCTAGCAACCTTTTACCTAAAACGCCAGCAATAAACAACTTATCCGTGACTCGATGCAAGTCATTGAATCCATTGGTGATGATAAATTCCCATGCTGTACCCAGCGCCGAGTATTTACTGATATGCAAACACGTAAGCTGCCTGTTTTCAGTCAGATGATCCATATTACCTATAATTAACAACAAGTTACGTAAGACATCAATTACTATCCAATCACCATAGACCCATCACTTTCGGGTTGACAACGCCTACCCCAGTCTCTACCATTTATAGATCGTTAACGACGAACCTAGCGCCAGGGGAACTTTTGAGATGCGAGGAGAACTGAATGCAGAGACGTATGGCTCATGGACTGATGGTCGCTGCGGTGATCGTCGGCCTGGGAGCGGCTCAGGGCCCGAACAGCTCGGAGGCAAGTTCAACCCCCAAGATTCCTACGAAAAAGCCCGAAAACCGCAAGCAGGCTACTAGAAAAAATCCCTATCAAATTGGAACAGCGTCCTGGTACGGAGAGGACTTTGAGGGCAAGCCAACCGCCAGCGGCGAGAATTACGACATGTTTGACCTGACGGCGGCTCATCCAACGCTGCCGCTGGGAACTTATGTACAGGTCACCAACCTGCATAATGGCAGGGCTGTAGTGGTCAAGGTAAACGACCGGGGTCCGATCGTCCCAGGGCGAATCATCGACCTGTCATATGGGGCGGCGAGGGTGCTCAAATTCGACCATCGCGGGTTGCAGCGGGTCCGGCTGGATCTTGTGAAACCCAAGGCCGCGCAGCATCAAGCCTACGAGACGGTGGCCTTCAACCATCCACTGGCGGATCTGCCTTAAAAGTCTTACACTGGCCGGGATGATGGCCGCTTTGCCCAACCGCATCCCGTCCATTTCCGGTTCCTCTCTTCTAAAAAGCGACCCGCGCTTGCGGCTGATTGTCGCTCTGGACGTTTCTTCCGCAGCCGCGGCGCGGAAAATCGTGACCGCAGTGGGAGACTCAGCACTGACCTACAAGGTCGGAATGCAGCTCTACACGGCCGAGGGTCCGCAAGTGGTGCGGGATCTGGTGGCCTCGGGACGACGGGTGTTTCTCGATCTTAAATATCACGACATACCAAATACGGTCGGGGCGGCTGTGCAGGAAGCCGCACGGCTGAGCGTGAGCATGTTGACGGTGCACGCCGCAGGCGGCGGGAAAATGATGACGGCCGCGGTCGAAGCGGCCCGCAGCGTGAATCCGTCGTTGCTCGTGCTGGGCGTCACGGTGCTGACCAGCCTGGATGAACATGATCTGGAAAAGGTCGGATTTCGAGGAACAGTGAGGGATGAAGTCCTCCGCTTGTCTGGCTTAGCCCTGGCGAATGGATGCACGGGAATTGTCACTTCGGCACGAGAAGCTTCGACGTTGCGCAGCGAACTGGGCGACGATTTTGCCATTGTCACACCGGGCGTACGTCCTGCCGGGAGCGGCCACGCAGATCAGGTGCGCGTGGTGACGCCGGCTGAAGCCATCGCCGCGGGTGCGAGCCATATCGTTGTGGGGCGACCAATAACCGAGGCAGACGATCCGGCCGCGGAAGCGCGCGCCATCCTGGGACAGATCGCTAGTTAAAGGGAACAGCGTCATCGACGCCCACGAAGCGAGCGTCCCATAGGGAAACATGAGCGGCTCCTAACTTCAAGCACAGTTCGTTGTCCATCCCAAAATTGTTTCTTCGGCTTACGCGTGCATTTCCGTTTTGCACATTTTCGTCAGGTGTACAATCAGCTTAGATAGCACTGGTTAGCGCGCTTCGTTTGCCAGCTCGAGGTGCTCATGAACGTCCATATCAGTTACCGCGTTTCGAGAACTCCCGCGCTAGAAAAAGAAATTCAACATCATATTGACAAACTGCGGAAATGGCTGCAGGTATTCCGTCCGGAGCTGGTTCATCTGAAAGGAATGGTGGAAGAGATTTCGGACCGCGAAGGCACCTCCGTTTCCTTAAACCTCCGCCTGCCTTCCGGACAAATGGCGGCGCAAGGAAAAGCGTCGACGGCGCGAGCGGCGGTAAAGACGGTCTTCGACGAAATGCTGCAGCAGATCAAGAAGCACAAAGATCTTTTGCGCTCGGCGCACAAGTGGCCGCGGCGGCAAAAAGCTTCCGTGGCAAAACGGAACGCCTCGGTGCCTTTTGAACAGACTCTTGCTGCAGTTTTTCCGCCATCGGTTTCGGCGGAAGATATTCGCTCGTATGTAAACGCCAATCTTTCCCGGTTGGACCGCTTCATCGAACGGGAAATTTATTTTCGCGAAGCGTCTGACTTGATTGAAGCGGACAGCATTACGAAAGATGAGGTGATCGACGAAACGATTGCCGTTGCGCTCGGAGATGGAGAGCAAAAGCCGGAGCGCCTGGCTCTCGAGCCCTGGCTCTACCGCTTAGCGATGAAAGCTCTCGACCGGCTTTCGCGCCCGGATGATACCGACGGCGGCGCAGTACATCTGGAGGATTCCGCGCGCAAGCGCAATGTAAGAGGCAGTGACGAAGCTGAACTGCAGTTCCACCAGCCCGACGAATCCATCACTGGCGAAACCATCATCGCAGACGGACGCATCGCGACTCCCGAGCAAATTGTCGGGTCCGACGAAATGATGCGCCTCATCTCCTCTGCCCTGCGCGACATTAAGCCCACGCATCGCGAAGCATTCATCCTGCACGCCATCGAAGGCTTCGGTATCGACGAAATTTCCGCGATCACCGGCGCCCC
Source organism: Candidatus Sulfotelmatobacter sp. (assembly GCA_030041415.1). GTDB lineage: Bacteria > Acidobacteriota > Terriglobia > Terriglobales > Acidobacteriaceae > Sulfotelmatobacter. The sequence goes on from JASHNX010000268.1 coordinate 8,756, forward strand.
GCCGGAGCATGTTTCCCAATCGATTTCCGCGGCCCGGGATCACCTGCGGAAATCTCCGAACTTTGCCCCGCAGTTCAAGAGACGACAGGCAACCGGAACCGCATAATCCCATTTTTAACGAAAGGAAGCGGACTCACGAATGATTACTCGTGAACAAATCAACGAACTCGCCCAATTTCAAGATCATGATTCATGCGCTCTTACTTATTATTTTCAGCCAACCACACCTCGCAACAAGGCTCACAAGGAACAAACCATTCAGACCAAAGATCTAGCGCGCGAAGCGCTTCGTCAATTGGATGCCAGGAAAGCCGAAGGCAAGAGTCTGGAAGGGAAAAGCGAATCGCCGAGCAAGCAAAAGATGGATGCGGCTCGGTCCGATCTCGACCGCATCATTCGCTTGTCTCAGGATTTGCTGAATTCTCGCGGCAATGGCACACACGCGAAGGCCATCTTCGCCTGCTCGGCGCAGAATTTCTGGCGCGAGTATGACCTTCCGGCGCAACTTAGCGGAACACAGTTGATACTGAATCGGCGCTTCCATCTCAAGCCCCTTGCCCAACTTCTGGGCGCGTTTCCCGGCCTTGGGATCGTGCTGATGGACCGGCATCGGGCGCGCCTGTTCGATCTGCGGCTCGGAGAGCTGACGGAGATGGAAGATTTTTTTCACCCTCTTCCGCATCGCGGTCGAAGCGATGGGTTCGCCGGGTACGATGCCGGCCACGCCGAGCGCCGTGTCGCCGATGAGGCGCGCCAACACTTCAAGAATGTCGCCGAAGCTTTGAAGAATGCGCTCGACAGGGGCGCATTCGAAAAATGGATTCTGGGCTGCCAGGAACAGCATTGGCCGCAGATCGAAGCGCAGCTGCATCCTTATGTGGCGCACCGGCTGTTGGGCCGATTTGCTCCGGAAGTTGGATACGAAAGCACAGAGGAAATCCGCGCACGAGCACTACGGATTTTTCAAGACTGGCAGGAGAAGCGGCAGCACGAAGTGGTTAAGGAAGCCATCTCACAGGCGCGCGCCAACGGACGCGGTGTTACGGGCCTGAGGCGCGTTCTGCAATCGCTGGAGGTTGGCGAAGTGCAAACCCTGCTGCTGGGAGAAAACTACCGTGCCCAGGCGGTTGAATGCACCAATTGCGGACATCTCGACGCTCACCTGGTCAACGCATGCCCTGCCTGCGGACGCGAGACTCCTCAAGTGGTGGATGTAGCCGAAGCGCTGTTGCCGAGAGTGATCCGTGGCAACATCGAGCTGTTCTATATCAAAGACGATCCGGAGTTCGACAAAGTTGGCAATATCGCCGCGGTGCTGCGTTTCCGCTCCGAGCAAGGCAGCTACGGCAATCTACGTTCCATCAGTGAGGGACGGGTGAGCTTTGTTTCGGAACGCAGCCGCGCGAAGGGTTCGTGGCCCGGTCTCAGAAAATCGATGAAAGAATGATTTTGTAGCACAACGAGTGGACCGAAACCACTGCTGCAGAACACTCACTAGCGAGGCTGAACCGCCCAGGTTCAGCCTCGCGTCCTTTCCGCCCAGAGTGAACCCGAGGCCCTTTGCGTGATATTCTCCCGCTTTCCAATCAGCAGGGGGATTCATGCTATTCTCACGCCGTGATTTCGTAAAGACTTCGGTTGCCGGGGCGTTCGCTGTCGGAATGAAAACCCCTGCGCTTACTGATTCGAAGCTCGATGCCGCTCGGGACCAAGAGGCTTCTGGACCGTACAAGCGACCGATCATCATCGCCGCCCACAACGGCTTCAACTACCTCGATGACGCATTCGCGTTCCTGAAAGGCGGCGGAGACACGCTCGATGCCGCGTTGCGCGTCGTGCAGGGGCCGGAGAACGATCCCAACGACACCAGCGTGGGGCTCGGCGGTTTGCCGAATGAAGAGGGCGTGGTCGAACTCGACGCCTGCTGCATGCACGGGCCTACGCGGCGCGCCGGCTCGGTCGGCGGCGTACATAACATCAAGAACGTGTCGCTGGTTTCGAAAGCGGTGTTTGAACATACCGGACACGTCATGCTGGTGGCGGAAGGAGCCGAGCGCTTCGCCGTTGACGTAGGGTTTCCCCGCGAAAATCTTCTTACCGATCATTCGCGGAAAATCTGGCTGCTGTGGAAGGAGTTTCACTCGAATGAAGATTGGTGGGGTCCGGGTCTGGCTGATCCGCATTGGCAAGCACCGGGAATTCCGACGAAGCCGCAAGCGGAACTGTGGAAGGAACGCGTCGAGCATTTGCAGGCGCGCGCCGCCCAACTTGGCATCGAACCGGAGCGGCAGATGGAAGCGGTGCGGAAGGTTATGTTTCCTCCGACCGGCACAATTCATTGCTCAGCGTTAAACGAGAAAGGGGAAATCTCCGGTTGTACGACAACGAGTGGGCTGGCGTTCAAACTGCCCGGCCGGCTGGGTGATTCGCCGATTCTCGGAGCGGGATGTTACACCGATCAGGATGTCGGCTCGGCGGGCGCGACGGGCAGCGGGGAAGAAAATATCAAAGTTGCGGGCGCGCACACGATTGTTGAAAACATGCGGCACGGAATGTCCCCGCACGAAGCGGGCATGGACGCGCTGAAGCGCATCGAGCGCACGTACAACGGAGACATGAATAAACTTCGGTTCGTCGATATGGTGTATTACGTTCTGCGCAAAGATGGCGCCTATGCCGGCGTTTCGTTGTGGCAAGGCTACAGCGAAGGGCATCCTCACACGATCGCAGTGCATGACGGCACGAAGAGGCCAGAAGTCACGACGAGCCTTTTCCAAGGATGGTCGCAGGATTTCCCGCCGGAGCCGAATGTTCCAGACGATGTGAGGAAGCAGTATCTGAAGTAGGAAAGAAGCGTCGTCGGAACTGCCAGCCAAACCGGGTTACGTTCATGGTTATTATCCCATTGGTACTCGTGCTGCTGCAGAGTGCAGTAGCGACTCCGAATGGTCCGGCCGCAAAGGTGCACGTATGCAGATTTGAACCAAATGGAGCAGAGTGGAAGGGCTCGTGCGGTCGGATGGACGAGGACAATCCGGCGCTTACCATTCATAGTTCGAAGGCGATTACGACGGGAAGGTGGCGCAAGGATTACGAGCCCAGCAACGTTTGGGCAGGCGAGATCAAGTGGTCCGATAGCGTTGCGCCGATTGAAATCGAAGTCTATTCCGACGGCAAAGGCATTCTGAGAAACCAGGACGACGGTTGGTTCCCTATCTATCGTTCAACAACCTCCGCTACGGCGCTGCAGTTCGAAGTTGACTTTGGCAATGAAGTCCCACCTTCTGATCTCGATCGCGAAATCTTAAAGCGGGCCGCTGCAATTCTCTCTTCTGAGGCGGTGTGGAACCGCTCGGATACACGGGAGTGCAGCCCAACCGATAAGAAGTGGAGCATCTACTGCGCGATGGAGAAAGCTGCCATCGAGGTAACCGGCGGATTCCATCATCGAAGACCTGCGCTCCAAGTTGTGCGGAAAATTGTTGAAGAAAGGGCAGCGAATAAACCTTACAAACATCGTTTGATGGATTACAACAATGATCCGACGACGCGATTCGCCGACGTGCAGAGTCTGTTCGCAGAGGCGCT
>JASHNX010000269.1 GCA_030041415.1 Candidatus Sulfotelmatobacter sp.
ACTTGGGGCGAATTTGTTGGGTTTTCTGGTGGGGCCGATTCTGTTCTATCTGGTCACGCGCACCGCCTATCTTTGGACTCTGGTGCCGATCGGGATTGCGGCGGCGGGGCTGGGTGCCATATTCCCACTGCTGTGCCACGTCTCGATCAAACCGGATGAGCAAGCGGGGACACGCACGAGCTACCTTTACTTGGCCAACATTATTGGTTCCGCCCTGGGCAGTTATCTCACTGGCTTCGTGCTCATGGACATCCTGCCACTCCGGGAAGTGAGCGTTGTGCTTACATTACTCGGCCTCGCGTTGGCGCTCGGATTCCTGCTCGACGCGAAGCCGCGGAAAATCGTATTGGCCGGCTGCGCCTCAGGAATCCTGCTGGCGGCGATCTTTGTAATGACAACTTCGCAATTTCTGTATCGCGACATGTACGAAAAGATGCTCATGAAGTGGAGCTATCCGCTTACCACGATTCGGAACAACTATCTTGGCGGGCCGCAATTCGCGAGCGTCGTTGAAAACAAGAGCGGGGTCATCACGGTAAGCAAGAAGGGCGTGGTCTTTGGCGGCGGCGTTTACGACGGCGCCTTCAACGTGAGCTTGGTGCAGGATGGTAACTGGATCCAGCGTGCCTACGCCTTAAGCTACTTCCATCCTGACCCAAAAGAGGTCCTGATGATTGGGTTATCGTCAGGGTCGTGGGCACAGGTGATTGCGGATCATCCCCAGGTCGAACATCTGACGATTGTTGAAATCAATCCTGGTTATTTGCCTCTCATCAAAAATAATCCTCAGGTTGCCAGCCTGCTGCGAAATCCGAAGGTTCAAATCGACATTGATGACGGGCGCCGCTGGCTGATTCACAATCGCGATCGCAAATTTGACGCCGTAATCATGAACACCACGCATAACTGGCGATGCCATGTCTCCAATTTACTGTCGGTCGAATTTCTTCAACTGATCCGCGAGCACCTGAATCCCGGAGGCGTGCATTTCTACAACACGACCGATTCCGCGGCGGCTGAGGCAACCGGACTAAAGGTCTTCCCCTACGGAATGCGGCTGCAGACTTTCATGGTGGTCAGCGATACGCCATTGCAACTCGATGCGCAACGCTGGCGCGGTATCCTCGCGAAATACACGATCGATGGGCAACCTGTGTTCGATTTCTCACGGGAGCGCGATCGTCGCCGCTTCGACGAAGTATTGTCGATGACGACTACGATGGACCGGCAGGTGAATTATCCCTATCCACTGGAGTCAGCAGAGCACGTCCGCGCTCGGACAGTCGGCGCCCGTGTGATCACCGACGATAACATGGGCACGGAGTGGGAAAGATAGCGAAGAAGCCTGCCCATTCCAAAGTCAGCCCAACAGCACGTCCCCGTGGAGACCGGATCGATCTGCAACATTGTCGTCGCGCTTCCTGAGGCAGTGCGCGAGGGCACCTCGTCCTTTACTGCATCGCTGATTCCTCGCCAGCAAATCTATGGTGTGCGAAAAAGATTCTGGTCTGTTTGAAGACGGATCTGCCACTGCCCCCGCCAATTAAACTTGGACCCAGTACGACGACTTGATAGGCTGGAGTCCGCACTTTCAATTCTTGGGAAGTGCTCTCGACTTGACGGAGGTTTAGAAAAATCATGGGCGGCCTAACTCGGCGGGATTTTGTGCGAATCGGAGCGGCTTCTTTGGGAAGCAGGGCTGCGATGAGACTAACGCGGCTCGAACCATTGGCCATGGGTGGCGCAGATCGCTACGTTGCGCCCAGCGATCGCGTTCGATTTGCCTCGATCGGGACGGGAACGCGCGGCTGCGAACTCCTAACGGCGTCGCTCGATGTGCCCGGCACTGAGTGCGTGGCCGTTTGTGACCTTTACGACAGCCGTCACGAAGCTGCTCAGGAGGCGGTGAAGAAAAAGGTTCCGGCAACGCGGCGCTATAAGGAAATTCTCGATCGCAAGGATGTCGATGCCGTCATTGTGGCCGTGGCCGACCATCAACACAGGCGCATCGTAGTAGATGCCTGCGCTGCCGGGAAGGACGTGTACTGTGAAAAACCGATGTCGCACACGGTGGAAGATGGCTTCGCTATCGTCGAAGCCGTGCAGAAGGGAAACCGCATCCTGCAGGTCGGCAGCCAGCGTGTGAGTTCGGTCGTTTATGCGAAAGCGCGTGAGCTTTATGCATCGGGCGCGTTGGGCGATGTCTTTTTTGTGGAAGGAGCCTCAGACCGAAACTCGCCCAGCGGCGCCTGGGTTTATCCAATTCCCCCGGATGCGAGCGAGCAGACAATCGACTGGAACGAATTTCTGGTTGGCGCACCACAGCGTCCGTTTGATGCGGCGCGGTTTTTCCGCTGGCGCTGTTACTCGGATTATGGCGAGGGGTTAGCGGGCGATCTGTTCGTCCATTTGCTCTCGGGCATTCATTTCATTCTTGGGATTGATGAAGCGCCGCGGCGCGCGCAGTCCAGTGGAGGGTTATTTCGTTGGAAGGATGGCCGCGATTTTCCAGATCTGATCGAAACGCTCTATGATTACCCAAATCTTCGCGTTGCACTGCGCTGCAATCTGAATAATGCTGGAGGAGAGCCGATCAAATTTCACGGCACGAAAGGGACGATGGAGGTTAACGGACAAACTCTGATCTACACCCCGCAGGACACAGCCCCCAAACCGGAAGGCTACTCGGTCAAAGGCTGGCCGAAGAGATTACGCGAAGAATACTTAGCCAAATGGAAGGCGGATAATCCACAACCAGGCCCGCTCGAATATCGGACTGTTGAATCGGAAACATTCACGGCACCCGAAGGGTATAGCGATGTGTCCGCGCATCAGGCCAATTTCTTTGATGCCGTTCGAACACGCAAGGAGACAGTTGAGAATGCGGAGTTCGGCAACCATGCGGCAATAGGTTGCCATCTGGCGAACTACGCCTATTTTAGAAATACGATTGCCACTTGGGACGCGAGTACGAAAGCGATTCGCGGCTGATCGCAATCCTGCAAAATGAGAGATAAATAGCTGGAAAGGGAACTGAACCATGTTGCGGGTTTCGAGAAGGATTTTTCTGAAGAGGCTTTCCGCATCGGGAATCGGCATGGCGCTTTGCAATCGTGTGCCCGAGTTGATGGCTTATCCATTGGGGCTGCCGTTGGGGGTCCAACTTTATTCAGTGCGAGATTTTCTCCCAAAGGATTACGACGGAACTCTAGGCAAGCTTAGCGCGATCGGATATCGAGAGGTCGAAGCGGCAGGTTTTTTTGGGCGGAGCGCAAGCGAGGTGAAAGCTTCAATGGATCACGCGGGCCTTCGCTGCGTAAGTGCGCATTACTCTTTGAAAGATTTGCTGCCGAAAGTGGACGAGACCATTGAATACGGGAAAGAACTGGGACTTCAATACATTGTTTGCGCATCGCCGTGGTTTAAGAATCCATCAAGCGTGAAAGACGCAGGCTCGCACGCCGCGCGCGATCGCATGACGCTTGACGATTGGCGGTGGAATGCCGATCAGTTCAATCGCATCGGCGAGCGCGTGCATGCAGCCGGTATGCGGTTCGGCTACCACAACCACACGCCGGAGTTCCGTTCAGAAAACGGGGTTGTCTTCTATGACGAATTGCTGCGGCAGACCGATCCAGCGAAAGTAACGATGGAGCTCGATTGCGGCTGGTGCGCCGTGGCTGGGGAAAGCCCGGCAGAATACCTGTCGAAATATCCGTCGCGTTTTTCCATGTTGCACGTAAAAGATTTCAAGCTGACGGCTGGAGTCACGCCCGCGACTGCTCCTCCGTCCGCGGAACTCGGTCATGGGACCATCGATTATCGGCCGATCTTCCAGGCGGCAAAGAAGGCGGAGATAAAACATGCTTTCGTGGAGCAGGAAGAGTTTGACATGCCTGCGATGGAAGCTTTGAAAATTGACGCTGACTACATGGGGAAATTCAAAGCATAGTTACGGACGGTATATCTCTCGGTTAAAAAAGTTTAAGTCCACCACGCGGCGCCCGCCTGGTCCCGAATTACGATATTGTTCAGGAAATTCGCCGCTTTGGTCAGCCCCTCTTCAGCGGACAGCAGGCTGTCTTCGTGCTCAATGGATAGTACAGAATCGTAGCCGAACATGCGCAGTGTCGAGATGAATTCGCTCCACCATTCGGCGCCGTGGCCGTATCCACAAGTCCGGAAGATCCAGCTACGATCGCGCTCCTGCGTATAGGGTTTCGTGTCGAGTACTCCGGCGCGTGAAAGATTCGTCGCGTAGAGTTGCGTGTCTTTCGCATGAACGTGAAAGATGGCATCTTTGAGCACACGGACCGCGGTGATCGGGTCGATGTTCTGCCAGAAAAGATGACTGGGATCGAAGTTGCAACCCACGTTTGGTCCGGCGATGGAGCGCAATTTCAGCATGGTCTCCGGGCTGTAAACGACAAAACCGGGATGCATTTCAATCGCGACCTTCACGCTGTGATCGGCAGCGAATTTCGCATGCTCGATCCAATAGGGTGCAACTACGTCGCTCCACTGCCAATCGAGAACCTTCAGGTAATCGGGAGGCCACGGGCACGTTACCCAATTGGGAGCCGTCGCATGTGGCGAATCACCGGGGCAGCCGGAAAAATCAATGACGACCGGGACGCCAAGTTTCTCCGCCAGGAGAATCGTCTTGCGGCTTACCTCGCGATCGTGCTCGGCGCGGGTGCGATCGGGATGCAGGGGGTTGCCATGACAGCTTAGAGCGCTGATAGTCGCGCCGTGATCATTGAAAATGTTCTGGAATTCGGCGAGGGCCGAAGCATTCTCGAGCATTGAAAGTTTGCAGTGTGCGTCGCCGGGATAGTTGCCCGTGCCAAGCTCAACCGTATCAATATGCAGAGCCTTCAGTTTTTTTAGAACTGTGCTGAGCGGAAAATCCGATAACAGGGGCGTGAACACTCCAATGCGCATGGATACGTGGATTCCTTTACCGCGATTGAGCTCGACAACATTGCAGTGGGATGCGAGCCGTTGGCTGCAGCGTTATTTTATTCCAGCCTGGTCCGCGGGCAGCAACTGGTAGCTCACAAAGGCGATTTTCTTGCCATCCGGAGACCACGAAGGAACGTTGATGGTCCCCTGCCCGCCAAAAAGTTTCAGCAGCACGGTAATTTTTCCGCTGCGCATATTCCTCAGGTGCAACTGCACGTCTTTATTTGGCGGATGGCCTTTTACATCGCTGGCATACGAGAGGAAGACCATCCATTCGCCGTTAGGAGAGAAGTGCGGGAACCAGTCGTTTGATTCGTCAAATGTAATCTGCTCTTGCGAAGTCCCATCGGCATGCATTCGCCAAATCTGCATGTGGCCTGTTCGCTCAGAATTGAAATAAATGTATTTGCCATCCGGCGAGTATTCCGGTCCGTCATCCAGTCCTTCGGCAGTAGTGAGCCGCGTTTCTTCGCCGCCTGCAAACGGAATCGTATAAATATCGAAATTACCGTTTCGCTCGCCGACAAAAGCCAACGTCTTGCCGTCCGGCGACCAACCGTGCCAGTATGACGGCGCATTGGGTGTGAGCAGCCGTGGAGCCCCGCCGGAAATCGGCAGAACCGACACTCGCGATTCTCGATCGGACTGCGACGAGTCGCTGATCGCCAGCCACTTTCCATCAGGTGAAATGCCATGGTCGTTGTTGCAGTCAATCGCGGAACCGGTGTCAACAATCGTAGGAGTTCCGCCGGTAACGGGCAGTTTCAAAATGTGACCTTCGCTGTTGAAGAGAAAATACGCGCCGTCGCGGCTCCAATTTGGCGCTTCGAAATGGCTGGCCGCGGTATAGACGACGTGACGCTCTTGGTTGAAGATGGTGACAGTCTCGAGTGAGCTGTGAAGGATTTGATGACCTTGCGGGGAAGATGAAGTTTGAGCCTGCGCCTCGACCGGCTCTATGTGTAAGCCGCCGATGACAAACACGAAGAGAAGGACCACACATCCCACCACGCCTGAAGTACGACTACTCATTTGTCTACCTCGAAGAAAAACAAGATCACAAAATACACCTTCTTTATTCGATCGTGTAGCGACGTGTAGTACAGTCATGTGAGTGTAATTCTTTTTGTGATTGATGGAGGATGTGGGTGTTGGTTTTCGGCATCCACATTAACCATACGAGCCAATTACGTGGAACCGAGCTCCATTATCTTTCGCGATCTGACGTATATTTTCGTGGCGGCGCTGGCCGGCGGACTGCTCGCATGGAGGCTTCGTCTGCCGTTGATTCTGGGTTTCGTGCTCGGCGGAATCGGTATTAGCCCGTTTACTCCTGGTCCTCATCTCTCGAACCTTCATCATTTCGAAGTATTCGCGGAAGTTGGTGTCGTCCTGCTCATGTTTTCGATCGGCGTTGAATTCTCCATTCCCGAACTTCTGCGTGTGAAATGGATCGCGCTGGCAGGAGCTCCACTCGGGATCTTACTGATGTTGGCGATTACATTTGGCTTGGGAAAACTTGTGGGCTGGGGCTCGACCGAAAGCCTGATCATCGGCGCGACCCTTGCTGTGGCCAGCACGATGGTGCTGGCGCGATTGCTGAACGATTCGGGAAGACTCGCCACCACCTACGGGCGCGTAATGATCAGCATCACGCTCGTGGAGGATCTCGCGGTCATATGTATGACGGTCGTGATTCCGGTGCTCGGCAACTCGAAAAACGGTGGCTTGCTGATGGCAACATGGGTGCTGGGCAAGGCCTTGTTGCTTCTGATTCCTCTGGTTTTTCTGGCGATCAAAGTCATTCCACGGATCCTTCGCCACATCAAGCGAACCTGCAATTCTGAGCTTCTGCTGCTGGTTGCGATCTCGATTTGCCTGAGTACGGCCGCTTTGGCGGAAGCCGTGGGATTTTCAGTGGCACTGGGCGCGTTTCTCGCCGGGGTTTCCATCAGCAGCCTTCCTGACCTTCATGACGCAGAGACCCAGCTTGTTCCCCTTCGCGACGCGTTTGTTGCGCTGTTTTTTGTTTCGTTGGGAAGTCTGATTGATCCGAGGGTGCTCTTCCATCATCTTCCTCTCCTGGGATGGATGCTTCTGCTCATCGTGCTGGGCAAATTTCTGGTTTGGAGCTCTGTGGTTCTGCTCTTCGGTTATCCGTTCAAGACCGCTGTTGCGGTTGCTTTCGGCTTGACGCAGATCGGCGAACTCTCGTTCGTGGTTGTGCAGGTGGCGCGAGCATCGGGGTTGGTGGGCGAAGAGATTTTTAGCACCGTGATTGCGGCGTCGTTGATTTCGATTCTGTTGAACGTCTTTCTCGTGCGCGCCGTTTTCGCATGGATTGGCGAAGACTCGCAACCAGCACACCCCCGAGTTGCCGACTCAGGCGCCGCAGAAGCGGCCGCAAGGCCGTGAGGCTTCAAGGAGCGACTCGAATGAGTGTCGTTGCAGCCGTATTTTTATTCGTATTGCTTCTGCTGCCGACTCTTTAGATCGATTCGTGCATTGACAGGCACACTCTAGCAGCATTGGATACATTACGGCGACTTTAGGCTGGAGTTAAGATGTGGCTGCCCTTCGTGGGGCACGTTCCATTAAGCTGTTTCGCAGCGAAAAATACCAAGGATATGAGCCATCGCGCGCATGCTTAGCGGCGATGGCAGGAGGCGTGAAGGATGGGAGCTTGTCTTAGGACTTCGATCTGCGTGTTCACCTTTGTACCCGCTTTTATCTTTTTCCTGCCAAATTCGCTGAAAGCACAAGCTTTACCACCGGGCGTTTCGACTGACATCATCATTCAACGCGATGTGCCCATGAAGACGCGCGACGGCGTCACGCTCCACGCCGACATTTACCGCCCAAAGTCTTCCGAGAAATTTCCAGTCATCCTGATGCGCACGCCTTATGACAAGAGCGTCGACTGGACGGTTGCGCCGGTTTTCACGATGGTCCCGCGCGGTTACGTGGTCATCATTCAGGATGTTCGCGGACGGTACACCTCGGAAGGGGAGTGGTATCCATTCAGACACGAGCAGGCGGACGGATACGATGCGGTCGAATGGGCAGCATCTCTTCCCTACAGCAATGGAAAAGTCGGAATGATGGGAGCTTCTTATGTTGGCGCGACGCAAATGCTGGCGGCGATCGCACAGCCTCCGCATCTAACGGCGATCGCACCGAACATGACGGCCAGCAATTATCACGACGGCTGGACTTATCAGTCTGGAGCCTTCGAACAATGGTTCGACCAGAACTGGACTTCTCAGCTGGCGCAGAACACGCTCATGCGCCTGATCGATGAAAACACGAACGCGCTGGTAGGCGTTCCGACTCTGCCCTTGATTGACTATCCGGTCTTTAATTTCGGACAATTGCCTGCCAACGCGCAGCTCACGCAGAGGCTTGCACCTTATTATCTCGACTGGTTAGCCCATCCGGATTACGACGATTATTGGAAGCAGTGGTCGATTGAAGAACATTTTGCGAAAATCTCCGTGCCGATGTTGCAGGTCGGCGGCTGGTACGACATTTTTAACGCTGGAACTTTGCGCGATTATATGGGCGCAAAAAAATATGGTGCAACCGAAGCGGCGCGGACTCAGCAACACTTGCTGATCGAGATTGGCGGCCACGCGGGATTCGGCCGTAGGATCGGCGATGTCGATTTTGGCCCCCACGCTACAGAAAACGGATACACCAGCGTCATCCTCGATTGGTACGATTTTCTGTTCAAAGGCATCCAGAATGAATTTTCCACTGACAAACCCGTGAAGCTGTTCGTGATGGGCGCGAACGAATATCGTCAAGAAGACGATTGGCCGCCCCCGCAGGCGAAGTTCACGAAGTATTTTCTGCATTCGGGGGGTAAAGCGAACTCATTGCGCGGAGACGGGTCGCTCTCGACCTCGGCACCGAAATCGGAACCCGCGGACAGCTTTGTTTACAACCCGGCAAATCCTGCCCCCACAATCGGCGGTCCGCTCTGCTGCGACGAGAAGCACATGGAGCCGGGCCCGCGCGATCAGCGTGCGGTGGAAAATCGAGATGACGTGCTCATTTACTCCATCGGGCCGTTATCGCATGACTTAGAGGCGACTGGACCGATCACGGTCGATTTGTTCGTGAAATCCTCAGCGATAGACACCGACTTTACGGGGAAGCTGGTCGATGTTGCGCCAGATGGTTTTGCGCAAGATCTCACCGAAGGAATTCTTCGCATGCGTTACCGCGCTTCGCCCGAACATGCAGAACTGATGAATCCAGGGCAGGTCTACGAAATCACACTGGACCTCTGGGCGACCAGCAATGTTTTTCTGCGCGGGCACACGCTGCGGCTTGAGATTTCGAGCAGCAATTTCCCACGCTTCGATCGCAACCTCAATACAGGGGAAGAAATCAGATTCGGGCGTAACTTCGTCTCCGCAACCAACGCGGTTCTGCATGACGCGCTGCATCCCTCAGCCTTGATATTGCCCGTAATGCTGACGAGTCAGTGATTGTTCCGGCTTCGCACGGCAATCAGCGAAACCTGCTCGAGCCCGGGAAAGTGATCGTCTTTATCTGACTTGCGTTCGGTCGGTGCGATCTGCTGGATGGTAGACCGCGAGGGCATGACTGAACCAAAATACTGCGCATATACATCATCGAACGAATGAACGTCCGATAAATCGTCCAGGTAGACGGTAGTCGAAACGACCTGATCGAAATTCATATCCGCTTCTTCGAGGTTGTCGAGTTGATTGCGCATAGTCTGCCGCAGTTGATGCTGCGTGGTCGTGGCATAAATGCCTCCTTGCGGCCCGGGAATGAAACCATCTTTGGCGGAGCAATATAACGTGTCTCCCGCGAAAACGCACGGACTTGCAGTTGGACTGGGAGGCATGTTCTTCGGGCGCACTGCTCTTCTCTGGCTGAGGTCACGCACCGCGACGCCCGTATACTCAATCTGCGCGCCGCCGGGCAAGCTTGTGACCTCGATGGTGGCGCGCGCTGGAGTGTTGCCAAATTCGAATCGACGCGCGTAGTGCTGGTTCATCACGCGGCCTGGAATCGCGGACGTCAGATAAGGATTCACGAAAACCATGTTGGCAAGTTCGAGGCCCGCTGCCTTCACAACCTCCTGCATGCGGTCGAGCGCGAGATCGACCTGTGCGGCAGGATCATCCGGAACTTTGCCGCTTACAGGATCGCGACCGCTCATGCCAGAGACGAAGAGCCGGTCGTGCGTCAGAATTCCGGGTGAAGCCGACTCGCTCCGGTCGTAATTCGGCGGAGCGATGGCGCGCAGGCCGGTCAGATCACGGACCGCAACCGCGTTGATCTCGATCGGCGGATCAGGAACTTTGGCAACGCCCAGCACGGCGCGTGCCGGTGGATTTGTCGGAAAGTATTCGGCAAAGATTTTGTTCATCTCTTCATACTTGCCGATGTCTTCCAGATAGACCTGTGTATAGACGACGTGATCCATCGTCAGGCCGGCCGATTCAACGATTGCCTTGATGTTGTCGAGCGCTTGACGAACCTGTGCCGCGAAAGTTGCAGGCGGAGCACCGTCTGCGGCGTGAGGGCCCTGGCCAGAGATGTAAACGTAATCTCCGGCATCTACTGCAGGCGAATAGAAAGGATTCGCGTGCGGCGAAGACCCGGACGGCGTTGGTGGGCGCACTTGTGCGCGAGCCGCAATTGGCAAGAAGAACAGAATCAGAACCAACGACTGTTGAAGTCGCGAGCGATACCAGGGTCCCTTCAATGTAGGTATCTTTTCCAATCTTTTATGCGGCATTCTTTTTCCTTGCGGCGTTCAGAACTGCGCGCAGTCTCTGACCGACAACAATTTCCTCGCCCGGCTTAATGGTCATCGAAACCAGTTCGATGCGGTTGGGCGCTTTTCGCTCTTTATGATTGGGATTGGGATTGCCCTCGCGAACCGCCTTAACGAGGCTCGGATTATCATTTCCAAGCACTTCAATCACCGGATTGCCAGACCGCAACTCGGCCACGCAATCGCTAACATTGAATTTCCAGGCATCCGGATCCCATTCAACTCGAAGAGTTGGGTAGCGGTTGCCATCATCGGGAATATAGATATCCGTTTTCACGCCGGGCACGGTATCTACCAATTTCCGAATGCGATCGACGCGACCATTCCATTCGGCGTAGAGCTTTTTCTCGTCGATGCTAAGCCATTTCTCGAGAGCTGCGAGGCAGCCCATAATCTCTTCTTTGCCCACCTTCATGGGCCGGCATACGGCGCCCTCGCGCGGATTGCAATTCATGAGGGCAGCTTCGATCAAATCTTTTCTTCCGAGCAGCAAACCGCTGCACTGCGGCCCGGAGAGCCCTTTTCCACCGGAGAAGCAATAGAGATCGATGCCCATCTTTGCATAGAGCCGCGCGTTGTTCGCGGGCGGGATGCCGGCGGCGTCGTCCAGCAACATAGGAATTTTGTGATCTTTGGCAATCGCGAGTTCTTGTTGCAGCTTGTCGTCGAGGTCGGTGGTGTAAATCATTGCCGTGTTCTCGTTGATCGCGTTGGTGAGTTCGTCCGGCGAATACACGAGAACGAGTTTTGCTCCAACCAACCGGATCGCGCTATCAAAGGCACTGCGTCCTCCCACCATGATGACTTCGTGCTTCAATCCTGTTGTGTCGGGGAGTTGCCAGATATTCTTATCGTCGTTTCCGGCGATGCATGCCGCCGTAGCGGCCGCCATCGCGCCCGCCGCGCCTGAAGTCACGATGCCCGATTCGGCGCCGGTCAATTCCGCAAGGCGCCTTCCAACCCCGCGCTGCAGATCGAACATATTGACGAAGTGATTGGCTGCCTCCAATTGCGCTTGCCGCACTTCCGGAAATTCCAGGGATCCGCTCAAGTAGGTCCAGGTGCCTCGGCAATTAATCACGGTCTTCACGCCAAGCCGCGTAAATATATTCTCGTGAACGTCTTTGCCGACGGCGGTTGCCGCTTGCGCGTAAAGTTCTCGCACTGCGATCTGACTTAATAGCGGAGCGGCCGCCAACATTTTCACGAACGATCGACGGCTGGCATTCTGACTAAGCATTAAGATTCCTCCTCGATAAAGCCTTTGTTATTTATTCACGGACTGAGTGCGCAAATTATGCCAGCAGATTCAAGTTAATCCTCTTCTTTGGGCAACGGAACCCACGATCGCACCGCCAGGATATGGGCTTTTGCTCCCGGCTTGTCCTGGTTGTAAAAGCCCACTGTGCAATTAGGGCGAAAATAGTAGGCGTCACCAGTCTTTGCAGGATGTCGTCCTTCAATGCCGTCCATGCCGCTGCCCGCGACCATCTCGCCTTCGCCATCCAGCACAAGATAGATCTCTTCCTCGGTCAGGTGATGATGGGGAAAGTTGGTCCCTGCCGGCGCAAAATCCATCAAGAAGAAGCTGACGATAACGTATGCGTCGTCGATGGCGTCGCGTGTGCCGCTGCGCGGGCCGAGCAGTAATTTGTATACAACCGACGTCGGATGGCCTTCGACTGGTTGTTCTTTCACATCGTCGAGATTGACAATTTTCGGTTTCGGCAACGGCGCACCGATTGAAGTCGACGGGGGAATCTTGAATCCCATGATCAGAACGCGAAGCGCCTGATCCGAACTGTTGCTGATGGAGTGCTTCAGTCCGGGCGGCAGGTAGGTAAAATCGTTTGTCCGCATTGCGTATGTCTGCTCGCCGTAATGAAGTTCGCCGTTGCCATCGAGAATAAAATAGATTTCCTCTTCGCGATTAAGAAGAGTATTCTCGCAATTCGCGTGAGCCTCGACAGTTGCTTCGCCAAAGCGTGCCACACTTAGCATGATTCGATTTTCCGAATCTCCTTCGCCAAAAATCGGTTTATATCGGCAAGGCGACGAAGAAGCGACGCTCTGATCGGCAAGGCTTGGCACGTAACGATGCAGCCACGAAGGGTCGACCTTCCAGTCCTGAGCAAGCAGATCGGACGAGAGCAGCAATAATAAGAGCAGAATCCTCAACTTGGTTTTGGCCTACTCGGGGTTAACGTCCACTTGGCTGGGTATATCACAGAATGTACTTGACGCAAACCGAAATCTTTCGTTTTATTGAGATTCATTTCGTTTGGTGAAAGTGGATGTTCGGATTTTGAAAATAGCCCACGTGCTGCTTTTAATCCCCGTGCGATATTTTGAAAGGAAGCATGAAATTTCATTCTCAGGCAACCAGCAGCATGCGCTGTCTGGTTTTCTTTGCTCTCATATTTTTGGGTATACCGCTTTTGCTCTCCGTCAAGGTGCCGGCTCAAGCGGACCCCCAGAGTCAACCATGTCGCGTAGAGCCCGCGGATTACAAGGGTTGGCATGCGGAACAGATTTCGAACCACTGGCTGCAGTTGATCGTGGTTCCGCAGAACGGCGGAAGATTGATGCAGGTCACTTTTGCTGGACACCCGTATTTGTTCGTGAATCCTAAGCTTGTTGGCCAGTACCTGCCCCCCACGCCGGGAAAATGGTTCAACTACGGTGGCGACAAAATCTGGCTTTTGCCGGAGGGAAACGACGACGAACGGCATTGGGTTGGAGACTCCGATTTGCTGGATGACGGTCATTTTTCCTTTCGAAAGATTTCGGAAGGAAAACAGTGCGAGGTGGAGCTGACCGGGCCAGCCGATCCTCAGACTGGAATTCAATTCGTGCGCACGATTCGGCTCGACGCGGATTCTCCACACATCCGCTTCCACGTTGTGATGAAGAACATAACCGGACATACCCTGGAATGGTCGATGCAATCCGTCTCGCAATACAACACGGGCAAGGCTTCTCCGGGCGATGCTCCAACCGACGCGGGCTTTAACCGCGATTTCTGGACATTCACGCCGGCAAATCCATCGAGCAGTTACCTGAACCGCTACCATGTTCGCTTTGGTCCAGCAGAGAATTCTGCCGTGGGAGTGAGAGACGACGGCTTGTTCACGGTTCACTATGTGCACATGGCAGCGGAATTGTGGCTGGATTCGACCGATGGCTGGTTGGCCGTCGTCGACGGCGCAAGCAAATATGCCATGGTGGAACGCTTTGAATACGATGAAAGCAAGCCGTATCCCGGAAAAGCTTCTGTTATTTTTTGGACGAATGGACCAGAAATGCGGTTGAGCAAAGATGGAGTTCCCTCTCTAAGTTCCGACGCCGACGCGACGCCTACCTATCTGGAAGCCGAGCTAAATAGCCCCATGTGCCGGCTGCGCTCCGGAGAAAGTTGTGAGTTCGATACGGAATGGCTCCCCACGCGAAGCGGAAGCGAATTTCACGGCGTGCAAGATGCCGGCATCGTGATTCGGTCGCTGCAGGCTGTTCTCGCGGAAAACGGTAAGGTCAGGCTTTCCGGTTCCTTTGGCGTGTTTTCTTCCGGGCATTTGGCGGCGCACTTTTACGACGATCACGGCTCGCCGCTCGGCAACCTCAGGATGGCAGATGTTGATCCCTCTGATGCAGTTGTGCTCGATTCGGAGGTGTCGGCGCCGGGAAAACCTGCGCGCGTTTCGCTTCACGTAGAAGATGACCGTGGCGTGGACTACGGTTCTTTGCAGGAAGTGCCCGTCGCATCTCAGGATGCCCGGTGATGAGATCGCGTGCGAGTGTGTTCGCAAGCGTTCTGATCGCGTGCATCCCACCAGGCTCCATAGCACAGCAGGCGTCGTCTCCTGTTGCGGCCGCTATTACTTCCGTTCCAGACGTCAGCGACCAGGATTTGCTCGCCCAACCTGTTGGTGCAAACTGGACCTCGTACAACGGCGACTACAGCGGACGGCGTTACAGCAGCTTGCGCCAAGTTAACCTCAGCAACGTTGCGAAGCTCCGGGCTGCGTGGGCATTTCATGCTACAAACTCGCGCAGCCTGGAAGCGACCCCTGTCGTGGTTCAGGGCATGATGTACGTCACTTCGGCAAATGACGTTTTTGCACTCGATGCTCGAACTGGGCGAATGGTCTGGCATTACCAGCGTCCGGTGAGTTCCGGACTTCTCGATGATGCGGCGGCTCACAAGAACCGCGGTGTGGGCGTGTGGCAACATTTCGTTTACACCGAGACCGATGACGCTCATTTACTTTGCCTCGATGCCCGCTCCGGAGGCCTGCGATGGGATGTCGAGTATGCCGACAAGACGAAGCAGTATGGCGCCACCAGCGCGCCTCTGATCGTAAAAGATACTGTCGTGGTCGGTACTTCCGGTGGCGATTCGGGCGTGCGGGGATTTGTGGCCGCCTACGATGTAACGACGGGAAAAATAAAATGGAAATTTTGGACCATCCCCGGGCCGGGCGAACCCGGATCGTCGAGTTGGCCGGGTGACGCGTATCTCCACGGTGGCGGTACGACCTGGATGCCCGGAACGTACGATCCGGAACTCAACACGCTGTATTGGACCACCAGCAACCCCGCTCCTGACTTCGTCGGCGATCCGCGACCCGGCGATGACATTTATACGGATTCAGTTCTCGCGCTCAATCCCGACAGTGGAGAGCTGAAATGGTATTTTCAATTCACTCCCCACGATCTTTACGACTACGACGCCACCGAAACACCCGTACTCATCGATGTCGAACAGGGCGGAGCCATGCGCCAACTGCTGGCTCAGGCAAACCGCAATGGCTTCTTTTATGTCCTCGATCGCACCAATGGCAAATTTCTGTATGCCACCAGCTTTGTCGAGAAGCTGAACTGGGCGAAGGGTGTGGATGCTAACGGTCGCCCCATTCTGGCTGGCAGAATCCCGAGCGCAGATGGAACCTACGTCTGCCCGGGCATCGACGGCGCCACGAATTGGTTTTCTCCGTCTTACGATCCCGAAACGCAGTTTTTCTATGTGATGGCGCTTGAGAGTTGCAATCTGTTCTTTGCTGCACCTGGACCGTTCGCTAAAGGACAAACTTATTACAATACCGGCACCAAGCTTGCTCCCGATGAGCACTCGAAGAAAATTTTGCTGGCGCTTTCCCTGAAGGACGGAAAGGTAGTCTGGAATTACCCGCAGGTAGGCAACGGCGACTCGTGGAGTGGAATCCTGACCACCGCCGGCGGAGTGCTGTTTTTCGGCGACGATTCGGGATCGCTCGAAGCGGTGGTAGCGGCGAGCGGCAGTTACCTCTGGCACTTCAATACAGGCCAGAGATTGCGCGCTTCTCCGATGACCTATGAGGTCAACGGAGTTCAGTACGTAGCCATCGCTGCGGGAAGCGATGTCTTCAGCTTCTCACTTCCTCATTGACAGCAGGTCAGTACGCGACGCGGGTGTCCGTTGTCTCTAATGTTCGAGGTACGGAACAAAGCCTCGCGCTTTAGTTTCCAGCCGGTAGACGGAAGTCGTCGCGGTGATGTAGAGCGTCCGGTAATCTTTATCGCCCCACGCCAGATTCGCGGGTTGTTCCGGCATAACGATGGTGCCAAGGTGATTTCCTTTGGCATCCCAGACCCAAATCCCTTTCGGCCCGACGACATACAAATTGCCCTTGGTGTCGACTTTCATACCGTCCGGAACGCCCTCGTTTTTTCCGCCGGGTTCTTCGCCGAAGATGCGGCCATCTGTCAACGTTCCGCCGGGGCCAAAGTTATAAACGCGAATGTTTCTCTGCTCGCTATCGTCGATGTAAAACCGCTTGCCGTCTGGAGAAAAAGCCAGTCCATTCGGCTGAGTTAAATCCTTCGTGAGTAGTCGCAAATCGCCTTTGCCATCGAGCCGGTAGACACCCTGGAAGGGGATCTCCTGTACCGCGCCCGCCACAAAGTCCATCGTTGGATCCGTAAAGTACAGCGCACCATCCGGGCCGACGACTACGTCGTTCGGAGTGTTGAGTTTCTTGCCCTGGTAATGATCCGCCAGGATTCTGTATTTTCCATCGGGAGTTACTTCGATCACGGCACGCAAAACACTGGCACAATCGATGAGCCGGTGCTGTTTGTCGTACGTGTTGCCATCGGGGTCGCCAAGCGCGATGACCTCTTCTTTTCGCCCGTCCGGGTAGAGCTTGTAGATTTTGTTGATGGTTTCATCGCTGACATAAAGAAATCCGGTCTCATCCCACACCGGACCTTCCGTAAAGCCGAAGCCGGTGCCAACCACACTGAGCTTTGCATTGCGGTCGATCAGCTCCCAGAATTGCGGCGATGCCGCTTCGAGAGAAAAGTCGCGTCGTGCTTGTTGCGCGGAGAGATGAGCAGCGAACAGCTCAAGTACAAGCCAAGCGGCCAGTACGAATGTGAGGAATTTAGGATTGCGGTTCAACAACATAGTTTTTCCTCGGAAGTGAAATTGTGATGCTAAATCCATGGTTGTTTGCCAGAGGGTCTAGTATTCAAGCTCGTTGGCCTTTTTCTGAGCGGCTGCATCGGTGCCGCCGGCTGCGCGGATCAGATAGCTGATTACATCATTCAGTTCATGCGTGTTCAGCCGCGTGCCGTAATCGGAAGGCATCAGCGATTGCGAATCAGTCTGCATGTTTTCAATTTCGGATTTCGACAGGAAGTAAAAAGTTCCGTCGAGCGATTGAAGCTGTAAAGAAAAGTTATCTTCA
>JASHNX010000270.1 GCA_030041415.1 Candidatus Sulfotelmatobacter sp.
GCCGGCTTCTGCCTTTGCTGCGGCTGGCTCCGTGGAGGCTCGGGATCGTTTTCCACCCCCTGGCCCTGCCCTGCGCACCGGGGCGTCATCACTCCCAACAGCGCCGCCAGCGCGGCCGCGAGCAACGGTCCAGCAAACGCACTTCGCACTCGCAATCTCAGGAAATCCTCCACAGGATGTCACTTGGCCGAGCGGGAACTACTTCCAAGTGTAAGGACTTCGCCCGGCAGAATCAAACCGCCAGGGTCAGGATGTGGCGCCGGGGACGCTCGCGCGCGAATGGGCTGCACGCGCGCGCGGGGTTTTGAAAGTAATCGCCCGGCTACGTCAATCATCAGAAGAGGGCTACGCCCCTCACGCGAGGAGCGCAGCCTTTGATTGATGATTGTTCTCGCACCTGGTCCTACGTTCCGTTGCCGCTGAGCGCCACAGTTTGCGGACTCGCGCCCCCGTTGTCGTACACCTCAAGCGTCCCGTTCTTCGCTCCTGTGCTCTTCGGCGTGAAGGTGACGCTGATCGTGCAGTCGCCCCCTGTGGGGATATTGTTCACACAGGTGTTGGACTGAGCGAATGAGCCGGCAGCGCCTCCCGCGATGCGAATGCCCTGAATGGTCAACCCGTGGTTTACATAGTTGGTGAAGGTCACTGTCTGCGGCGCGCTGGTGGTTCCGACCAGCTGGTCGCCGAAGGCCACGCTCGATGGCAGGAGCGTAACGGCGGTGCCGACTCCACTTAGCGAAACTGTTTGCGGGCTGTTGGGAGCATTGTCCGTGATGGTGATCGTGCCGGTGAGCGTGCCGACACCTACAGGCCGGAATCCCACGCTGATGGTGCAGTGCGCCCCGGCGGCTAAGCTGGAGCCGCAGTTATTTCTCTGAATGAAGTTCGCGCTGGCGGCGATGCTGGTGATGTTGAGCGTTCCAGCGCCTATGTTGGCCAGGGTGACGGGCTGGGCACTGCTGCTCGTACCGACCAGTGTCGTCCCAAAGCTAGCCTCGGTAAGGTCAAGCAAAACTGGAGGGATCGCCGCCAGCAGGATGGAAACGGTGTCGCTGCCGGGGCTGACGGCTGCCAAGTCCAGCCTGCCGTCCCCGTTGAAGTCGCCCACCGCCACAGACCACATCCCGCCCGAGGGGGGGAGTGGAGTGGGGACTGGGGCGAAGTTACCGGTGCCGTCCCCCAGCAGGACAGAGAGCGTGCCGCTACACTGGTTGGCGACTGCAAGATCCAGCTTGTCGTCACCGTTGAAGTCACCCGCTGCCACCGAGTCTGGGCATCCACCCACACCGGGGGATGAAACTCCAGTGAAGTTGCCCGTGCCCTCCCCTAGTAGGATGGAAAGATTAGACGTATAGTAGGGATTGGCGCCGAAGTCGGCGACCGCCAGGTCCAGATTACCACCCCCATTGAAATCGCCTATCGCCACTGCGTCCGGAGCGAGACCAGCAACTGGTGAGGAAGCTAGGGAGAAGTTGCCCGTCCCGTCCCCCAATAGGACAGAAACTGTGCCCTCGGACTGGCAAGTCCAGTCGCCTCCGCAGTAGTTCGCCACCACCAGATCCAGCTTGCCGTCTCCGTTAAAATCGCCAACCGCCACCGAATAGGGAAAAAAGCCTACAGTCGGAGACGAAGCTAGAACGAAATTGCCCTTGCCGTCCCCCAATAGAACGGAAACCGAACCGGGGCAATAGGCGCATATGCCATTGGTGACCGCCAGATCCAGCTTGCCGTCCCCGTTGAAGTCACCTGCTGCGACTGCTCGGGGATGAGGACCCACGGCGGGCGACGAGGAGAGCGTGAAGTTGCCTGTGCCGTCGCCCAGCAGAATTGAGACCGTTCCAGACGAACACGTTGGGTCATTCCCGCACGAATTCAGAACCGCCACGTCCAGCTTGCCGTCTCCGTTGAAGTCACCCACCGCTACGGAAATCGGGCTCCAGCCCGTAGCCGGAGACGAGGCCAACGTGAACACTCCCGTGCCATCGCCCAGCAGAATGGAAACTGCGCCCTGGGAAGCGCACGCTGGGTCACTCCCGCACGCATTCGCCACCGCCAGATCCAGCCTGCCGTCCCCGTTGAAGTCGCCCACCGCCACTGAGACGGGGCTGATACCGGTGGTTGGCGATTGGGCCAAGCTGAAGCCCAACTTTCCTGTGCTGGCGGTAACCGCGAAGAACGCGACGTTCGATGTGCCGCCACCAGGCGGTGGACTGACCACTGTCAGATTGGCCGTGCTCGCGGTGGCAATATTCGCCGCTGGCACCGTCGCCGTCAGCTGTCCCTGGCTGACGAATTGCGTCGCCAGCGGCACGCCATTCCAATTCACCACTGAGTTGGAAACAAAACCCGTGCCATTGACCGTGAGAGTGAACTCCGGCCCGCCTGGCGGCGTTGCGTCAGGAACGAGCGGCAAGTTGATGAACGGTACCGGAGCTTGCGCGTAACTCAGCGCCGAAGCGAGCCCCAACAAAATCGTGCCCAGGAGGATGGCGTACTTTTTCATAGGAATTCTCCTTGATTGTTCCGGCTGGTGGGTGGCAGTGCGGTGTACCGACAGCTACCGGGTCGTGGAGGCTACCAACAGACCAACGGGAGTAACTGACCTCAAAATTCTTACAGGCGATCAGGAAACGTTCAGTGACAGGCGGCACGCTGCGGTGTGACTCGCGGGAGTGCATTTAGCATTGGGTTTGAGCATAGATACGAAGAAGGATAGTTGGTGATAAATCCCGGCTATGCTCATTGACCTTCGGTCGAACTTGCAAGCCTCACGTCCACCGGTTCTCTGCCTAATCCCCGCTTGATCTCCGCTGCCCTCAACTACATCCGGTAGTTACTCCGGTCATCTGGTTTTTTAGGCGGCTTAGGGCACAATCGTCACCTCGGTCGTCGCAATTCCCAGAAAGGCGAAACCGAGACCCAGCAAGCGAACACCAAACTCACAACTGAAGAGAGAAAAATAACAATGAGGAGATTCCTTGCTCTTGCGTCAATTCTATTCCTGGCTGGCTGCAATACTCAGCCCGGAACTTCAACCTCTTCGAATTCAAGCAACGGGTCGAGCTCATCGAACTCAGGTGGCTCGGGCAACTCAGGCAACTCAGCCAGCCCGGTGCTGAATGTCTCCGGCTTTCAGATTGTCTATAACACAGAAGCGAACACGGCATCGGGAAGTTTTGATGCATCAATTACGAACCCTCCGGCCGCCGGAACCAATGTGAACTTCAGCTTCAACCAGTACCCCGCTTTCGTCGGGGAAGAAGATAACGGCGGCACCATGACTGTCTACTTCAACAACGTTGGCATGGGGGCGGACACTTATCCCGAAGCCTGTCAAGACGGTGTCACCGTATGGGCTTCCTTCAACGACACCAATATTGGATTGCTTGGGACGGAGGAAGACATCGGGCAGCATGTCTCGATCGACTGCAGCGGCGGTGATGAACAAAGACCCGTCGGCCGGCAGATAAAGCCGAGGCCGTAAAACCCAATCTCCCCCAAGGGTTCCGTACTTCCGTCGACTTTGTTGCCGGCAGGTTGCCTATGACGGTCACCTGACCGGGGCGCAGTCGCGGGTACGAAACCAGCTCCACGCATTAACACGGCGACTATTTCCACCACTACAACCAAACAAGAACGGCGCGAAGTGAAGGCCGTCAACCGATTCAAAACCGGTAACTCTACTCAGGGAAACAGGGAGAAAAAATGAAACGCTTTGTAACAATCTTAGTCTTGGTTTCAGCCATGGCCTTCGAAGTCGGCTGCAGCGGTGTTAGTTCGTCGAACAACAACAATAGCAATAACAATAACAACGGCACTGGCGTAGCGACGAACATCAGCGGACAGTGGAATTTTACCGTTCCCATTCCCGCCGGCAGCGGCAATCAGACAGTCACCTTCTCCGCTGATCTGACATCGAATGCCCCATGCGCATTTACTGTGGACGGCGACACGGAAACTTTTACCAACAGCGCGGGAACCGTCGATTTCTGCGCCGCAGCCGATACCTCCAATTACTTGAGCAATGAAAGTTACGGATCGTTATCTGTAACGAACGGTCAGACCGGCAGCACGGGGACGACGACCTGCTATGCGCCCGCGGTTTATGACGGACCGGGAGATCCCGTGGGACCATGCATGTACTCGTGGGCTGGTAATCCATACGCCATTGCCTGGGGAACGTCCCCACTCACGACTGTCCCTGCAGGCACCTCGCAGTCGGTCGCTCTAGCCATTTGGTTTGACAACCTAGGCGGCTACGTTACAAACCTCGATCCCGTCGAATCGTCTTCCAATATCGCGTACGGTCTTACATGTCTCTTCTCGGGTACTGGCACGTTTGAGAACGGACAGTTGACGGCGACATTGACTGCTACGACTCTTCAACCGCCGAACAACCCTGATGCAGATTTGTCTTGTGCCAACACGCAAATCACGGTGACCGGGTCGCAGGTTAGTTCTTCTGGTTCTGCGGCACGTCCAGTCGGCGAATAAAAGAGAGCGGATGAGCGCGGGCTGGCAGGTTGCCCACCCCACCCTTGTCGCGTTCTTTGCGGCAGGGTGGCTGGTCGCCGTGCCCACCCCTGGATCATTCCATGGTCCTGGGGAGTGGCCCGGGTTGGTCTTGGCCTGCGTCATGACAAAAGAAGACGCCTCACCCTCGCGCTACGCGGGCTGCCCCTGCTCGGTTTTCGAAGGGGTGGGTACCGCCGTGGTTTGTACCCGCAGGTTTTCAGCGGGTACGCAACTAGCCGGCAACTGAAGACTCCTGAGTGCTAACCTCTGTTTACATCAAGAAGCCAATCTCCTACAGTGTTACGAGACGGATGGCCTCTCGATCTTCGAGGCTTCGAACCCAATCACGAATCGAATCGAGCAGTCCGGGCCCCTGATTTTCAACTCGCAGAACATCGGAAAGAGGACCCCCTATGAAATACCTCAGGTTCCCTGTGGCCGCAATTGCCGCCATTGTTAGCCTCGTCGCTTTCAGCGCTCCAGCTCCGGGACACGCCGACGGCGCGCCCGCCCCTTTCGTTACGGAAATCCCCAATGGGTACCGTAACTGGCAGTGGGTCTCATCGGCCCACGAAGCCGGCAATCTCAATAGTCTAGGTGCCGTTTTAGGCAACGATATTGCGATCAAAGCCTATCGCGAACAAAAGCTCCCGTTCCCCGATGGGTCAATCATCGCTGCTTTGCATTACCGCTACGTTCCATCCGACGAAAACAACAAGGTCTTCGGCAAAGTGCAATCTTTCGTTCCCGGCGCCCCCACAAACATTCAGTTCATGGTCAAGGACTCAACCAAGTTCGCCGCAACCGGGGGCTGGGGGTTCGGTCACTTCCAGGACGGAAAACCTGCCGACGCAAATTTTATGAAGCCTTGCTTTCCGTGCCACCAGAAGGCCAAGGACACCGACCTAGTCTTCACTCGCTATGCACCGTGATTGGGCGGGAATTGGTAGTGCATCGCGAAACAGCCCGCGTTAGAAGCTCGTAGGCGGAGGTGTATAACCGCCCAAAGTGCGTTTAGGCGGAGAGAGGCGAACAAAAGACACGCCCGCGAGAACGAAAGTTCAACAGTTGAATTTCCAAACGGCCCTTAACAGGGGAAATTAGCGGACCACGCGGACTTCGCGCTGGCCATCACTTAGAGGCTCGGATATAGTAGCCGCGTGTCAACGACGGAGCTCAACGCTCAACCAGCCAGAGCTTTCACACACACCGGCGGCGCCGGACCTGGACGCCTGCTTTGCCTCGATATCTACCGCGGCCTCATGGTCGCGGGCATGATCGTCGTCGACAACCCCGGAAGCGACGAAAACGCCTACTGGCCCATCATGCACGCCAAGTGGAACGGCTGGACCCCCGCCGATTTCATCTTTCCTTCTTTTCTCTTTCTGGTGGGAATTTCTATGGTGTACTCGTTCGACGCCCGGCGGCGACGCGGCGAGACCAACAAACAAATTCTCTGGCACGCCTTCAAGCGGAGCCTGATCCTTATTGCCATCGGATTGCTCGTCAACGCCTCGCCCATTTACGGACTGGACGTGCACACTTGGCGCTGGGAGGGCGTCACCCAACGGATTGGGCTCTGCTACTTTTTCGCTGCGATCCTGGAATTGTGGACCGGGCGTCGCGGCCAACTGCTGGCCCTGTTCGGGTGTCTCTTTGGCTATTGGGCTCTGCTGCGCTTTGTGCCGGTGCCCGGTGCTGGCCTTCCCGGCACGGACATCCCTTTCATGGACCCGGTGCAGAATCTGCCTGCATGGCTCGATCGAAAATTGTTTATGGGCCATCTTTACGACCAGACTCGAGACCCCGAAGGAATCATTCACACGATTCCGGCAATCGGAACGACGCTGATCGGAGTTCTGACCGGCCACTGGCTCAAATCAAAGCGAGGCACATCCCGGATCATCGTTGGTATGGTGTCGTTTGGAATTCTGGGAATGCTCAGCGGCGAGGTCTGGAATCGCTGGTTCCCGATTAATAAAAACCTGTGGACGAGTTCGTTTGTCCTGTTCAGCGGTGGTTTCTGCCTCTTGTTCCTCTCGCTGCTCTATTGGATAACCGAGGCGAAGCTGTGGCGCGGCAAATGGACGATGCCCATCCTCGTCTTCGGAATGAATGCGATCGCAGGCTTTGTTGCTGACTCGCTGATTTACGGTCCGGGCTATACGTTCACCGCCACCGGGGCAAACGGCACAAAAATGAGTTGGCACGAAGCGGCGCAATCGTATTTAGAAGCAGCCGGTTTGAGTGTGGCCAACGCCTCGTTGGTCTATTCGCTGGGAGCGGTGCTTACCTGCTGGATCATGCTGTGGTTCTTGTGGCGCAAGAAGATTTTCTTGAAAGTTTAGAGCCACAGAACTCGGAAGCCTTTGTCGCAGGTTGCCCCACCCTTGCCTGCTCAAGGGTCGCGTTTTTCTCGACAGGATGGGTCGGCCCAACCCCTCTCCCCTCAGAATCCCTCCAAGCCTCAGAACGCGAACCGCGTCCCTACCGTCGGAGCACAGTTGTTATCGTAGTTATAAGGAACGCCAGGTTTGTGAGGAATAGCGATGGCCAGGCCGCCCGTCACCCAGGAATATGCCAGCCCGGCAAAACCGTCCCAACGCTTGGTGAAGTGATAATCCGCATAGAACGATCCTTCGTTCAGCGTGCCCGCGCAGGAACTGCGAAAACCGTTTGCGACCGAGCAAACGCTCGGGTTAAGGCGGAAGTCGTTCTGCCGCTGCTGATACCAGGAGAAAGTGAAGTCGGTTTTTTTCTGGTAGGTATACTTCGCTCCCATCCACCAGATGTTCACCAGCTTTTGGGTGTCAAGGTTGTTGTCTTCAACTCCGCTCATGATGTAGCCGCCCTGGTCTGAGGCCCCGACGCCCAACGGGTTGTGCGGGTTGTTCTGCCAGATGTATTCGTAGCCAGCAAAAAACTTGATCGGGTCCCACGTGTATTTCGCGGCGAATATGACTCCATAGTTGTCGGTCACGATGCCATATACGGTGTTGGTGGTTGCGACCACATTGTTCCCGGTGATGGGGGTTGTATCGATGCTGTCTGTGGTCGACTGATACGCTCCCGCCGGACTGAGGCTCTGAGGCCCGAGCAGTGGGTTCAACACGCTGATCGCCTCGTTGTAGTGTTGGGCGACAAGGTCGGCGGAGAATTTTCCGGAAGTTCCTCCAAGGTCGAATCCGTAGGCGCTGTTATGCGCGTATTCCGGCGTACAGTTGGAGGCGTTCCAGGGATTGCCTGCCGCGGCTGCGGCCGAATAGCAGCCGCCTGAACCATCCGCGAACTTATACATCGCGCCGAAATGGACCACGCCGTAGGCGATGCGATACTTCACGGCGTCGTCCCAGCGGCTGTCTTCAGTATCGCCGCCGCCCGCCATCGTTCCGTTGTATCCGATGTACGAAAAGGCGTAGCTGCCCCCGGCCGGATCGTAAAGCAGCATGAGGTCGGTGCCGAGAGCCCGCTGACGGCCAAAGGTCACAGTGCCAAAAATCTTGGACGATATCCCGGCATAGATTTCGTCATTGAAGGGTTGGCCCGCTCGCGCGCCGTCGATGGCGTATGAATAGCTGGCTCTCGGAAGGCCGTTATTAATGATGTCCGTGGCTGACGCATTCGCAAGCAGCCCCGATTGCGGATTGATGCCCGTGGAGGCGTTGAACACAACCGACCACCCGGGCCGAAATTCCTCCTTGCCCCTGATTCCCAGGCCCGTCTGCTGCAAGTTGTTCGGCGCGATCAGGAATCGATGTTGATAACCGTTCCGGTTCACCAGAGACGCTCCCTCATAGTTGTAGCCGTTCTCCGGCAAGCCGTGACTCACCCAACCAATGCCCACGTCATACGCCCCGTAAACCGTGATGCCGTGCCAGGTCAGTGTGCAATCGGTGGTGGCGAACTCGTGGCCGCTCGTGCAGGGGTCGGGAGTCTTATCTTGAGCGAAGCTCGAAGACATCGAAAGCAGAAATCCAGCTGCTGCGATAAAGAGGTGAGCCTTGCGCATTTCAACCTCGAAAAATCAATCGTTGGGAAGGAACTGGCGAGTGTACATGACATACGATTCCATTGTCCATAACAGTACGGTTTTATGTGGTTATGGTAAATGAAATCAGAAGGAATGTTTGGAACTCCTGCGGCGGCGAGAGGCAGCGTTTGACCCGGTTCTCGCCAAGCGTTAGCATTCGTTGCCATGCCGGCGAGTAACCAATCCGCAGCCAGTAGCGAAGGCCTGCTGAAGCTCCGCGATGCCGCCCTGCAGCTAGGCATCAGCTTTCCGACGATCAAGCAGTGGATCTATAAGCGCAAGATTCGCAGCGTCCGCACGGCCGGTGGCCATCACCGCATCCCCCAGCGGGAGGTTGATAGGCTCCTGTTTCGCGCCCGCGACAAAGACGAAAGTCATCGTGAGCCGCGCGTGCGTCGCCTGAGTGGGCGCAATCAATTGGTAGGCAGAGTGGAAGAAGTTCGCATAAGCGGTCTCATGGCGGAGATCGTGATTTCCATCGGCGGCCAGCGCATCACTTCCATCATCACCGCGCGATCGGCCCGCGAGATGCAACTCAAGCCCGGCCAGACCGCCGCCGCTCTCATCAAATCCACCGAAGTTATGATCCTGCGCGTCTGATCCTCGCGCATCAAGTGGCCGCGGAGGAAGTCTCCAGCAAGCTAATCCTCAAAGACACACTCCTCGTATCCACAACAACGGCCCGCCTTATGCCGCCGTTTTCCCCTCGTGAAAATACGTCTCGCCGCGCAGCAC
>JASHNX010000271.1 GCA_030041415.1 Candidatus Sulfotelmatobacter sp.
GACGAGAAGGCTTACGAGCAAACCGGCCACATCGAGGTGGATTTCGGTTCCGATGCATATTTCCTGCAGCCAGATACGTCGCTCAACGACCAGACCCAGGCCAAGATTCGCGACAACATCGCAAAGCTGGTGGAATTCTCCAACCAGGTGGAAAAGCAAAGCGGCGCCAACTCCCGTCTTCTGTGGTCGGAGTCAGAAGATAATCTGGCGCAGAAACTGATCGCGCGGCTGCAACGCGTGCAATAGTCGAAGGGTGAGCCCAACAGAATTCTGTGTCGCGGCTGGCAGCTATTCCTTTAGATCAACGTGCTGAACATTTTCCAGCGGGCGTCCGAGAAAGGCTTGCCCCAACCGCTGAAATTTTTCTACCGAATCGGTGACAAAAAAACGAAGCCTTGCCCTTTCGCGGCGCTCCTCGCCCGCAACCGGCTGCAGTAAATTACTCAAGCGCGCGGCCACCGCGCGGGCCGTAGAGTCGGCCGAATCCACGATGCTGACGCGGGCCGGAGCTACCCGCCGGAGCAAAGGTTTGAGCAAAGGATAATGGGTACAGCCAAGAACGAGCGTGTCGGCATCGCGAAATCCGTCGGCAAATGCTTCATTCAAGTAGATTCGTGCTACGTGTTCGGTCACAGAGTGATCCACCCATCCCTCTTCGACGAGTGGCACGAGGAGAGGGCACGCCTTTTCGTGGCTCTGCAGTCCACGGGCTTCGAGGGCTTTCTGGTAAGCGTGGCTGCATACCGTAGCTTCGGTGCCGATGACGACCACCTTTCTGGTCTTGCTGATGGAGGCCGCTGCTTCCGCGCCAGGCTCGACCACGCCAACGACCGGAACGTGAGCCGCGCTGGTTATTTGACCCAGAGCTAGGGCTGTTGCGGTATTGCAGGCAATCACCAGAAGCTCGGCTTTGTGTCCTTCCAGAAAATGGGCTGCTTCTACAGCGTAGCGGGCCACAGTTTGCACTGACTTCGATCCGTACGGCAGCCGCGCCGTGTCGCCGAAGTAGAGGTAGTCGGCGTCTGGGATAACTTCAAGTAACGCTTTAAGTACGGTGAGTCCGCCGAATCCAGAGTCGAATACGCCGATGGTGGGACGACGCGATGTCATCTATTGGAATCTAGCGTACGGATTTCCTTTATCGCAAGAATGGAAGAAAAACTAAACCTGCTTTTGCCGCGTCGCATTGAGCGCAGCATTCGCCATCATCTCCGGTTCTTTTCCGCAGCACGCTCCCGGCGGAATGGGCGCTCCATGGGGACAAGTGCGGGGATGGCCAAGAAAAGCGCAAATCTTATCAGTGGCTTCCGGCGAAAGAATGTGCTCGAACTTACAGGCCTGCTGCTCGATCTCGGTTTCGCTGTCCATGGCCAAGCTGTCGGTGAATAGCCGCTCGGCGAGCCGGTGGCGACGAATGATGCTGCCGGCGCGCTCGCGTCCGCGAGGCGTAAGTTCCACGATCAGCGTGCCGTCGCCAGTGGAGGCGCCCATCGGCTTGAGTGCATCATGGCAGGGATTCACGAACGGCTTGTGATCGTGCATCGTGGGCGGATGCGGCGCGGAAGTTACCAACCCCATCTGCATCATCTTTTCGACGGCGAGGCTCACGGGCAGCGCCCCATGCACTTCCATTCGCTCAACCTCGGCAATCTCTCCGTGTTCGGCGAGGACCCACAATTCTTCCAGGACCTCGTCAAACTGCTCATCATCCGCCATGGCAAACACTTCCTGCGAGGCGATTTTGCCATGATGAAATTCAATGCGGCGATCGGCCAGCCGCGCGACTACTGGATCGTGCGTGACCATCACGATGGTTCGTCCCTGCTGATGAAACTCGCGCAGCAGCCGCAGCACGATTTCCTCGTTGAGCCCGTCGAGATTGCCGGTAGGCTCATCCGCCAGAATGATTTTCGGATCGTTGATCAGCGCGCGCGCAATGCACACCCGCTGTTGCTCGCCTCCGGAAAGTTGCGATGGCAGGTGATGGGCACGGTCGCCTAGCCCCACGCGAGTCAGCGCTTCGATCGCTTCTTTTTCATCGGTCATGCTGTGAAAATACTGCGCCAGCATCACGTTCTCGACTGCAGTGAGAAACGGAATCAAGTGAAACTGCTGAAAGATGAAGCCGATTTTCTCCGCGCGTACGCGATTCAATTCGGCTGACGAAATGCCGGCCACGTTCTGGCCATCGAGCCAGATTTCGCCGGAAGTCGGCCGGTCGAGACACCCGATCAGATTGACCAGCGTCGATTTTCCCGATCCCGACGGCCCCATGATGGAAAGCCATTCCCCCTTCGTCACGTGAAGCGAAATGTGATCGAGCGCGTGAATCGCGCCATTGTCTTTTCCACTCGAGCCGGGCGTGCCCGACTTCTCCGCATCGCTGGGAGAAGCAGGGTCTTTACCCGCTTTGGCGGGGTAGAGCTTGGTAACGTCCTTTATCTGAATCATTTCACTCGCCCCTTAAGATCACCGCCGGCTGCACGCGGCGCAATAACGAGATAGGCAGGATTGCAGAAAGCAACGTTACCAGCATACTGCCCACCACAATAAAAGGAAGCACGCTGAGGCGCGGAGTCACTGGAGCATGAAAATTGGTTCGCCCAATCCAGGCTGCGATGCTGATCCCGAGAACGAATCCGATCAATGCGCCGATTGCTCCCAGAGAGGCAGCCTCGGCCGCAAAAAATCCATTGAGCAACCGATCGGAGGCTCCCAGCGCCTTCATGATGGCAAAATCCCGTCGCCGGTCGAACACCCATCCCATCAAAGTAGAGAGCACGCACAACGCCGCCGTCAAAATGATCAAGGCCGATGCCGCGAGCAAAGTTGCACGCGTTTTGCCCAGAACTCGGGTTTCGCCCTCCATGATCTGACGAACAGGACGCACTTC
>JASHNX010000272.1 GCA_030041415.1 Candidatus Sulfotelmatobacter sp.
TCGATTGACCCGCTGCTCAGCGGGAACAATCAAAATCCCTCGGCTCTCATTGCCATACAACAACGGGTGACAAAGAACTTTCTCTTCACGTTTTCTACCGACGTGTCTCAGCCCGGACAGGAAGTCGTCCAAGGCGATTACCAGATTAACAAGCGCTGGTCGGTGAACGTTACTCGTGATCAGGTTGGAGGGATTTCTGTGGGCGGAGAATTGCACACCAAATTCTGAGCCAAAGGTTCTTGGACAATGGAAGATTCTCTAACGGCAAAGATTTCAAGCCTTGGAACGTCAGCTTTGCATGCCTCGCCATCATTCGTTTCAGAATCTGCTTCTAAGTGCCGCGCGTTCTGTCGCCGCGAGTGCGGCAAAAACCTGTACGGTGTGATGGTTCTGAACGTTCTCGATCGCGTTCTTGAGCGGGCGCTTCGTCTCTGACCACGGAACGAGTCTTAGATGCGCAGCTGGAGAATAGCGCGGCAGACATAATGGGCAGCCGGACCTGTAAGCCGAATTCTGTCCGCTGGATTGCTCCAGCGGGACGGTCATTCCTCTGGGCCGCGCATCGCTGCGCGGCTCTAGCGACCTACCCGAAGGTTTGACGCACCGAGCCAGCACGTTCCCGCCCATCCTCGAGACCCCGCCAGTTCCGAGAGAGCACTCATGGTCAAAATGCTCCAACGAAAACCGCCGAGGCGTCCAGAATGGGCGGGATTCCTCCCTATTTGGTCTTGCTCCGTGTGGGGTTTGCCCTGCCTGCCGCATTGCTGCGCCAGCGGTGCGCTCTTACCGCACCTTTTCACCCTTACCCCGCCCATTCTCGCAAGAGCTCCTGTGATCGAGGTGCTCCTGCCAGAATGAGCGGGGCGGTATGTTTTCTGTGGCACTTTCCGTCGAACGAGCTTGAACTCGTCCTCCCGGACGTTATCCGGCACACCGCTCTGTGGAGTTCGGACTTTCCTCCCCGCCCATTCTCGCGACCCGCGCCTTTCCTGAAGATGGTTCTCGCTCCGATCTTCTAGAAAAATCCGGGATTGCCAAAATGGACGGGGCGACCGTCCGGTCCAGCTGCCTACTGATCAATTATATGCGATGCGCTCCGAGGGCCGACCTTTGTCGTTGCCGCCAGGGCTATTTCATGCTTGCTGCACGCCGGTCCGAGGCTCAGCGCTGATTTCAGGCACAGCGGCATTTCCCTTTACCGGCGCGGCGGTCTATGATTTTTCTTCGCCGCACGGTTTGCGGCGCGAGAAACTTGAATTCATGCACATTATTGAAGCCATCCGAATCGCTTTTCAGTCGCTCTGGGTAAACAAGCTACGGTCGGTGCTTACTCTGCTGGGAGTGGTGATCGGAGTGGCGGCAGTGATCGCCGTGGTCACGTTTGTTTCCGGCATCAACGATTATGTGGCGCAGAAAATTTTTAATCTGGGCGCTGATGTATTCCTGATCTTTAAAGTTTCTCCGGCGGTTACAAATGTCGATCACTACCTGGAAGGAGAAAAACGCAAAGATTTAACGATGGAGGACTATCAAGCCGTGGCGGATGCATGTCACCAATGCGATTTAATCGCGGTCTCATCGGTCAATACCACTGGCCACGTGAAATACAACGAGCAGTCAATCAGCGACACAATGGTTCGCGGTATCACACCCGGATATGCCACGATCCTCGATATCGATTTAAGCTCCGGCAGAATGGTAAATGACACAGACGTGAATAATCATTCGCCGGTCGTCGTCATCGGAAATGACATTGTCGAGCACCTCATGCAAGGGATCGATCCGCTTGACAAAGAAGTCCGAATCGACGGATGGACGTACCGCGTAGTCGGAGTGGCGAAGAAGAAAGGGTCGACGCTTGGGCAAAGCGCCGACAACTTTGTATTGATGCCGGTTACGTCCTGCCTGAAGCAATATGGCACGCACCATTCCAGCCTTAGAATTGCCGGCAAAGCGGCCAGCGGGGGAGTTGCGCTCGCGGAGGCGATCGATGAGTCGCGGGCAGCGCTTCGCGCGCACCGTCACGACCGGCCCGGCGGGGACGACAGTTTTGATATTGAAACGAACTCCAGCCTGCTCGGCATCTGGAAGGATTTCAGCCAGACATTTTTTATTGCGACGATCGGCATTGCCTGCATTTCGCTCGTCGTAGGCGGCATTGTAATCATGAATATCATGCTGGTCGCGGTGACGGAACGAACTCGGGAGATCGGTATCCGCAAAGCTCTGGGAGCGCGGCGGGGAGATGTGCTGCTGCAGTTTTTGATCGAATCTGTGACCCTCGCTCTCACGGGTGGCGCTCTCGGGGTGTTGTTCGGAGTGGCGATCGCATTGACCGTGACGGCATTGATTGGAATGCCCTCGGCGATCAAGATGTGGGCGGTCGCGGCAGGGCTGATCGTATCGGCGAGCGTAGGCGTATTTTTTGGAGTATATCCGGCGCGAAAAGCGGCGAAGCTGGACCCAATTGTGGCGTTGCGGTTTGAAACGTAGGCACAGCGTTGATCCACAAAGACGAATTCGCAGAGATCGTGCAGATGGCGACGGATACGATCCGCACCAACAAGATGCGTTCGTCGCTGACCGTGCTGGGCATCGTCATCGGTGTAGCGATGGTGATTGGAGTTTCGGCGATCGGACGTGGGCTCGACGATAACGTGCGTGATGTAGTCGCGAGCGTCGGCTCGGACACAATCTTTGTGTATCATCTCGATCCCCTAACGTTTACGAGGCCAACCGAGGAAATGCGCACGCGCAAGAAGCTGACCTTCGAAGACGAAGAAGCCGTCAAGTTGCTGCCGCATGTGAAAGCCGCTTCGGCAGGGCTGCGTTTCTTTCGTCCCGAACTCGGCGTGGGTACGTTCGCTGTGAAATATGGAGATCGGAAGGTCAAGAACACGATCCTCGAAGGTGACACGGCGTCCGTGAAGGATGTTTACGATCTGCCCATGGCGTTGGGAAGATGGTTTACCGAAGTTGACGACGAGCGGCATGCGACGGTCATTCTTCTCGGCCACGACACCGCCGAAGAGCTTTTCCCTATGGAGAATCCGCTGGGGAAGGAGATCAACATCGATGGCCGTTTGTTTACCGTAATAGGAACTTTGCAGAAGCTGAAGTCGGTTTTTGGCGGCGGCAAAGACCCTAACGACAACCGCATCTTTTTTCCACTAACAACTTTCAGGACGCTTCACCCAGAAATCAAAGATCACTGGGTCAGCGCCAAGGCCACATCTCACGACGATATGCCGAAAGCAATGGATGAGATTCGGGAACTGTTGCGGCGGAGGCGTAAGGTCCCTCCGGACAAACCCGACAATTTTGCCGTTCTGACCTCCGATTCGATCAGCGATGTGTGGAATCAGCTTACCGGCATGTTGTTTGTGGGAGTATTTGCCATCTCAAGCGTGGGGCTGTTGGTCGGCGGGGTCGGCGTGATGAACATCATGCTGGTGAGCGTAACCGAAAGGACGCGCGAAATTGGCGTGCGCAAAGCGATTGGCGC
>JASHNX010000273.1 GCA_030041415.1 Candidatus Sulfotelmatobacter sp.
CTCGTGCTGGTGCAGGGCAACGAGCAAAAAAATGTTGTGCTCAACCGCACTCCATTCAGCGTGGGGCGGAAGGTCGATAAAGATCTGGTGATCGCCGATCCGCGGGTTTCGCGCGACCACGCTTATATCGCGCTGGAAGCAGACGGCTTCTACATTGTCGACCAGGGCAGCAAACACGGAACTTTCGTCAACGGAGAGCGGGTTGAGCGGCAGAAACTGGAGCGCAACGACCGGCTTGAGTTCGGCGCGCGCGATTCGACTTACGCGATTTTCAATCCCGCGCACGCGACTTCGAACACAGCCCGCGAGTTCCTAAGCCAGATTTCGGGAATCCAGATTTCGCAGGAGGCCAACGATCTCGAAAAGTTGACACTGTTTCTGGAAGCGGCGCGCAAGCTGAATACTGCCGGAGTTCTCGATGAAATTCTCATGACCATGCTGGACGTCACCCTGCGACTGACGCGCGCGGAGCGAGGCTACGTCTTTCTGAAGGATGAGGAAGGCAATCTCAGGCTGGCTGCCGGACGAAACAACAAAAGCGAAGCCTTGCTCGACGATAAGACGATCTCGCACTCAGCGCTGGAGGAATCGCTGCGCTCGAATAAAGAATTCCTGCTCACGGATACCGGGAGTTCGATGGATGCGGCGGCGCGGCAGAGCATCGTCGCATACGATCTGCGCACGGTGATATGCATTCCACTGCGCAAGCGGCAGGTGCAGGCGAGCCGCGAACAAACTCCGGCTCACGCTTCGGCTGAAGTTATGGGGGTTCTGTATATCGATTCGAGGTTCGCTTCGCGAGAATTTTCCGGTGTGGGACACGACGTCGTGCGGGCGATTGCGACTGAAGCAGCGCAGTTGATCGAGAATGCACGGCTGGTGCAGGCGGAAGAGGAATCCCGCCGCTATCAGCAGGAGCTCACGATTGCCGCGAGCATTCAGCAGCGGCTGATGCAGGTGAAAATTCCCGAGGTTCCGTTTGCCAGGGTCGGCGGAAGAAATCTGCCTTGCCGCGATATCGGCGGAGACTTCTTTGACGCGGTCAATACAAAGGAAGGACTGGCGGTGGTTCTGGCGGATGTGAGCGGCAAGGGAGTTTCTGCGGCCCTGCTCGCTTCCACTTTGCAGGGAATGATTTATTCGCATCTGATAGCGGGCATGCCGCTGCTCGACGTGGTCACGGCGGTCAACCGGTTCTTCAGCGAGAAGCTGATGGGCGAAAAATATGCCACTTTGCTGCTGGCGCGACTGCGCCGCGACGGCGAACTGGAATACGTCAACTGCGGACACGTGCAGCCGCTGCTGGTGTGCGGCAAAGAAGTGATCCGCCCGGCAAATGGCAACGTGCCAGTGGGATTGCTGGCGGACGCAACCTATGAAAGCGCCACCTGCCAGTTGAACTCCGGCGACCGCTTTATTCTCGTGACCGACGGTGTGACGGAAGCGGAAAACGCCATGGGAGACTTTTTCGAAGACTCGCGACTGGAAGCGGCTGCCGCGAAAAGCCCGACGTGGCAGGGAATCCTATCGGCGGTTTCGGAATTCTGCGCAGGAAACCCCTTGAGCGACGATTGCACAGTGGTGGAACTTCTCTATACCAGCCCGCCTACTGATGCATAGATGATGACGAGAGCGAGCGACCCTCTGCTTCCCGGATGTGATCAAGCCGTCAAGAATTTGGTCACGCCGGCTGTTTGCCGTCAATTGCCACGGTGTAATCCGTCCCCTCCCAGCGATTTTCCTGCTGCCAAAGAAATGTGAACACGATCTGGCTGCCAGCTGGCAGGGATGCGGTCGGTAAGTCTAGGCGGTAAATGCCCAAGCCCGTGTCGTTTGTGTTGCTATCGCGTGTGGTTTTCCACCCATCTACGCTCCAGTGCACCATTGCGGGATGGGGCAGCATCAACCGCAAAACCTGGCCCTGCGGTATGCTGCGGATCTTGTTATTGAATCTCCATCCGCAAGTTCGGCGCGCGACTTTATCGACCTGATAACGCTTGACCGTCTGGAGGGGCTGATCGAAGATTTTGCCATCGCGGAGCGAACGACGCAGCTTGATGTACTCGGCATGAGCCCAGACCAGGGGGCAGGCGGAGCCGGTAGGTTTGCCACGAAATAACTCGCGTGCCGGAATGTCGTTGGCATCCCAAACCTGCTCAGGAAGCGTCCGGCTATTCTCGATGGCGGAGCCTTCGATGGTTGCGAGGAGGCGTTCGGCTTCTTCGGGACGGCCGGCTGCCAGTTCATAGTGAGCCCGTTCGCCAGTGAGAAGCGGCCAGGGACGGCCAATTCCGGTTCCATCAAAAGGCGAACCGTCGCTGTGCTCGCCGTAGCCATCGCCGTTGTAGCGATACCAGCAGGGACCTTGCGGCAATTGGACCTTAAGCAGGGCATCGATGACTCGAATCGTATTCAGGATCCGAGGATCGTCGGGGGCACGCAAACCGAATCGTACCAGCGCGAGCGAGTCAGGACTGATCATGTGAAAGGCGCGGTCGCCATCGGTTCCGGGAGGGCGATTCTTAATGGGCACAAAGCCCTGGGTGGGCGAAGCTGCGCCGCCGGTCTCCGGAGGAGCGATGCGCACGTAGTAGCCTTCGACGCCGATCTGCTCGGCTAGATCGCCGCCCGTGGCGTAGGTCCAGCGCTCGATGCTGTCGTTCCAGGCGTCAGCCACGTCGTACATTGTCGTGGCCACGGCGCTATGGCCAGTGAGTTCGGCGATTTCCGCGGCGGCCAGCAAGGCGGAAATCTCGACCGCGAGCGTGAAGGGAGAAAACCCCGCGTCTTCTTCCCATCGATCCTGCGGTGTGACCGGGCCGTTGCGCACCAGAAAACCGGCTGCTCCGCGCACCATCGGCCACCAGCGTTCGAGCTTGCCGAGGCCGGGAGCGGATTCACGGCGGAGCAAATCGAGCAGCAGGATAGGGAATGCGGTTTCGTCCATCTGCACGCCGCCCCAATACGGGCGGCCATCGAGCCACAGGTTCTGCGACCAGTTGCCGGCGGCTTCCTGAGTGGCTTCGAGATAACGAAGAACACGAACGGAGTCGGTCACCGCTCCGGCAGCAAGCAGAGCGCCAGCGGTTTCCACAAGATCGCGGGGCCAGACGAGGTGATAGCCGCCGAGATCTTCGTCGCCTTTGTTAAAACCCCATGGAATCGACAGGCTGGCGATGATGCCGCCGAGAAAATCCTTGGATTCATGGCTCCGCAGGACGGCAGTAGAAGCACGGTAGAGATCAGTTTCACGGGGAGGGTCGTCGAGCTTGAGCAAAGTATTCTGCCAGTTGTTCCAATGCATCAGGTAGTGCTCGCGAAGTTCGGTGTAATCTTCAAGGAGGGTCGAGCGGACTTGTTGTCCGGCTTCCGTCCACATGTCCCCGAAGCCGAGGGCCAGCACGAATTCTCCTTTGCAGGCGGCAAGATCGATTTCACCAGTGCAGGCGATGTTGCCGTTTTCCGCGCGCTGATATTGCCATTCCATCTGAAAGTGCGCAGAAACGTCCTGCCATCCGTCGGAGTGGCCCACGAATCCTACCGACATCTTTTTCCAAGGCGTGGAGCTTCCCAACGCCAAGGCGGTGCTCTTGTGCTCCGCGAGAAACATGGGCACGCCTTTGTAATCGCCGACCCAGCCGGTATTGCCGTTGCCACAGTTCGCGAGATGAGGCGAGAGCAGGACATAGAGATGGTAATCGGCGAGCGAACCTTGCAGCGGTTCGAAGCGGATCTTTTGCAGGACTACGTCGCGGTAAGGATCCGCGAGAACTTCTTTATGAATGCGATAGCGCCCACTGTTTTCGGTGTTGGTCAGCAAATACGCCGAGGTGCCAGGTATGTACGGCTTGTTTTCGAAGGAACAGTGGCGTTTTTCCTCGGAAAAAAAGGAGTGGCCATCAGTAACCATAAAACCCATATCGCGAGTGCATGCCTGATCGACACGGGGGTAGTAAATTTCGTTGACGATTCCGTGACTTATTGTGAACCAGACTTTGCTGTGTTGGTTTAAGGCCGTTCCGATGCCGGTTTTGGCGCTGGAAGTCCACCGTGGGGGGATTCCCGGCCAGCCGGGTGCGAAGCGCGAGGATGAATTGCTCATAAAATTTCTTTTCCTGCGGCCGGGAAATAATTTCGATCGTATAAGGGATACCGCCGCCCGAATTTCAGGACAAGTTGCCACGAGCCCGTAGAATCTTACAGATGCGTTGCCGCGCCACCGGTTGCAGGCATCAGCAACCAAGGGACAATTGAGTTCATACGCATGGCGAACACGATGCAGCGTGGCCCGATGGCAAGCGTGGCTATGGTAACAGTGTTGTGCCTCGCCGTGGCGGGACCTGCGGCTGGGCGCCCCTCGATATAAGCCCTTTGCCCGCATTCTTCTGGCGATCGCATACGAGCGTGATAAAGATAAGGTAAGTAATTTGGCAATACTGGAATCGCTACGCACCGAGTTTCCGGGCCATACGCTTTTTCCGCGCGAGATCCTCCGCTTCAAGTCAGCGCTTTAATCGGCTAACCCCAGCCTTTGCTGTCGTGTTCATTAGAAATTCACTTGTTTGTAACCCTCCTGTAATATTGCGTCCGGTGAAAGCTGGTACAAACGGGGTATATTCATCGATTCGCAATCAAAACTCGGAGGAATGATCAGGTGATGCGCAAAGGCACGCTGGTAGGTTTGTGCGCTCTTCTTTTCTGTCTTCTTACAACTCTCGAATTAACGGCGCAAACAACGCTCAACGCAGCGGGCGCCACCTTCCCGTATCCGATTTATTCGA
The DNA here is from genome assembly GCA_030041415.1 of Candidatus Sulfotelmatobacter sp. Classification (GTDB taxonomy): domain Bacteria; phylum Acidobacteriota; class Terriglobia; order Terriglobales; family Acidobacteriaceae; genus Sulfotelmatobacter. The sequence goes on from JASHNX010000273.1 coordinate 4,782, forward strand.
AATGGTTCAGCGAATACCACACGCTGCATCCCGATATTCAAATTAACTATCAGTCGATCGGCAGCGGCGGCGGAATTCGCCAGGTCACAGAAGGCACGGTGGATTTCGGCGCGAGCGACATGCCGATGACCGAGGCACAACTGGCGGAGGCGGAAGGCAAGTTGCAAACCAAGGTCCTGAACCTTCCCAGCGTGCTGGGAGCGGTGGTGCCTGCCTACAACATTCCGGGAGTGACCGGGGAAGTAAAGTTTACGCCCGAAGCGCTGGCTAATATTTTTCTAGGAAAGATTACCAAGTGGAATGACAAGGCGCTCACCAGCGTCAACCCGGGCGTGAGTCTTCCAGACAAAGACATCGTCGTGATTCACCGCTCGGATGGCAGCGGGACAACCTTCATTTGGACCGACTATCTTTCAAAGGTCAGCGCGGACTGGAAGAGCCAGGTGGGCAGCAATACATCGGTGAAATGGCCGATCGGATTGGGCGGAAAGGGAAATGAAGGCGTGGCGGGCTCAATCCGGCAGTTGCAGGGATCGATTGGTTACGTGGAATTGATTTACGCGTTGCAAAACAACATCACGTTCGGTAGCGTGAGAAACTCCGCGGGCGTATTCCTGAAGGCATCTCTGGAGGGAGTTACAGCGGCGGCCGCATCGGTGCCGAAGATGCCGGCGGATTTCCGGGTTTCAATCACCGACGCGCCCGGGAAGGGTGCGTATCCGATTTCAAGCTTCACGTGGCTCTTGATTCCACAGCATTCAAAAGATTCCGCGAAAGCCAAAATCATTAACGATTTCCTCAACTGGATGCTGACCGAGGGGCAGAAGATGACGACGGCTCTTTCGTACGCGTCGCTGCCCGCCAGTGTTGCCCAAAAGGAGCAACAGGTAGTCAAGACGATCAATTAGGGTCTTGCGCGGTTTCTGATTGTTCAGCTTGATTCGCCATCTGCCCGTCTCCCAACGTCGGTGGAGCGGATGTTTTATACTTGTAGTGTCGTACTCCGCCAGGCTTCATAATCCATAAAACTTTCCTGAATTGGAATCTTTTTTTGGAATGACTTAGAGGCTTCGCGCGCAGTCGCGGCGCAAAATCAAGTAAGAAGACTTCCGGGAATGGCACGTATTTCACTGGATAATCCTCACTATTACATCAACCGCGACACGTCCTGGCTCGCGTTCAACCGGCGTGTGCTCGAGGAGGCGCAAGACCAGGGGAACCCGCTTTTGGAACGGCTGAAGTTTCTGGCTATCTCGGCGAGCAATCTGGATGAATTTTTCGAAATTCGCATCGCCGGCATGATGCAGCAGATCGAGGACGGCTACAACGAGGCCGGCCCAGATGGGTTAACCCTTGATCAGAAGCGCGATCTGCTCGCCCGCCAGACGCACGAATTTGTGGACGACCAGTATGAGTGCTGGAACACGCTTCGTCCGGCGATGGCCGAGCAGGGAATTCGGGTACTGGGCTTGCACGAACTGGATGCAGAGGCGCGCCGGTTTGTTGACGAATATTGCGAAAAGGAATTGGATCCACTACTCACGCCGGTGACGGTAGATCCGTCGCATCCCTTTCCGCGGGTCATCAATAAGGCTCTCTGCCTGGGGTTGCTATTGCGACGCCGGCGGCGATCGGCGATCACTTACACGGGAGTGGTTTCCGTGCCGCGGGCTTTACCGCGGCTGGTGCGATTGCCTTCGGAGAGCACCACCGATTTCATCTTTCTCGCGGACCTTGTCGCTTATCACGCGCACAACATGTATCAGGGGTACGACATCGTTTCGTCGGCCCCGTTCCGCGTAACGCGCAACAGCAATCTTTACCTGCAGGAGGAAGAAGCGCGCAATCTTCTGGAATCTGTGCGCGCGGAGTTGCATAACCGGCGCAAAGGCGACGCGGTGCGCATGGAGATCGAGGCGGACGCTGACCCGGAGATTATCGAGCGCCTGCGAACGGTTTTTGAGCTCGACCCGTGGCAGGTGTTTCCTGTGAACGGACCGGTGAATCTTTCGCGGCTGTTCAATGTTTACGACCAGACGCCGCGAGCCGATCTGAAATACCGTCCGTTTACTCCGCGGGAGTTGCGGCTTACGGCGAAGTCGCAGGATTTATTTGAGGAGCTACGGCGGCACGATATTTTGCTGCACCATCCTTACGATTCTTATGATGCCGTGGTTTCGTTTATCGAGTCGGCGGCAGAAGACGATCAAGTTCTTTCGATCAAGCAAACGCTTTACCGAACCAACGAGCATTCACTGATTGTTCCATCGCTAATTGACGCGGCGTCGCGGAAGGAAGTGACGGCGGTGGTGGAATTGAAAGCCCGCTTCGACGAAGACCACAACATCCGGTGGGCGCGCGACCTGGAAGACGCCGGTGTCCAGGTGTTTCACGGGCTGGTTGGGCTGAAGACACATTGCAAGCTATCGCTGCTGGTGCGGCGCGATCCTGATGGAGTGCCGCGAAGTTATGCGCACATCGGCACCGGCAATTACAACGCGGCAACAGCACGAATTTACACAGATCTCAGCCTATTCACGGCGAATCCAGAGATTACTCGTGCGGTGCACGATGTCTTCAGTTTTCTTACCGCTTATGCAGAAAATCCCAGCTATGACCCACTGCTGGTTGCTCCTCTTGATCTGGCGGAGAAAGTGATTGCATTGATCGATCGCGAAGCGGAGCACGCGCGCCAGGGACGCGAGGCGAGAATCATCGCCAAGATGAATGCGTTGCTGGATAAGAATGTGGTTCAGGCCTTGTATCGCGCGTCGCAAGCGGGAGTAGAAATCGACCTCATTGTTCGCGGGATTTGCGCTCTGCGGCCGGGCGTGCGCGGACTGAGCGACCGTATCAAGGTGCGCAGCATCGTCGGACGATTTCTTGAGCACAGCCGGATTTACTATTTCGCCAATGGAGGCGAGGAAGAAATTTACATTGGCAGCGCCGACTGGATGCCTCGCAATCTTTATGAGCGTGTCGAGGTGCTGGTGCCGTTGCGGGACGAATTTTTGCGCGAGCGAGTGCACCGGGAAATTCTCGATGCTTACCTGGCGGATAACCGCAAAGCCCGTATTCTTCTCAGCGATGCTACTTATATTCGAGCCTGGCAACCAGTACACGGGAAGCGCAATCGCAAGCCGCCCATAGGCGCGGCCGCGTTCTGCTCGCAGGATTTCCTCATCGGCATTGCGGAAGGCAAACAGGCGGCCTTGCCGATCCCGCAACCGGCCGCCGCGAAGCACAGAGTACCGGCAGGAAGGGAACGATAACGCTGCATGATTATTTACTTTCTGCGCCACGCCAGTGCCGGTGAGCATTTCGTCAATCCGAAAAAAGATGAAAAGCGGCCACTCGACAAAGAGGGCATCGAGCAGTGCGGTTACGTTGGGCGGGCGCTCGCAGCAATGGCCGTTCAGGTGGACGTGATTATTTCGAGCCCCCTGAAGCGTTGCACGCAGACGGCCTCCCTGGTAGGCAACGAGATGGGCTACGAAGGCAAGTTGCAGATGGAAGCTGCTCTGCGGCCAGAGGCGACTTTCGCCGACTTCCGCAATCTGCTGGAGAAATATGCTTCGCAGGAATCGATCATGGTTGTCGGCCATAACCCGAGCCTGAGTCAGTTTGTGGGAACGGTGATCAGCGGCTCCGGATCAGAAGCGGGGATCGATCTGAAAAAAGGAGCGTTGGCCAGAGTCGAGATGCGGCGCAACCAGGGAACACTGCACTGGTGTCTCACGCCGAAAGTGCTGAGAACGCTTTACGCCGCGGCGGTCGAGAGTTCGCGGCCGAACACCTCCCGGAAGTAGGCGGCGTCGTTTTCGATTGCCCACAATTCCAGATCCACTCCCATGCGGCGGCGGGGAACGAGGGTGAGGCGGACTTCGGCTCCGCGATGGCTTACCCGCACTTTTTCAACCGCGCGGCTGCGTCCAAGATTCAGGGCGCGCGCCAGGCGAAGCAGAAGAATCGCCTTCTGCACGCCACTGCGATCGGCGGGGTCAATGTCTTTCATAGGAGCTTCCTCCATTACCGGCCGCGATTTGCCGAGATAGCGCGCGATGGCCGCGATGATGCGGCGCTGCTGGGGAGTGTAGCCAAGGATCTCCGAGTTGGAAATGATGTAATACGTGTGCCGGTGATGGCCATTGCGATTGATGTAGTCTCCGACTTCATAGAGCATGGCAGCGGCCGACAGCCACTCTCGAAATTCTGGTGGAAGCCCGTGAACGGATCGCAGGGCCGAGAACAGAAGCATGGCCGATGCCCGGACATCGAGCGCATGCTTCATTTCCACGCGATAGTGCGTCACGGCTTTGGTGATTGATTCCCAGCGTTCGGATTCGATTTGCTTTCCAGAACGCGTACTGCGGTCGTGATCGGCAGCCATCTGCGCCAGCAGGCCATCGCGCAATCCCAGCGGGGAATAGCGGAACCCTTTGAGATTGAAGCGCTCGAGCAATTCGTGATAGACGACTGCACCGGCGATGATAATCTCTGCCCGCCGCAGGCCGATACCTTGAATTTCGCGGCGCTGGGCGAGGGTCAGACGCGAGAGCCGCTTGGCGATACGGGCCATTTCCGCGCGCGAAACGAACGACCGCTGGCGGGTTCGAGCTTTTCGCAAGTGCGTGGCGACCGTGGCCAGCGCATCCGCGGTGCCTGAAGTTGCAATCACGTTCTTGATGTGAGCCGCGGAAATGCGAGCCGAGTTGCGGTTGACTTCACGAGTGACGAACCCGTGCAAGCGCTTGAGTTCGCCCTTGCGGGGCGGATCGTGCCGCACGAATTCGTCGGTAAGGCGGACTGCACCAAGCGGCAAACTCACTGTGTCGCGAATATGCCCGCGCGTGGAAACGGTAAGCTCGCAACTGCCGCCGCCGAGATCGATCATCAAGGTGGGAGAACCGCCGATACGGAGAGTGGAAATCAATCCGAGATGAATCAGCCGCGCTTCCTCCAGGCCGGAGATAACCTCAACCTTCCAGCCGGTTGCGGAGCGAACCCATTCCATGAACGCCTGCGAATTATGTGCATCGCGTAAAGCGCTGGTGGCAACGACGCGGACCGTATCGGTGACTACTTGTTGCGTGGTGCGGTGGAAGCGGCGCAGCACCTTGACGGTGTCAGCCATCGATTCGGGAGTGAGAAATCCGGAACGGAACACACCCTCGCCAAGGCGCGTAACTTCGCGGTCTTCGTGAATGGGGCGAAGGCGGCCACGGGTAAGGCGGGCAATTTTCAGGCGGACGGAATTCGAACCGATATCGACCGCGGCGAACGTGGGCATGAGATAAGCGCCAACAGTTTACATGCGAACACGAGAATGGTCATCAGGCACAGATTGAAGACGTGAACTGGCGGAGATCTTAACGCAAAGTTCTGAAGGGAAGGCCATCCTTGGCTAAAGCGGGAAGAACGGTTTTCGCTCAGGATGATGCCAAGAGATGATGACACTAGCGATCACGATAATGAGACAACTTCGACTTTGAAGGCTTATGCGGCGGGAACTGCCTGGCTGCCCGGTGGGGAACTCAATTGAGCTGAGGAAGCGAGA
>JASHNX010000026.1 GCA_030041415.1 Candidatus Sulfotelmatobacter sp.
CGCCGGCAGGGGTGTCATAAATGAAGGCGGCATTCCATCCGATCACGGCCAGATCGTTGGGGTAATAGGAGATCCGCGACTGCAGAATCTCCTGCCGTTCGCCATCGGAAAGCGGCTGGGATTCGCCGCGAACAACCTGGGAGATGCGGTCGCCCTGTGAGACGAGAAGATCGTTGGCCGAGGGAGAACCAGCAATCTCGCGCAGGTGAAAGATGAAATAGTCCTCTTTCAGCCATTCGCCGGCGTAGGGCTTGACCAGAGCGGGCGAGGCGCGTTCGAGCTTCTTTTTGACGATGCGGGCGGCAAGACTTTCGAAGTTCGTATCCCAGACCCAGCGGCTGGAAAGCTGCACGAGTTGATCCCAGTCGCCGGAAAATGGCAACTCGAAAATCACGCTCACCACGCCGTAGTCGAAATACTTGATGTCGCCTTGCAGGCGCTCGCCGCTTTCGAGCACGATCGGCTCAAGAGCTTCCTCGACCGGAGGCCGCTGGTAGCGTACGTAGCCGGGCGCTGAGTGCTTGAAACTAGCGTCGGCTGTGCGGGCACCAAGGATCTGGCGTAGCTGGTCAAGGCGGATTTCTTCGCAGACGTCGAACTGGATCAGCACCGATAGCGCGCCGCACAGAGGTGCATGCGGCGGCTTGGTTGCCACCAGCGCGGGCAGGGCTTCGGCGGGGACCTTTCCGATTGCGGGGGCGGCGATTGTAGTTTGCAGATCCATGGTTCCGTCGAAGGCAATGCAGAATCCCGGCACGCCGGACTCGCTAAATATTGTTGCAGAATAATGGCGAAGTGGCGAGGGCAAAGCTACGGCTGAAAGATGCAATTTGGCGCTAAATGCTGCGTACTCAATGACTTCTGAATATTTTCCACAAGAAGCCCACACCCGCGGCGAGCGCCACACAGCCTGCGGCAGTCCGTCCCATGGACCGTGCGACTTCGTCTTGCCGGCGACCGACACTGGCCGATTCAGGATAGTGATCGGCAGCCGGACCTTCGCTGTTTAGCGCCATTTCCAGTACTTCGGCCAGGTGCATCGCATGGCGGGGCGTGGATTGCGCGATCTGCTCACGGCAGCTGAAACCATCGGCTATGATGAGCCAGTCGGCGGGAGCGCGGCGGACCGCGGGAAGAAGCTCGAGCTCGCCAATGGCTTGGGAGATTTCATATTTATCGCGCTCGAATCCGAACGAGCCGGCCATGCCGCAGCATCCGGGAGCGGGGGCGGTGAAGTCGATGCCGACGCGGCGCAGGAGGGATTCCTCGGCGGTCATCCTCATGATGGATTTGTGATGGCAATGGCCGTGGAGAAGAGCGCGACGGTTGAGTTGCGGGATCGGGAAGTCCGGAGCGTATTTTTCCAGAAATTCACTTAGCAGAAACGTTTGTCGCGAGAGAGCATGCGCGCGTTCGTCGTTCGGGAAAAGGTTGAGGAGCTCGTCGCGGAAGACGGCGACGCAACTGGGTTCGAGGCCGACGATGGGGATGCCGGCTTCGATTTCCGGAAAGAGTTCGTCGAGAATTTGCAGCAGAAGGGATTTGGCGCGATCGAGCATACCGTGATCGTACAAAGGCCGTCCGCAGCAGAGATTGGCTCGGGGAACGGTGACGCGGAAGCCGGCAGTTTCGAGGACTTCAACGGCGGCTTTGGCGGTGTGGGGATGGAAATGGTTGTTAAAGGTGTCAGGCCAAAGAAGAACCGGAGGTTTGTTTTCTGGAAGGGCGTTTGCGTCTCGACGTGCGGAGCCTCGCTCCGCCGGACAACCGGGGGCGGCTGTCCCCACATGTTTAGTTCGGCTTCTCCGACGGAACCAGGACTTGAACGTTTCCGGAGCGAAGGCGGGGATTGCTCGTTCGAGCGGCATTCCGGCGATGAGTTTTGAGAGGTCGCGGAGAATCGGAACCTGCGATGCGAGATTCGCGAGACCGGGAGCACGCGAGGCGACGCGGGCAAAGAGATCAATGTTCCCGAAAAGATAAGCGCTGGAAGGGCGCAAACGTCCTTCGTAATAGTGAGAAAGAAATTCGGACTTGTAAGTCGCGAGGTCGACACCGACGGGGCAATCGCTTTTGCATCCTTTGCAGGCGAGACAGAGATCGAGGGATTGTTTGACGTCTTCGCTGCGCCATCCATCGCGGATGATGGCATCGTCGCGGTGCGGGCTTTGGGTCATTTCCCAGAGGAGGTGGGCGCGGCCGCGCGTGGAGTGTTCTTCGTCGCGAGTGACGCGGTAGCTGGGGCACATGACGCCGCCTTCGTCGCGGCGGCACTTTCCGACCCCAACGCAGCGTAGTGTGGCTTCCGAGAGACTGCCGTGATCGTCGGCGAACTTGAAATGGGTTTCAGGCTGCCACGAAGAATAATCTGGTCCGAGGCGAAGATTTTCGTCGAGCTTGTTGGGCGTCTTTGCAGGCAAACCAATCAGCTTGCCGGGATTCATCTTCCATGCGGGATCCCACACGGATTTGAATTCGCGGAAGGCTTGCATTAATTCGGGGCCGAACATTTTGGGAAGAAGCTCGCCGCGGGCTTGGCCGTCGCCGTGCTCGCCGGAAATCGAGCCGCCGTAGCCGACGACGAGATCGGCGGCTTCCTCCATAAATTTGCGGAATTTGGCGATGCCGTCT
>JASHNX010000274.1 GCA_030041415.1 Candidatus Sulfotelmatobacter sp.
CGTTGCGGCTCACCAAAAAAATAATTCAGCACGTCGATGCGATGCGACGCGATGTCATAGAGCGGCCCGCCTCCAGCCTTAGCCGGATCAACTAACCAATGCCGACCACGATCGTCTCCATCGTAGGCTTTACCGTCGAACCATCCGTGACAGGTCAGTTCGGCCAGGACAGGCTTGCCGATTGCTCCAGCTTCCAGAAGTCGCTTGGCGCGCTGAACTTTTGGGTACGCGCGCCGATAATACGCAACGCCAAAAACTCGCTTGCATTCTTCGGCTGTTCGTACCATCTGGCGCGCCTCGGCTTCACTCATGGCCGTCGGCTTTTCGCACATCACGTGCTTGCCGGCGCGAAGCGATTGAATCGTTTGTGGCCCGTGCAGGAACACTGGCGTCGAAACGTAGACCACATCAATCGCGGAATCTGCCAGCGCCTCATCCAGATTCGTCCAAGTCTTGACGCCGTAATTTGCCGCTTTTGCGGGATCGCGCGTCACGAGGCCATACAGTTTGCTGCGCGACTCGCTTTGAATCGCGGGAATAACGCGGCGAGCCGAGATGTCTCCAATTCCTATGACAATCCAGTTCATCTTCATCGTTTGCAGTCGAAATATCCACCGAGATAAACTCGTGCGCTTGCTCACAAAATCAAAAGGCCGGCCCGAAAGCCGGCCTCTTCAATCTTTACCACAAACCGCTCTCCGCAGTTCGTGGGCAAACTACTTCTTCGGCGCGATCGCGTCCTTCGCGGCCTTGGCCACGCGGAACTTCACCACGGTCTTGGCCTTGATCTGGATCGGCTCGCCGGTCTGCGGATTGCGTCCGATGCGGGCCTTGCGGTGTGCTTTCACCAAACGGCCGAGGCCGGGCACAACGAAGACGCCATTCTTCTTGGTTTCTTTGACGGCTACGTCGGCCAGCTCTTCGAGAAATGCCGCCGCGGTCTTGTTGGGAATTTCAGTTTTCTCCGCCAGATGACGGACGAGTTGAGTCTTGGTTAAACCTGTTGCCATGGTTCCTCCTGGGTTATGGATTTGAATTATTACCAGCGGCCCTGATGGTATATCAGCGCCCCTGTGGAAAACACCCTTATTTTACGCGGGTTCTAGCCATCTTGTAGCGGAAAAAGGGCATTATTACAAGCTAATTCGTCATCTCAGTTTCAAAATGGCCCGAAAAACCGCGCCCAATCGATCGCGGCAGGCTCAACCGGAAGCACAGCTGGCTCGAAGTACCCCGTCCAGCCCGGCGCGTAATTCCGACGCGAAATGCCATAATGATGGAAAGGGAGCTTCGATTGGCCTGCCCGATCTGCGAACTTCGTAAAGAAAAACGTTTCTGCCCCGCGGTACACGGACGTATCTGCGCGCAATGCTGCGGCGAGCAGCGCGAAGTCACGCTTGACTGCCCGAGTGAATGCCCGTATTTACAGCAGGCGCGAGAGCATGAAAAGGTGCGTTCCGTTGGTCAGAACGGCAACCAGATCGACCGCGCCGCGCTCTTTCCGCAAGTCGAAATCTCCGAGCAGTTCACCTACGAGCGCGAACATTTGCTGATGGGATTGAGTTATGCGCTGGCAAAAGCCGCGCGAGCGGACCGCAGCTTGAACGATCGCGATCTGACCGCCGCGCTGACCGCGATGTGCACGAGCTACGAGCGCCTCGTCAATTCCGGATTGCACTACGAGCAGCCGCTGCCCGCGCGCGCGCAACATGCCGTCGCTCAGCACGTCGAGGAAATGGTGAAACAGTATCGTGAGGCCGAGCAGAAACAACTGGGATATTCGACTTTGCGGGATGGCGACGTGTTGAAATCACTGGTATTCCTGCTACGGCTAGCGTATTCCCGCACTTCAGGACGCCCGAAATCTCGCGCCTTCATTGACTTTCTGCAGGCCCAGTTTCCCGAAAAGCAGTCCGCAGTATTGACGCCGCAGGAATCCGGCAGCCGGATTATCGTGCCGTGACCAAGCGTCACTACTTCGCCGATGCGTAAGGAATTGCAGTGGCTTGTAACTTCCTTACCGCCTGCCCTTCAGGCAGCTCGCGCAATAATTCCTGCACCGTTTTCCCGATCGTTGGATGTCTCACATCCGGCGCAATCTCAGCCAGCGGATCCAGCACAAAACGCCGTTGCGCCATCGCCGGATGCGGTACCGTCAACTCCTCCGACTCCACCACCTCGTCGCCAAACAACAAAATATCGATGTCGATCTCCCTGGGACCTTTTTTCTGCACCCTCCGCCGCCCCATTTTCTCCTCAATCTGCAAAATCGACTTCATCAGCTCTTGCGGCGTCACGCTCATCTCCAATGCAACCGCGCAATTCAGAAACCACGGCTGCTCGGTAAATTCCACCGGTTCGGTTTCGTAGAAGGACGAAACCCTCCGCACGCGGCCAACGGTTTCTAGCCGCGAGACCGCCTGCCTCAATTGCGCTTCGCGATTTCCGACATTGGAGCCGAGGGAAAGATACGCACTATGCATGGTGTCGTTGCTAGTTTCAGGCTTTCCCATTCGTTTCCCAACAAAAAATTCTCCCTGATCCAAAAGCGTTCCTAATACCTTAGTTACTTTCGAAACCTTTGGGAGGGACCTACAATCTGCGTATGACGTTGGAATCCCTGCTCTTAAGCCAGGACGTGGACATGGTGCGAGTCCTGTGCCCAACGCTGGAAAAGCTCTCCATTCAGGTCGAAGTCTGCCAGGAGGCCAAGAAGGCGAGCCAGATTCTCAACACAGAGAAATTCGATGCCGTAATAGTCGACTGCGATGATGTAAAAGGCGGTTTCGAGGTGTTGCAGGGGCTCCGCGAGACTCCCAGCAATCGAAGTTCGATCGCCTTTGCGGTACTAAACGGCAGGAAGACCACCACGCAGCAGGTCTTCGGCATGGGGATCAACTTCGTTTTGCAGAAGCCCGTCACCGGCCTGAACGCGTCGCGTTGCTTTCACGCGGCACTCAATTTTATGGAACGGGAGCGCCGCCGCTACTATCGGCAGCCGGTCGAGATGCCGGTTATGGTCATCCTGCGGGACCAGCCATATAAGGCTAAAAGTACGAACATCAGCGAGGGCGGAATGGCGATCGTGGTGGGAAACGCGCTGCCCAAGAATGGCGATGCCCGCCTGCAATTCTCATTGCCCGGGAGCAAAGCAGCTCTTGAGATGGAAGCCCACATGGCTTGGTGCGACGCTCGAGGGAATGCCGGATTGCGCTTTGTGAACCTTTCCCAGAGTTCGCGCGAGCTGCTCGAACATTGGCTCAACGAGCAGATGGAGAAAACGGTTGGGCCGTTGAACAAGCTCGCCGGTCCCGAATCTGTCCAGTAGAGCCAGCCGGTCAAGCCAGCCAAAAAATTCCATTTACAATAACACCGCAATTTTCTCTGGCCTGGTTGGTTCCTGAGCGGTATTCACTTTGACACTAGCTTCGAACGTTGGGGATGGCAAGCTAAAGAGGTACGGAGACTCCAGCCATGCTTTCCCCCTCCTACCGAATCAACCGCATGCAGAAAACATTGCTGTGGTTTGAGCAGGATATTCCTCTGCTGAATATGCGCGTGAAAGATCTCTCAGCAGAGCGTCAGAAATCGGCCAAGCGGTTCGCCGCCGCGCTGGTTCGCCAGACTCGCGCTGAATTGGAGAGATTGCTTAGGGAGCACCCCGAGTGCCGGGCGGATGCGCGTAAGGTTCTCAAAAGCGAGCAGATTGGTCCGGCTTGAATCCGGCGAATCTCAGACGTTCGATCCGGCTGCGACCTGCGCGCCATAGGCAGTGGCGCTGTGGCGCTCTTCCTCGGGCAGCGTGACTTCCTTCCAGAGCGTCTTGTCGCGCAGAATGCGCGAAACCATAGCGGTATGCATGGCATGCCCCGCCCGGTCCGCCACAACTTTGCCGAGGATCGGCTTTCCCAGCAGCGCCAGGTCGCCGACCAGATCAAGAATCTTGTGCCGGACGAATTCGTCCGGGAAGCGCAGGGGGCCGTTTTCGATTCCATCGCGTGTCAGGACAATACAATTTTCGCGTGAAGCCCCGCGGATCAGCCCCATATTGCGCATGGCCTTTTCGTCCTCGCGTGAGCCGAAGGTACGGGCAGGTGCGATGTTTCGCAGGTAGCTGCCATTCGAAAGCTCGACGCGAAGCGTCTCCTTGCCGATGAGCGGGTGAGGAAAATTGATGGAATAGGAAACCGAGTAGTTGTCGGCGGGTTGTACGGCAATGAATTTGTTGCCTTCGCGCAGTTCCATTTCGCGAAGGATCTTCAAGTATTTCCGGGGACGCCGCTGCCTGCGGATTCCTGCCTTCTGGATCATCTGCACGAAAGGCAACGCGCTGCCGTCGAGAATCGGCAGTTCCAGGTTGTCCAGCTCGACGATGGCATTGTCGATCCCGGCGCCAACGAACGACGAGAGCAGATGCTCGGTTGTGGAGATGAAGACGCCCTTTTTCATCAGGCTTGTGGCATAGCTCACGCGAGCCACGTTGCGGCTGCAAGCCTCAACTTCAAACCCGTCGAGATCGACACGGCGAAAGACAATGCCGGTGCCGGGCGGGGCCGGAGCAATGCGCATCGAGACCGGCGCACCGCTATGCAGCCCGATTCCACTGCACTCCACGGCTGAACGAAGTGTTTGTTCCTGGGTCAAGAAGGGCGTATGTATGTCTCGGTTATCGGCTAGATTACAACCACGATACGAAGTCCGACTGTGGCAAAAAAGCCACACCTACGAACACTCCCGGATGGAACTGATAAACCTCAGCGTAATCAAAGGACACTCTTACTGGGTCTGATCTTTAACTAATAAGGGACTCGCGTTATGTCTTCGATTGTTGCAGCCAGTCGTTCATTGGCCGCAGTCCGCTATTTCTTCTTTTCAGGCTTGTTGGGGTTGTAGTTGGAATTGGGATCGAACATGGCCTGGTCGGGTTGCTGGTTGTAATGAACGGCGTTGACAAAGCGCTCGGTTTGCATGTCTCCGTTAAAAAACCGGGTAAAGCCATAAGGTGTGTTCACGCCTTGGACGACGCGGAAGTTGTCGTAAAGTTCCTCTTCCACATTTAGCTGGCGGTCGACCGGATCGCGCCACTTGTAGCTTTTTTTGATCGGCAGGTGGGACTCAGTGTCGAGAAACACGTCCACGGCTTCGTTCTTCGAATTGATGAGCGTGATCTGGTCGGCCGTGACATCCCCGGCGAGGGCTGTGCCGTCGTAGAAAAGCGCCACCCCGGGATCGTTAATCCAGACATGCAGCATGTTCTCAAGCGAGAACTTGCGGTGCCGCAGGTAGTCTTCGAGATCCTTGGTCTCGACCGAATGAGGGCCTTTGTAGGTCAATTCCCAGCCCTTGTTGCCGACGTACAAATAGGCGACATCGCGCTCTTTGGTGACTTCGATCCGCTCCTTGTCGGGAGCCTCGACAAAGCGCCAGAAGAGGACGCCGTTGCTGTTGGGGCGCCCGTGAAAAAAGCTGTAGGTGCGTCCTTCCTCTTCAATATCGTGGACATTCAGGTAGGCCTGGCCGCCAAGGGCCTCGATTGCCTGATTCAGCAGCGCCCGCGCTTTGCGTGCATTTGCCAGGTCACCGGCTGGGAGGGATTGGGACGGCACCGAAACGGTTGGCGCTGCTGAGGAGGAAGAACTTTGCGCAGGAGCTTGCGCTGGGGCGGGATTGCTCACCAAAAACAGGAACACAGCACCGATGAGAAACGTAAATTTCATTCCGCGAAGGGTTGGATGCCCGGACCATTAATTGTAGCTGCTTAGGAGTGCAGGTGTGCGGGAGAACGCTTTCGGAAACACCGCTGGAGCTGTAACAAATTGTTTAGGGACAGCCGCCCCCGGCTGTCCCTACAAGGCCATTACGTCAATTAGCCGACGATCACTACCTTTTTAATTCGCCTCCCTACACGAAGAACAAACGGGACCCCGAGTTGGGCATGCCCCCATACGACTCGGCGATCGAGGTCTTTGCCATCTATCGTGACTGCACCCTCCTTAACCCTCCCCGACGCTTCGGTGTTCGATGCAGCCAGTCCGGCATGACGAAGTAATTTGTCGACTCTGATGAGAATTGCCCCGGAGTCCCCTGCATCGCTACCTCGTTCAACAGCCCGTATACTTTCCAGGGAAACCTCGATAACCTCTACCTCTTCCGGCACCTCATCTTTCTGAAACTGCTTCGCCCAATCCTCTCCCGCTTTCGCCGCCGCTTCTGCCGAATGGAAATCGGCCGCGATCCTCCGCCCGAGATCTTTCTTCGCCTGCATGGGATGCGCTTCCCGCTTCATCTTCTCGATCTCGGCGACTTGCACATCGGTGAGGAGCTCGTAGTACCTCCACATCATTTCGTCGGAAATCGACATGATCTTGCCGTACATTTCCAACGGCGGCTCATGGATTCCGATCGCGTTGCCCAGCGACTTCGACATTTTCTGCACGCCATCAAGACCCTCGAGAATCGGCGTCATCAACACGACCTGCGATTCCTGGCCGTAGCTACGTTGCAGTTCCCGGCCGACGAGCAGATTGAATTTCTGGTCAGTGCCGCCGAGTTCCACATCTGCCTCGAGCGCAACCGAGTCGTAGCCCTGGACCAGCGGGTAAAGCAACTCGTGCACGGAGATCGGTTTTTCTTCATGAAATCGCTTGTGAAAGTCCTCTCGCTCGAGAAGTTGGGAAACCGTGTACTTCGCCGCGAGCCGCACGAACTCATCCGAGCTCATCGGTCCGAACCAGCGCCGATTGAAATCGACAACTGTCTTTTCCGGATCGAGAATCTTGAATACTTGTGTTTTGTAGGTTTCTGCGTTTTGTTCGATCTGCTCACGTGTGAGCGGCGGGCGCGTAACCGAACGGCCCGTGGGATCGCCGATCATGCCAGTGAAATCGCCGATGAGAAAAATCGCGGTGTGGCCCAGATCCTGAAAGTGTTTCAGCTTGCGCAATACAACCGTGTGGCCGAGGTGAAGGTCCGGAGCGGTCGGGTCCATGCCGAGCTTCACGCGCAGCGGCTTGCCAGTGGAGCGTGACTTCTCCAGCTTGGCACGCAGATCGGTTTCGCGAATAATTTCCGCAGCACCCTTTTTCAAGTACGTGAGTTGCTCATCGACCGGGGCAAAAGTTGGCATGGGAACAGACATTATAAGGAATGTGGAGGGGCAAGTCAGGGTGGGAAGCAAAACGATGTCATTCCGAGTCGCTCCGAAGGAGCGGCGAGAGCCGGACCTGAGCGACTGAGCAATGCCAGGGAGTCGAACAGGAACCTGCTTGCTGTTGCTGCAAGCTACAATTCCGGAGTGCCACGACCCGTTCACCTTCGTAAGGCGAGCACAGCAGACATTCCGCGCCTCCGCGAAGTCATTGAGGCTTCTGTGCGCGGGTTGCAGGCAAACGACTACACGCCTGCGCAGATCGAAGCGGCATTGGAATCTGTCTACGGTGTCGATAGCCAACTCATCGCCGACGGCACGTATTTTGTGGCCGAGGTTTCAAAAGACAGCGGGCAAGCGGCAATCATCGTTGCCTGCGGTGGCTGGAGCAAGCGCAAAACCCTCTATGGCGGCGATCAGTTCTTAGCGCGTGAAGATTCGTTGCTCGATCCATTCCGGGATGCGGCCAAGATACGCGCATTCTTTGTGCATCCGCAGTGGGCGCGGCAGGGGGTTGGCTCGATGATTCTGGATGCCTGCGAGAAAGCCGCATGGGAAGCTGGATTTACTCGCCTTGAGATGGGAGCGACTCTGAGCGGAGTTCCGTTCTATCAAGCAAAAGGCTACGTCAAGATCGAAAAGCAGGAAGCGCCACTTGGCAATGGCGTTTCGCTGCCGATCGTGAAAATGGGAAGAAAAATCGAGAGACCCAGAGAAAAAGCACTCAAACCTGCGAGACCCGAGCCGTCGTAAATTACTTGCGGTGCAATCTGCGTCCGGTGATCTCAAACTCTCCGCTCAGAACAATGTTTATCGCCTCGGTGTAAGCGATGTGCTCCTGCTCGAGGATGCGTTCCGCCAGAGTGCGTTCGCTGTCGCTTTCAAACACCTGTACGGGTTTCTGCACAATGATCGGGCCGTGGTCAAGTTCCTCGTCGACGAAGTGAACCGTGCAGCCGGAGACTTTTACTCCGTAAACAAAAGCCTGCTCCTGCGCTTCGAGCCCGGGAAACGCCGGAAGCAGCGACGGATGAATGTTGAGAATGCATCGCGGAAACTGCTGCACGAACCACGGCGAGAGCAGGCGCATGTATCCGGCGAGGCAAACCAGATCGACATTATGTTGCTTCAGAGCGGCAACGATTTCTCGGTCATGTTCTGCTCGGGTTTTTCCTTTCGAGGGAATCACAAGTGCAGTCAAGCCGCGTTGCCGCGCCACGGCGATTCCAGGCGCATCGGCTCGATTTGAGATGACAACGCCAATGCGCGCGTTTGCGATGCGGCCTGCGTCAATGCTATCGGCGATGGCGACGAAATTTGAACCGCGTCCGGAGAGGAGAATTCCGAGGGAATGCATTGTTGATTGTTGATTGCTGAGTCGGAAAGAAGGGCAAGTCAGCAATCGACAATCAACAATCGCAACTAGTTGTAGATCACCTTGCGCTCGCCCTTGACGATCCTGCCGATTGTGTAAGCCTTTTCATTCACCCGCTCGAGCACGCTTTGCGCCTTCTTGAATTTAGCGAGAGGAATCACCAGCAGCATGCCCAATCCCATATTGAAGGTGCGCAACATTTCGTCTTGGGGAATGCTGCCCAGTTCCCGCAGGTGCTCAAACAGAGGTGGTATTGGCCATGAGCCAAGATCGATGGAAGCTGCAGTTCCTCGCGGCAAGACGCGGGGCAGATTTTCCGTGATGCCGCCGCCTGTGATGTGCGCCATCGCGGAAATGCATTGCGCGTCGATTAGTTTTCTCAATGCCGGCCAATAACTCTTGTGAGTGCGCATTAACTCGTTCCCAACTTTGCCCTTCATCTCATTCACATAATCATCGAGTGAGTAGCGGGCAACTTCAAAGAGAAGCTTCCGCGCGAGCGAGTATCCGTTGGTGTGCAGGCCGTTCGACGGCAGGCCGAGTATGACATCGCCGATCTGCACATCTTTGCCCGTGATCACGCGGTCACGTTCCACCACGCCAACAATGAATCCGGCGAGATCGTATTCACCATCTGGATAAAAACCGGGCATCTCGGCGGTTTCGCCGCCGATCAAGGCACAGCCGTTGTGCTTGCAGGCGTCGGCAATACCCTCAACAACTTTCTCCGCGATAGAAGGTTCAAGCTTTCCGGTCGCCAGATAATCCATAAAAAAAAGCGGCGCGGCACCTTGCACCGCGATATCGTTAACGCAATGGTTGACCAGATCCGCGCCCACCGTGGAATGGAGGCCCATTTCGAATGCGACCTTCAACTTCGTACCTACGCCATCGACGCTCGAAACCAGCACGGGGTCGGAATACTTCGTCTTATCGACAGCGAACAGGCCGCCGAACCCCCCAATCTCACTCAGCACACCGCGCGTAAAAGTCTTGCGCGCAAGATACCTGATGCGCTGCTTGGTGCGATTGGCGCGATCAATATCCACTCCGGCATCGGCGTAGGTGATTGGTGGAGCGGCGGAACTGGGATTCTTCGGCACGGAATTCTGGGGCTCTTTCTCAGCGTGTCAGCGTAG
>JASHNX010000275.1 GCA_030041415.1 Candidatus Sulfotelmatobacter sp.
GGGTAAGTGCGGGAACGTGGCTTCGACTGCGGGAACTCAGCCAGCAATCGGGCACGGCTTCAGGAGGAAGAGATTTTCATCTCCCGGCGCTCTTTTCTGAGTTTACGCGAGGTGCGAAAAACCGGTCAATGTGTACGCCGGTGGTTGTTTTCTGAACAGTTAAGACATTCATCGACGATCTCGACATAACTGTGGGCGATTACGACCATGCTATACATGTCTCTTGGTCTCTTTGCGCGTTCTTGCTGCTAGACTGGCGCGTGCGGCGTCTCATCATCAATGCCGACGATTTTGGATTTACCACTGGTGTGAACCGGGCGATCGTCGAAGCGCATGTGCGCGGAATTGTGACTTCCTCGACACTGATGGCAACCGGCCGCGCCTTTGACGATGCCCTGGTCTTGTCGAAGACCGTGCCGCGCCTGAGCATAGGTTGCCACATCGTGCTGATCGACGGAGAACCCGTTCTTGATGCCGCCCAATTACCTTCTCTCGCTTCGTCGCAATCTGGAGCACCCCGATTCAGCGATAGCCTGAAATCGTTCGCGGCACGCGCTTTCACGAGACGTTTGAGCGCAGCAGAAATCGAAGCTGAAACCACGGCCCAAATTCGCAGGTTGCAAACGGCCGGAATTTCGGTGTCGCATGTCGATAGCCACAAGCATGTTCACTTGTTTCCTTCTGTGCTGCAACCAGTGCTGCGCGCGGCGCGGGCGTGCGGTATCCGCGCCATCCGGAACCCCTTCGGCCCGCGCCGACCATTAAGATCGGGGGAACTGCTGCGCCGTCCGAGTATGTGGACGCGATATGCAGAAGTCAAAATTCTCCGCAACTTCTCCGGCAGATTTCGCGAAAACGCCGAAAGCGAAGGCTTTCGAACACCCGACGGAACCCTGGGCATTGAAGTCACAGGTACACTCGACACAACCCTGTTCCGGGCGATTGCCAAAGTCATTCCAGCGGGCACATGGGAATTCGTTTGCCATCCCGGTTATAACGATGATCAGTTGAGATCCGCGAAAACCAGGCTGCGCGAATCTCGAGAAATCGAATTGCGGGTTCTGACCATGCCCGAGGCGCGCGATATCCTTTCCCAGCAGGCAATCGAGCTTATCTCCTATCGGGAATTAACTGGGAGCTAGCCTATTGGCAGCGTCCGGATTGCTGAAGCAGCCAGCCGTATACTCATCAGTTTTTACGTGACCTTCGTAACCTTAAGAAAACTCTTGGGCAAGGATATGATTTGGCTGAGTTTTAGCTGATGGTTGTCAGGCTGGAGGACTTGAACATGCCTGCTGCTGGAGCGGCGCCGCGCGCGACCTTGGACCTGCGCCTACGTGTCTGGGGTATCGGGGCCGACAACCAGCCTTTTCATCAGAACGCCACCGCGCAAAATGTCAGCCTCACAGGAGCCTGCATTTGCGGCCTCGAACATGAACTGAAGATCGGCGATGTCATCGGGGTGCAGTACGAGAATAAGAAAGCCCGCTGCAAAGTGGTGTGGGTGATGGAAGCGGGAGGATTAAAGAAAGTGCAGATCGGCGTACAGCTGGTGGTCGATCAGGAGTGTCCTTGGCTCTTGCAGTTGCCGGTGGAAATGCGTTCCAACGCGCCGACAATTTCCCACGATAATCGAAGAAGGTTTCAGCGCCACAAGATTTCCTTCCCTCTGGAATTTCGCGATGAGCGCGTCAATACGCCGATGCGGGTCAACGCTACTGACATAAGCGGCAATGGTTGTTATGTTGAGACCGTAATGCCATTAGCCGTTTCCACTGTGCTGAAGGTGGATTTCTGGATGGATCAGGAGCGCATGTCAACGACGGCAACCGTCCGCACGCGCGATCCCGGCGTGGGAATGGGGATCGAATTCACCGGCCTGCCCGACGACTCAAAGAAGCGCTTCCAGGCGCACCTGGATAAGCTCGACCCGGGCATTATCAAACCTGGGCTAAAAACCGAGTAGCCCGCCGCAAGAAATTCTGTCGCTTGAAAGGCCGACGTAAAACCTTACGCCTGCCCAGTAGAATGTGCATCCTCGGCTATTTCCTGCCATCGAATTACCAAACCGTCTGGAAAGGCGAACCTCGGCGAATGAAAATCGGGATCACGTGTTATCCCACCTACGGCGGCAGCGGCGTCGTAGCGACTGAACTTGGCCTCGAACTCGCTCAGCGCGGGCATGAAATACATTTCATCTCCTATGCCCAGCCGATTCGTCTGCGTGGCGAAGAACCGAATATTCACTATCACGAGGTTGAAGTCTCACGCTACCCCTTGTTCGATTACCCGCCGTACGATTTGGCGCTGGCCACGAGGATGGCGGAAGTTGCGCAGTTATATGATCTCGATCTGCTGCATGTGCATTATGCGATTCCGCACTCCGTCAGTGCGCTGCTGGCGCGGCAGATGCTGGGCGATGGCCCGCGCGGCCGCCGCCTGCCTTTCGTGACAACCCTCCACGGCACAGATATCACCCTGGTAGGGCTCGACCGTTCTTATTTGCCGATCACGCGTTATTCGATTGACCAGAGCGACGGTGTGACTGCCATTTCCAATTACCTGCGCGACCGCACACTGCGTGTGTTCGACGTGAAAAAAGAAATTCAGGTCATTTACAACTCGGTGAATTGCGACTTTTATGTCAGAAACCCAAACGCTGCTCAGCTTCGCCAGGAATATGCGCTGAACGGTGAGAAATTGCTCGTACATCTTTCGAATTTTCGTCCAGTAAAGCGCCTTTCGGATGTCATCGAGATCTTCGATCGCGTGCACAAGCAAATTCCGTCAAAACTCTTGCTAATTGGCGACGGGCCCGACCGCTCAGTCGCGGAATGGCTCTCGGTGCAGAAAGGAATCCACGCGGATGTGCACTTTCTTGGCAAACAGGACCAGGTGCAGGACAAGCTGGGTATCGCCGACATTCTGCTGATGCCGAGCGAACTTGAATCTTTCGGACTCGCGGCTCTTGAGGCCATGGCCTGCGAAGTGGTTCCGATCGCAACCCGAACCGGCGGCGTGCCAGAAGTGATCGAACACGGCGTAAGCGGCTATCTTGCCGATGTGGGCGATGTCGAGACCATGGCAGGATATGCGATCGAGCTGCTCAACGACGAAAGCAAACTTCACACCATGGCAAAAGCCGCGCGTGGAGTAGCGCAGGCTCGGTTCTGCTCAAGCAAGATTGTCCCGCAGTATGAAGAGTATTATCGGCGCGTGCTGGAGCGCTCTTCGTAAAATGCCTCCGGCACCGCACCAGTAGTTTGCAGCAACGGTAGTCGAATGCGAACCAAGGTTCCCTTCCCTTCTCCGCTGTCGATGGTCATTCTGGCGGTATTTCCATAGAGCATTTGCAGGCGCTCGGAAATGTTTGCCATCCCGATACCAGTACCACGGAGGCTCGCCGAGTCGTTAGGCTGGGTGGCGGCCATACCGACGCCGTTATCCTCCACTTCAATTACCAGACGCGAATCGGATAACCGGCTGCGGAGGTAGATGCTGCCGCCTTCAAGCAGCGACGACAGCCCGTGCTTGATGGAATTTTCGACTAGCGGTTGCAGCAACATGCTCGGCACCATTACGTCGAGCGTTCCCGGATCGAGTTCCTTTACTACTTTCAGCTTATCGGGACCAAAACGAACGACTTCGATATCGAGATAGTTGTCGATAAACTCGAGCTCTTCCCGCAGCGGTACGAAAGAATCCGTGCTGCTGAGCAGGCGGCGGAGAATGGTAGCCAGCTTGGAAATCACGTCGCGTGCCGTATCGGGATCAAAGCGGACCAGAGATGAAATCGAATTCAAGGTATTAAACAGAAAGTGGGGATTCATCTGGTTCTGCAGCGCTTCCATGCGCGCGTGCAGCAGCAAACGCTCTTGCTCTTCCAGCTTGATCTGGATACGAACGCTGTTAAAAACCTTGAGCTCGATTCCAATCGCCGTCACCGACGCGGCGTAAATTGCGGCATAAACCCACCAATTGCCAGGACTTTCGAGGCTGAAGATCGAACCGGGAAGGTACCGCGCGAGTTCGGTTTCGACAAAGCGCAGTCCGACGACCGTAGTAAAAAACATTACTTGCCAATCGAATAGCCTTGGCCGCGGCAGGTTGCGCTTGATCAGCCGAAAAATGCTTTGATCGATAAATGGAGAAAACGACCAGATATCGTCCTTATCGGCGGCCATGCTCCGGAGTTGGCCGGCAACGAAACCGGAGAGAACTAGAAAAGGCAGCGCGGCCCATTCGCCATGCAGCATTTCGGGAAGTCCCAATAACGCGCCGCCGAGGGATCCAGCCCAGCGCCCGCCGATTACGCCCAGCAAAAGCGCGGTTTCGAAACTCAAATCGCCAGCGAGAAAACTTTGCGAAGAGAAACGAATCCACACGCCGACCATGATCGGCAGGGCCATCCACAGAACCAGGTAAAACTTTTGCCGGAAATTCCTTTCTTCGCGGAACAGTAACGACTTGAATTCCTTCGAACGGACGAGCGTGCTTGACACGGCCGCCGCAACGCCCAGCTTGATCAGCAAATTGATGAGGATGAGACGCGGTTCCATGAGTCTGCCTACGGAAAAGATTAACAGGCGCTGACTCGGTATTTAGCTTCGCCTACCTCAGCCAGTTTTCTAATCTGAGTCCGACCACTCGACCAAACTCCCGTTCATTATCGGTCACAATGACGTAACCCAGGCAAAGCGCATGCGCCGCGATGAGCAAGTCGTTGGCCCCGATTGGTTCCCCCGATCTCTCAAGCTTGGCACGGAGGAAAGCATAGGTCGTGTCGGCCGGTGCTGCGAAAGGCAGAACTTCTAGTCGTTCAAGCACTGCTTCGAGCCGCTCCGACAGCGATACCGCGCCACGCTTCTCCGCTCCGTACCGCAATTCAGCAGCAACAATGATGCTGGTACACATTTGAGATGCGCCAACCTTAGCTATGCGTTTTGAAACATTTCCCTGCGGATTTCGAATCAGGTCAGAGATGATATTCGTATCAAGCAGGTACCGCATCACAGGTCGACCGGTTCCGGTGGTGAATCGTGGATTGGAGCAAAATCTTCGTCGAGCGGTTGCAGAGAAGCCAGCAACTCCAGCAGCGATTTTGTCGCGGTGGGCTCGATAATGAGCCGGTCGCCATCTTTGCGCATAATGGCCTCATCGCCTGAGAACTCGAATTCGCGCGGGATTCGCACAGCTCGGTTCCGGCCGTTTTTGAAAATCTTGACGCGGCGCTCAGACGACTTGAACTGATCTCGCATATGCCTAAGCATATGCCAGCATTGGTTATTTGTCAATTTACGATAACAATCACAATATTGTGCGCTGGGTGCCTTAACCGCCCGTACTTACTGAGCACTTCCGCGTCTCTCCCTACGCTAAGCGCACAGAAATCAAAATAGTCGATGCAGCTAGCCAACTCGGAATGCGGGCACGTTAGTTCTAATTCTTAATGGGCACGCGCAAATCCCCGCCTGTCATTTCTTTCGGCTCATCCACTCCCAAGATCCCCAACATGGTTGGCGAAATGTCGCGCAAAGAGCCTTTGGGCTTTAGCGTGAACCGTTGCGCATTTTCGGCAACCACGATGAACGGCACTGGATTGGTCGTGTGCGCCGTGTGCGGGCCGCCGGTGGCGGGATCGATCATCAATTCGGCATTTCCGTGGTCCGCGGTGATGAGCATCGCTCCACCTTTGGCGCGAACGGCTTTCTCGATGCGGGCAAGGCAGGCGTCGACGGTTTCAACGGCTTTGATGGTGGGCTCGATCTTGCCGGAGTGGCCAACCATATCGGCATTAGCAAAGTTGACTATGATCACATCAAAAGTACCGTCTTCGGTGGCTTTGACCACGGCATCGGCGATGCCAGCAGCACTCATTTCGGGCTTGAGATCATACGTTGCGACTTTGGGCGATGGGACGAGAACACGGTCTTCTCCCGGAAAGGGCTGCTCGACGCCGCCATTGAAAAAATAAGTGACGTGCGCGTACTTTTCGGTTTCCGCGACGCGCAGGTTGCGCATGTTTTGTGCAGCCATGACGTTGGCGAGAATGTTGGCCATCGACTCGGGCGGAATAACGACGGGCAAGTTGAAATTCTTATCGTATTGCGTCATGCAGACGTAGTGAAGATTCTTCGGAACGCGATCGCGCGGGATGGTCGCGTCGAGATCGGCTGCGCCAGGAAGATCACTGCCGCCTTGGGCGTTCAGTCCGCTATTGCGGGCAAGGGCCCG
>JASHNX010000276.1 GCA_030041415.1 Candidatus Sulfotelmatobacter sp.
CCCCACTCCCTTGCTGGAAGAACGACCTTACTGGGAAGAGTACTTCGCTCTCACCAAAGTCCAGGATGCGCACGACCGGCGCAAGTGCCGCGACGAAAATGGTTCCGAGGCGTGGGCCTGCAGCAGTTGCGATTGCACTGCGCGGCTGGAACAAAAGTTGAAGATCACGGGCCAGAGTTTTCTGAATTCGCTCGGCGAGGCTGCTCATCGCGGCGCAGCGCGACAAATTGATGAGAGTGAGCAACGGTAGCCCGCCAGAAAGAAAACAAGGCCTGTTCAGCTCATTCCACCTGGCTTGTCTACAACTCGGCAAGCATCGATCTCAGTCGGCGCAAATCCTGTGCCATTTCGCGCATATTGAAAACGAACGACCAGAAGGGCAACATGCGGTCGAGTGAGAAGGGTGCTGTGACACGCTTTTCCCGCAGACGGGCAAGGTCGGAATCGAGATCGCGCACGGCCCGTTCCAGATCGGCGACCGAAGGCAGTTCACTGCCCGGAGTTCGCAGAGCGGCGCTCAAATCAGTAAAGGCGCGAATCGAGGAAGCGACCAGCTTCGGGAGCGATGGCACGAGTTGCGGCTGTACGCGCGCCTGGACATACAGGCTGCTGTCTTCAGCCATCGCGGTAAGCCGGCGGCGAACCTGATCGGCCTGATCGACGAAAGCCTGCAAGGCTCCTTCGTTGAAATGCGAGAACCTCAGTTCTCCGCGAGCTTCCTCCATCTGTTGAGTGACTCCCCTACGCAGGTCGTGCAGCTGCTTCTCGATGGCGCGAACTTCTTCCTGGTTCTGCAGTCCCTCCAAAGCGGCAGCCGTGACGGCACCGTACAAGGCGCCGGCGCCCTGAAGAATAGTGCCCATTTTCGTCCGCAGACTGACGCGTGCCTGCACCGGCCAAAGAAGCGCGCTGACCGCGAACGCGATCATGGCGCCGAGCAACGTATATTCGACGCGCAGCCATGCGACGTGCCAGGGTTCCTGAATCCCGCCGAAAACAAGAATCAGGGCAGCCGTAAATCCCGCTGCACTGAAGCTGGGATGCAAGGCAGTGAGATACGCGAAAAATGAGGCCAAGATGAATAGTGAAATTCCCGCCTGTACGGCACCCGTTCCGAGCAGAGGCAGGAGCAACGCTGCAGCGATCGCTCCGCTCGTCGATCCAATCGTCCGGTAAAGCGCCGCTCTCCAGGACGCTCCGATATTCGCCTGGGTGACTACCAAAGCTGCGAATACGGCCCAATAACCCTGCGGCAAGTGCCAACCGGCATAGATGGCATACGTGATGGTGCCGGCGAGTCCCGTCTTAATTCCCTGTTTTATGGCGCCGGCTTCACGGATCCAGAACGACGGGGCCGACTGGGCCTCAGAGATTGCGGGAAGCGTTAAAGATGTGCTCGAAGATGCCATCAGCGGATTATATGCGGAGCAGCACAGATCGGTCTGTGACGCGCAACCAGCAGCTCGAGAAGCTTGGTTGGAGCAGTTGCGAGACTATTCTGAGGAAGCCGCAGCCGCCTGCGCCTTCAAGAGCAGGCGTCGTGCCTGGGAAATCAAGTCGGCGACTTCGAAAGGCTTTACCAGGAAGGGTACGTTGTTTTCCCGGAGGAATGAGCGATCGTCACTCCTGCCCTGCTCGACCCCGTTGGAAAAAGTAAACAACACGTGATGTTCCATGTCTGAACAGTGTTGCTTAAGCCAGAGGAAAGCTTCTTTGGCGTGCCAGTCGGATGGCATTTTGCCACTCATGATAATGGCATCAAATGGTTCGGAAAGTAATCGGGTTTTAACATCCTCACTTCTCGTAGCCGTAACAACATTTGCCCCAGCACCCACCAGCACATCCCGCTCGAACTCAAGGACTGATTCTTCCTCCTCCACCAGCAGGACGCGGCCCTGAATTGCGCCCTCACGGCGAGTTGATGGGCCTGACGAGGATTCTTCGTGGAGCGCGTTTTCAGTCGCAACTAAAGGCAGGCGCACTTCAATCACTGCGCCGCCATCCGGTCCGTTATGAGCGGTAATATCGCCGCCGTGTTCCTTGACAATGCCGTAGCAGATGCTCAGGCCGAGGCCAGTGCCTTTTCCGACATTCTTCGTTGTATAGAAAGGGTCGAAGATTTTCTTTGGGTCTTTCAAGCCGACGCCGTCATCTACGAACTGCGTGCAGACATCGCCTCTCTGGCAGTAAACGCGAATCTTCAGTGTGCCTGCTCGTCCCGTTTCGAGAACAGCATCGACGGCGTTATTGATGATGTTGAGAAAAACCTGTTCGATCTGATGGGTATCGGCAACGACCATTGCGGGTTCGGTTGTGAGATCTTTTTCGACCGCGATATTGTTAACTTTGAGATCGTAATCGCGGAGGGCCAAGGTCTCTTCCAGAACCTTTCGGATATCCACCTCGTTGCGTTCAGGCTTACGCTGGCGAGCGAAGGATAGAAGATTCTGCACAACGCGATGGGTTCGTTGTGCCTGTTTGAACATCTTGCTCACGTAGTCGCGGGCTCGTTCATCCAGCCCTTCGCTCTCGAGCAATTGCGCATAGCCGAGAATCGCCGTGAGGGGATTGTTGAGTTCGTGGGCAACTCCGGCAATCAACTGGCCCACGGCCGACATCTTTTCGCTCTGCAGGAGTTGTTCCTGGGTACGGCGCAAATCTTCATAAGCCTTGCAGGTTTCTTCGTAGAGGCGAACTTTTTCGATGGTGGTGGCCAACTGGCGGCTGATGGCGACCATCAGGTTTTCTTCTGCGTTGGAGTATGCGTACTCCGCATAGCTGCGCAGGCCCATGATGCCGATGGGATTGTCCTTGCCCCAGAAGAGGACCCAAATCCAGGAACCGTCGCTATCGGAGCAGACGAAATCCTTCACAGCTCCCGTCAAGTGCGGTAGATATTCTGCCGTGAGAACTTCGGCACGCGACCGCATCACGAGATCCCCGAAACCGTCCGCAAAGCTCACCTCCGCGGGACGCGATTTGTCGCGGCTGCGCGGTCCCCAGGCGGCACGGCGGCGAAATGTGGGCGAATCGGAATCGGAAAGATAGACCGCGCCACTTTCCGCGCCGAACAACGAAACGACCTGTCGCAGGGTAAGATTCAGAATTTCATCGAGATCGAAGGATTGAGTAGCGACTACCGCCATGGCATTGAGAGCGTTCAATTCCCGGTTGCGGCGGCGCATCTCGTCTTCAGTACGGCGCTTTTCGGTCACATCGAGAACAAACCCTTGAAACCGTTCGATCCTGCCTGCGCCGTCACGAGTGGCAAAACTGCTCTCCGAAGCGAGCAGCAACGTTCCGTTCTTGCGCCGCATGGTCACTTCGAAATTGCGCACATAACTCTGCTGTTCAATGGCGCGGCGGAATGCATCGCGTTGCGCGGCGTCTACACGAATATCCTCGTCAAGGTTAAGTGCGAGCAACTCTTCGCGAGATTCGTATCCCAGCATGTGAAGAAACGCATCGTTGCAATCGAGCACGCGGCCGCTGGGAGTCGCCACGTACACGCCTTCCTGTACCTGCTCGAACAAGAGACGGTATTTTTCTTCTGCCGAGCGGCGGTCGGTGATGTCGCGAACGATGTGAATGATGCCCTTCTGCTTGCTTCCCTGCTCCGTGTAAGAAGAAGTGGAGACTGTAGAAAATCCGCCAAAGCAGGGATCGGACCCTTCCGTGATTTCTTCCTTGTCACCCCGTGAGCAGTAGGGACAACCCGTCCATTCGCCGAATTTGTGCGGCAGAACCGACTCGCAGGTGCTACCAATCACGTCAGCTGAGGCCATTTGCAGTTGCTCGAGCAGGACCTGATTAGCCTTGATGATGCGGAATTCAGCGTCGTGGGC
>JASHNX010000277.1 GCA_030041415.1 Candidatus Sulfotelmatobacter sp.
GTTCACAGGTTGGGCGACCGGATTCCGCCACGCATGATTTGCGCGCATCTGGGCAGCGGAGCGAGCCTGGCTGCCGTGCGCGAAGGCATGTCGATCGACACCAGCATGGGATTGACTCCCACGGGCGGAATTCCTATGGCCACGCGCTCTGGCGATCTCGATCCCGGAGTGCTGATTTTTCTGATGCGCACAGAAAAACTCGATGCCGATGGATTGGAAACGCTTGTAAACCACTTCGCCGGCCTGACGGCTCTTTCTGGCGGAGAATCCGACATGCAGCAACTGGAGACACGAGCGAAGCGTGGCGATCAAACGGCCGACCTCGCAATCGATATCTTTGCGACCGCAGTCCGTAAATACATCGGGGCCTATGCGGCGGAACTCGGTGGCCTCGACCTGCTGGTTTTTACGGGAGGCATCGGCGAGCACGGCGTCTCGATCCGGGAGCGCATATGCCGCGGTCTTGAGTTCCTTGGCGTTGAGCGCGGGGCCGGCGAAGAATTGTCGAAAGTTGCTGTAATGAGCAGCGAAGAAGAAGTACAGATCGCCCGTCACTGCCGAAATCTGATGCGGCAATAGCGCCATCTAGTCTTGCAGAATCAGCCGGAGTCTCCGGGCGCGGAGCCTCAATCGAACTGTGCGGCGTTCTTGCGAGCGCGTTTGACCCCGGCGCGCAATCCAGCGGCAATCATTTTTTGATATCCGGCGGAGTTGAGCGATTCGATGACGGTGCCCGCGATGCCGCCAGGTGTAACAGCTTCCTGCAAGAGTTCTTCCAATGAAGAGCTGCTTTTTCGCCAGGCTGCAATCCCGTCGGCAAGGGCGTGCGCCGCGGCTACGCTGGCGATCTTACGATTCAATCCGAGAGCTTCCGCTGCTGCTGTCAGCGTCGCGAGGGTGTGATAACCGTGGCTGCTGGAAAAAGTCACGGTGAACGCGTCGAACTGTTTATCAGGAATTTCGACGATCGAGCCGACGGCGAGGAACAGTTCCCGCACTTCCTTGCGCCGTGACGGAGAAAGTCCGCGCCCGAACGCCAACGCCGTCAGGCCTTGTCCGCTCCGGCAGACGGGGCTCGGCATTGCCCTCGCCCACCGAATCGGGGCTCTCAATGCCGACTGCAATTTGGAAAGAGGAATTCCGGCTGCCAGGCTGACCGCAATTACTCCCCGCCTGATTGGTAGCGCTGCGGTTTTCTTGAGCAAGCCAGACACGGCATCTGGCCGCACGGCGATGATGAGGAGATCTGCGCGTTCCACGGCATGAGCAAAGTTTGATTCCGTTTCGACTCGATATTGGCGCCTCAAGGCCCGAAGCTTTTCAGGATGGCGATCGTGTACTACGATCGCGCGATCGTACTTCGCCAGCCGCAGGCCGGCAATGAGCGCACTCGTGATCCGCCCTCCGCCGAGAAAGACTGTGGTTTTCACGAGAGTGTCGACGCAGCCTGGTCGACAGCCTGGATCAGTTTTTCTACATCGTTTTCCGCTCCGGCGTCGGTGTGGGCGGTCGAGATGATCCAGTGCAGGCCGTTCGAAGGCGTCATATAGATTCCGCGATCGAGCAGCGCGTGCACGAATCGCGAATAGAGTTTTGCGTCGACGTACTTGCAGTAGTCGCGATAATCGTGAATGGCATCGCGTTCAGTGAAATAAATCTGGAACATCGGCCCAAAGCCCTGCACGACAGCCTTGATTTGCCGTCGGCGGAATACATCGCGCAGCCCGGCGATTGCGGCATTTCCCACCGCATGGAGTTTGGCATATGTTTCCGGCGCCGAAAGAAGATCAAGATTCGCTGCGATCACTTTCATGGTCAGGCGATGGCCGTTGAATGTGCCGTAATGGAGCACCATGTGTTCGCTCCAGCGCATGCGGTCGAGAATCGAGCGCGGGCCCGCAACCGCTCCAACGGGAAAGCCTGCTCCCAGAGCCTTGCCGAACGTGCTCAAGTCGGGTGTGACTCCGTAGTATTGCTGGCATCCGCCGGGAGCATAGCGAAATCCGGTGACCACTTCATCCAGAATCAGGAGCGCTCCCGAATCGTGGCTGAGTTCGAGCATCCGCTGCAGGTATCCATCTCGCGGGAGAATGCAGCCCATGTTGGCCATGATCGGCTCGGTGATCACTGCAGCCAGTTCATGACCGTGCTTTTTCATGACGGCTTCTAATGCGGCTTCGTTGTTCCATGGAGCTAAAACGACATCATCAAAAATCGAAGAAGGAATGCCTTCAGAATCCGGAATGCGCGCGGGATTCTCCGGTTTTCCCAAATACTCCGGCGGATGACTGTGAGCATTCAAAAGAAACGGATCGTACCAGCCGTGATAATGTCCTTCGAACTTCAGGAACTTGCGGCGCCCCGTATGCGCGCGAGCTAGTCGCAAGGCGAGCATGGTCGCTTCGCTTCCCGTGTTGGTGAAGCGAACCGCCTCGGCAGACGGGACAAATCGACGAAAGCATTCGCCTGCCTCGATTTCAGCGGACGTCGACGCGGCGAAGTGCGAGCCCTCGGCCATCGCGTCGCTCACGGTTTTCACCAGTACGGGATGGGCATGCCCGTGAATGAGCGCGCCGAACGACATCATGAAATCGACGTACTCATTTCCGTCGGCATCCCATACGCGCGATCCCTTGCCGCGCTCCAACACGATCGGGCCGGGAGTATAAACTGCCGCGCCACGCGATGGCGAGTTGACTCCTTCGATCAGCGATGCCTGCGCGCGCTCAAACCAACGCCGGGAATTCGTGCGATTACGGGTTTCAGTTGCTTGCACCATTGTTTAAGTGGAATCACTCCATCAAAGCGACTAAGGCGGAAAACCTCAATCGGCGATGCCGCCGCCATCCACTACCAGCGCAGCTCCGGTCATAAAAGACGAGTCATCGGATGCCAGAAACAAAACCGCTTTGGCGATTTCCTCGACGGTGCCAATCCGCCCCAGCGGACGCTTGGCGCATCCCGCCAGGTAATCCTGCCAATTCAGGCCGCGCATGCGCGCATCTTCCGGCAGCATCGGCGTGTCAACGTCGCCGGGGCAAACACAATTTACGCGGATTCCTTGCGGCCCATGATCAATCGCCATGGCTTTCGTGAGCAGGACAACGCCGCCTTTCGAAGCGCAATAAGCCAC
>JASHNX010000278.1 GCA_030041415.1 Candidatus Sulfotelmatobacter sp.
CGCGCCGAGTGCGCACCGGCCTTGACGCTCCATCCGTCGCCTTCCGGTTGAATCGACTGCACGGCGGCATTGGTGAGCAACGAAGCTGGGTCGAGGCGCAGGACAAGAGTTTCGACCAGTTGCTGCATGCCATTTCTCAGCGAAGTAAAAAGCGGAGGCGCAGGTTTGTTCCCCGCTGTGCGCATTTTCTTGCGGGCGGCGAGCATCGCGCGGCCGAGGCTGCCGTGGTTGCGCTCCATATCCGCGAAACGGGGCAGAACGGCGCGCACACTGAGGTTGGCGGCTTCGCCTCCGTAGACTCCGGAAAGCAGCGGGTCGGCAAGCCGTTCGACCATTTCCGCGCCGTAGTGACGCTCGACCATCGACGCCACGCTTTCGTCGCCACCAGCCGTGTGCGGCGGATGGAAAAACTCACGCGCCATGCGCAGCTTCGTGCCCCAGGAAAAAAGCGGGGAAAAACCGGTCGGCAGAATTTTGGTGGGGACCATGAACATCAGCCCATCGGGCATGGGAATCAGCCGGCCTCGGACCAGGATATAGGTTTTACGATCGGCGTCGTTTGAGCCGATCAGCTGATCGCCAAGACCGAGCGCGCGGCAGAGATCGGCCGCCCACGGTTTTTCGCTGATGAACGAATCGGGACCAGCTTCAACGACGCAGCCGTCTATATGCTCTGTGCGGAGCACGCCGCCTAGCTGGGAAGAAGATTCGTAGAGGGTATATTCGATGGCTCCGGCACGGCGAGATTCCTCCAAAGCAAAAGCCGCGGCCAGACCCGAAATGCCGCCACCAATGATCGCAATGCGAATCATGAAACGAGGCTTCCAGACTTAGGTTTGTGGCCATCAACGGTCGCATCGGCAGAAGAATATTCCTGCACAAACCGCGCGAGGTTCCTCACGTTTTCAACGGGCGTATCGGGCAAAATACCGTGACCGAGGTTAAAGATATGGCCCGGCCTTCCGGCAGCAAGGCGGAGAATATCTTCGGCGCGCGACTTTAATTCCTTCCAATCGGCGAACAGCAAGACGGGATCAAGATTGCCTTGCACTGCGCAGCGATGCTCAAGTGCGCTCCAACCCTGATCGAGAGGAATACGCCAGTCGAGGCCGATTACATCGGCGCCGCTCTCGTTCATGGCAGGGAGCAAGGTAGCACTGTCTGTTCCGAAATAAATGACAGGCGCGCCTGTTTTTTGCAGACGCTTCACCAGCTTCGTAACGTGGGCCAGGACGTAGCGGCGGTAATCTTCCACGCTCAAGCAGCCAACCCAGCTGTCAAAAATCTGAATGACATCGGCGCCGGCCCGGATCTGCGCCGCGGAATATTCAGCTGTCACGTCCACCAGCTTGCGCATCAACTCATCCCATTCGCCGGGAGAGTTGTACATCATCTTCTTTGTATGCAAATAATGCCGCGATCCGCCGCCTTCGATCATGTAACTGGCAAGGGTAAAAGGAGCGCCACAGAAACCGATCACGGGCAGTTTCTCCGCAAAGTGCTTCGCGACGAGGCTCACGGCATCGGCCACATAGCCGAGCTCATCCGCACGATCGGTGCGAAGTCGGGCTACGTCTTCGGCAGTGCGGACAGGCTTTCCGATGACTGGACCCTCGCCGGCGGCGAAGTGAAATGGAAGTCCCATGACTTCGAGGGGAAGCAGAAGGTCAGCGAAGATAATCGCAGCATCGACGCCGAGGAACTCAGCCGCTGTAATTGTGACCTCCGCGGCGAGCTCAGGCTGCTTGCAGATTTCAAGCAGCGAGTGTTGCTTGCGAACTGCGCGGTACTCTTTCATGTAGCGTCCGGCTTGGCGCATGAACCAGACCGGTGTGCGCTCGGCTGGTTGCAACTTGCAGGCGCGGACGAAGCTAGAATTGGGCGCAGACATAAAACCAATAATCTAGCATTTTCAAAGGATTAATGTCCGTGACGGCGCTCACAGCTTAATCTTTGTGCGACACTAAGCAGAGGGGGTATTTCACGCGTCTTTTCAGCGAATACACGGAGAATAGAGCCTTTCCGATGGTCGGATGGAAATCATAAAGGAAAAAATCGAGCTTAACGTTTCAGATGGGACGCGAATGGCGGCCTATGTGGCGCGGCCACACACCGCGGAGCCACATCCGGGGCTGCTCGTTTTCCAGGAGGCGTTCGGCGTGAATCATCACATTCGAAGCGTCGCCGACCGGTTCGCGTCTGAGGGATACGTGGCGATTGCGCCTGAACTCTTTCATCGCACAGCTGCGACCGGATTCGAGGGCAGCTACACGGATTTTCCGGCGGTCATGCCGCACGTGCATGCGGTGACGCCGGAATCGGTTGGGAAGGATGCGCGCTCTGCTTACGACTGGCTGCAATCCAACTCGCGAGTGAAGTCGGCCGAGATTTCGTGCGTGGGATTCTGTATGGGCGGCCGGGTTTCGTTTATAACCAACGGCATCCTGCCGCTGCGGGCTGCTGTTTCGTTTTATGGAGGAGGAATTGCGCCAGCACTGCTCGACCGCGCTCCAAAGCTGCACGCTCCAATGTTGCTTATCTGGGGTGGGAAAGATAAGCACATCACTCCCGAGCATCGCAGAAACGTGACTGACGCTTTGACGGCTGCAGATAAAATTTACGTGAACGCCGAGTTTTCCCGTGCCGACCATGGATTTTTCTGCGACGAACGCGCTGCCTACGAGCCACACTCCGCCCGCCAAGCGTGGGCGTTGACCCTGGAGTTCCTGCGGTCGTGAACCGCGCGCTAATCCTGGCCACCGTGGCAATAGTTGCTCTGGTGCTGGTAGCCGATCATCTGATGGCAGGAACTATTGCTGGGGGCAGTCCGGCTTCCAGCCAAACTTTTTCGCCAACGTTTTATAAGGACGTCCTGCCGATTCTTCAAGAGCGCTGCCAAAGCTGTCATCGTCCGGAAGAAGCTGCGCCCATGCCGCTGTTTACCTACGAGCAGACGCGACCGTGGGCAGAGAAGATTGCGGCAGCGGTTGAGCAGAGGATGATGCCGCCGTGGTTCGCAGATCCGCGATACGGCCATTTTTCCAATGACCCTTCGCTTACCGCCGGGCAGATCGCAACTATTGTGAACTGGGCACAGGCTGGAGCTCCTGCGGGCAGCGCGAATGATGCTCCGCCACCGCGCAAATGGACCGATGGATGGAACATTCCACAACCGGATGTGATCGTGCAGATGCCGAAGCCCGTAGCAATTCCTGCACACGGCGAGGTGGAATACACCTACGAGATCGTGCCCACAAACTTTTCGGAAGATAAATGGGTGCAGATGATCGAAGTGCGTCCCTCGAGTCCGGCGCACGTGCACCACGCAGTGGTTTATATTCGCCCGCCTGGTTCAGCGTGGTTGCGGCACGCGCCGGCAAACACTCCCTTCACCGCCTCGATGTTGAAGGATCCCGAAGAGCAGCGCCAAGCTCACGAGACCACGAGCGACCTGCTTCTGGTTTACGCTCCGGGAAGCGCAGCCGAACGATTTCCCGACGGCATGGCGAAGTTTATACCGGCCGGATCGGACCTCGTATTTCAGATCCACTACACGACCAGTGGTGATGCTGCCAGGGATCAAACCAGCGCCGGCCTGGTATTCGCAAAAACGGTTCCGGCAAGGCGAGTGGTCACGCTGCAGTTGAACAATCACGCAATCATTATTCCTCCGGGAGTGGATGATTTTCGGGTGGAAGTCCAAGGGACGCTGCCGAACGACGCCACGTTGCTCAGCCTGTTCCCACACATGCACCTGCGCGGCAAGCGTTTTGAATATGACATTGTTCATAAGGATGGCAGCATCGAACCGTTGTTGCGGGTGAATTATCATTTTCATTGGCAATTGACATACAAGCTGGCGGAGCCGCGAGAACTAAAAGCCGGTACTACCTTGCGCGCCATTGCTTGGTACGATAACTCCAAAAATAATCCTCACAATCCGGACCCCGATAGGACCGTGACCTGGGGAGATCAAACATCCGATGAAATGATGGTGGGATTTTTCGATGTAGGCATACCCGCATCAATGGATAAGTGGCAATTCTTTATCCGGAATACCCACGATGAAGATCACCAAGAAAAACAATGATCTCTCGCGGTTCCTTGTTCACCATTGATTTCTGCGGTTGCCGAGTACGCGGGCATCTGTAAAACTGTTTCGGGTTCAATCACTTGACGGCGAATCCGGTTTCTCTTACAGCGGTTGAAAAGCGATCCTCCAGCGTAGCGGCCTTCTCCTACGCAGCGCTGGCCATAGTGTTTCTGGCCGTCTATGTAGGTTCAATGTTCACCCCGCCCCTACTGGATGATGCCGACGCCACTCACGCCGAAGCGGCGCGTGAGATGTTGGTTTCCGGCGATTACGTGACACTGCATATCAATGGCGTCCGCTACCTCGAAAAACCACCGCTCCCTTACTGGCTGGTGGCATTCAGCTACAAGCTTTTCGGAGTGAATGAATTCGCCACGCGACTGCCAATGGTGCTTTCGGTGTTGCTGCTGGGAGTGCTCGCATTTTGCTGGGCCCGTCGCGCATTCGACGAAAGAGCTGCCGTCTATGCTGCCCTGTTTACCTACACGTGCGTCGGAGTTTTTCTCTTCACGCGCGTCCTGATTCCCGATGTGACGCTCAGTCTGCTGATTGCGGCATCGATCTATTTTTTTCTGACCGCGTTTGAGCCGGGCGCCCGGCCATGGAGATGGTATGCGGGATACGCAGCCATGGCTTTGGGTGTGCTCGCAAAGGGACTGATCGCGATGGTCTTTCCGGTCGGTGCTGCGTTTTTCTTTCTTCTGATCACGGGGGAGTGGCAGCGCTGGCGCGAGTTTCATCTTGTTTCGGGAATCCTCCTCTTTCTGGCGATCGCGGCACCGTGGCACATTCTGGCGGGGTTGCGCAACCCAGGCACTGCGACGCATCACGGTTTCTTCTGGTTTTATTTTGTCAACGAGCATTTTCTGCGATTCCTCGGCAGGCGCTATCCGCAGGACTACAACAAGCTCCCTGCGGCGCTGTACTGGACGCTGCACCTCGTTTGGCTTTTCCCATGGAGTTTTTACTTTCCAGCGGTACTGAGCGCGGCAACCGGGCGAAGCAGCGATCTACGAGGCGCAAGAGAGAATATCGCTCTCTCGAGAGCACGCGATTTCGCAGTTCGCACTCGGCTGATGTGTTGGATTCTTGCGGGGGTTGTGCTCATATTCTTTGCGATCTCAACCAACCAGGAGTACTACACGTTCCCAGCATACCTGCCGATCTTGCTGCTGCTCGCCGATGGCATCGCACGGCACGAAGAAACGAAGAGTGAAAGTAAAGAGCGCGCGGGTTGGTTGGCGATTTCCGCCGGAGCGATTGCGGCGATCGGAATCGCTGCCAGCATTGTGTTGTGCGTCGGATTGTGGCAATCGCGGCATCTGCCGTTTGAGCCGGATATTGGGAAGGTGCTCACCGAGCATGCGATCGAGAGCTACACCTTCTCGATGACTCACGCTCTCGATTTAAGTTATGCCTCATTTGCGGCCTTGCGTTTACCAGCGCTGCTGGCGGCTGCGACGCTGCTAATCTTTCCCCTGCTGTCGCTGGTTCTGCGAATCTTTCGCCGACACTATGCGGCGACCTGGGCTTTGGCGGCTGGATTCGCAATATTTCTGGTTGCGGCTCATATCGCGCTCGGCAGATTCGGACCGTATCTCTCGTCAAAGGCGCTCGCGCAGGAGATTGCCCGCCGCGCACAGCCGGACGACAAAGTTATGATTTATGGCGACCAGGCCTTTGGATCGTCATTGCTGTTTTACTTGAAGCGGCCCATCGACCTGGTGGAGGGACGCACGACTTCGATGTGGTTTGGTTCAACCTTTCCGGATGCTCCCAAAATCTATCTGAGCGATGCGGATTTGCTGAGCGACTGGTCTGGGAGCGGCCGTGTATTTCTGTTTGTTCCAGAGCATGAGAAGAAGCGCGTCGACGAATTGCTGCCGAGGAGGTTCGTCATTGGCGAACTTTCCGGCAAGCGTGTTTATAGCAACCAGCCGTAACTCTGTGTTCGAGATTGCGGTGATCGAATCAAATGGCTATCTCGGCGGTACGGGCAGATAACGAACGAGGTGGGAGTTGATGATGATGAAGATGAAGCTGAACTTGGTTGCAGTTCCGGGAATCGTTCTTTCAGTTTCGATTGCAATCGTTGTGAGCGGCGGCGCCAAAGCGCAGTCTGGAAGTGCATCGCAAACAACGACGGCGACTGCTCCGAAAACGGCGGTGCAGCAGTTTAAGAATATCCAGGTGCTCAAGGATATTCCCGCCGACGAATTGATCCCCACGATGCAGTTCGTCGCCGCGTCGCTGGGAGTGGAGTGCGAATTCTGCCACGTTCACGATGCGTTCGACAAAGACGACAAGAAACCGAAGCAAACCGCGAGAAAGATGATGGAGATGATGCTCACCATCAATCAGGAAAATTTCGAGGGACATCGAGAGGTAACTTGCTACTCGTGTCATCGCGGCAGCACGAATCCGGTGGCGATACCACCTGTGATGTCGGCCGAGATGGAGATGCCCGCAAGTGCTCACGCCGAAGGCACCGAGACTAAGCTGGTTGGCGGACCGACAGGCGACGACTTACTCGAAAAATATTTGCACGCAGCCGGGGGAAATGCGGCGGTCAATAAAGTCGACTCCCGCGTGATGAAAGGAACCATCACTTTCGGCGACAGAAATATTCCTATCGATATTTATTCCAAGGAACCTGACGAGCGGATCTCCTTCGCCCATACGCCTGATGGAGACAGCATAACTGCGTTCAACGGGCACGAAGGCTGGCTCGCGGCACCGAAGCGGCCGGTACGCGAGATGCACGGACCGGATATCGACGCTGCGGCGATGGATGCCGACCTTCGGTTTCCCGCGCACGTGAAAGAGATATGCACCAAGACGGAAGTGCGTGGGATGGAAAAAATTGGCGATCACTCCGCGTACTTTGTCGACTGCGAGCGCGCGGGGAAGACGCCTTTACATTTGTATTTCGATGAGCAGTCCGGCCTTCTCGTGCGGTTGGTTCGCTTTGGCGAGACGGCGCTTGGCCAATTGCCCACTCAGATCGACTACGCCGATTATCGCGAAGTTGCGGGCGTTGACATTCCGTATCGCTGGACACTGG
The DNA here is from genome assembly GCA_030041415.1 of Candidatus Sulfotelmatobacter sp. GTDB lineage: Bacteria > Acidobacteriota > Terriglobia > Terriglobales > Acidobacteriaceae > Sulfotelmatobacter. The sequence continues at coordinate 7,158 of JASHNX010000278.1, forward strand.
CGCGTCCGGGTGGGCGGTTCACAATTCAACTGACCGATGTAAAGCAAAATGTTCCTGTGGACGATGCCAAATTCGCCAAGCCACCCGCGCCGCCGGGGGAACCGAAAGCGCCCGCCAAGTAAGCGCTGAGGCGAGGCTCGGCCTTGCATAACAAATCCTGATAGCAACGATAAATAGTTTCGATTTCCGTGAATCCCCAGCCAACGGTAGAGTGAGTCGCGCGAAGTAGTGTGCGACGACTTCGATTTTCAGGGGCAACTCACGGTACATGCGGAAACGGCTGATTTCCAGACTAAGCCTCGTCTTTATTATTTTTTCGCTTGTGGGGCCCTTGCTCCCGCAGACGGCTTCGCCTTCCGGGGCGCCGACAACCGCGCCTGCATCCTCTTCTTCTGATACAAATGCGCGTCTGGCCAAGCTCGAGCAGCAGGCGGCAGATGCCAAGAGCTCGGCCGACAACGCCTGGATGCTCACCAGCGCTGCCCTGGTGCTTATGATGACCGGACCCGGCCTGGCTTTGTTCTACGGCGGGCTGGTGCGCAAGAAGAATGTGCTCGGCACGATGATGCAAAGCTTCGCGCTGATGGCCGTCATCACGGTGCTGTGGGGTCTGTTCAGCTTCAGCCTTGCCTTTGGGTCGGGAAACGGTTTTATCGGAGGTCTGCACCACGTGTTCCTGCGCGGCGTGGGAGCTGCTCCGGACGCAGACTATGCCGGGACCATTCCGCTGCAGACCTTCATGGTTTATCAGTTAATGTTCGCCATCATCACGCCAGGGCTGATTGCTGGCGCGTTTGCCGAGCGCATGAAATTCAGCGCCATGATGGTCTTCATGATTTTGTGGTCCATCGTCATCTACGATCCCATGGCGCATATGGTGTGGGGCAAAGGAGGGTTGCTGAATGCCGCGCTGGGTGGGCGATTCCCCACGCTTGACTTTGCCGGCGGCACGGTAGTTCACATCACATCCGGAGTTTCCGCTCTAGTCTGCGCGCTTTATATGGGCAAGCGGCTGGGTTATCCCAAGGAACCGATGCCACCACACAGCGTGGTTTTGAGTTTCATTGGTGCCTGCCTTCTGTGGGTCGGCTGGTTCGGCTTCAACGCCGGTTCCGCGCTCAGTGCGGGAAGCCTGGCAACCAGCGCGTTCGTGGCAACACATTTTGCCGCGGCGTCGGCGGCATTAGGGTGGGCGGGCGCAGAGTGGCTGCGCAACGGAAAACCAAGCGTGCTGGGAGCGATCTCGGGTTCGGTGGCTGGTCTGGTTGCGATTACTCCCGCTTCTGGTTTTGTGAAGCCCATGCCGGCGCTGCTGATCGGATTCATCGCCGGCGTGTTTTGCTACTGGATGGTCGCGAAAGTGAAGGCGATTTTCGGTTACGACGATTCGCTCGATGCGTTCGGCGTGCACGGCGCGGGAGGAACGCTCGGCGCGCTTCTCACCGGCGTTTTCGCGTCGAGCACAGTAAACCCGATTTTCAAAGACACGCAGGGAAACACGCTGCCTTCCGGCTTGATTGAGGGAAACGCACACCAGTTGCTGAATCAGTTTGTGGGCGTCGCAATCTCATGGGGCATAGCAATCGTGGGAACTCTGGTGATTCTTAAAATTGTGGACGCCACGATCGGGTTGCGGGTAACTCCGGAAGAAGAGATCCAGGGCCTGGATTTGTCGCAGCACGGCGAGGAAGGCTACTTCTGGGAGCCTTCGGCGTAAAATTGCGGCAGACACAGGTTGTGATTTGAGAAAAACGACATGACCAAGGTCGAAGCGGTGATACAAAACTCCAAGCTGGACGCGGTCAAGAGCGCGTTGCAGGAAATTGGCGTCGAGGGAATGACGGTCCTCGAAGTGCGCGGCCACGGCCGGCAGAAAGGTCACACAGAGGTTTATCGCGGCCGCGAGTATAGCGTCGACCTCATCCCGAAGACCAAGCTGGAGATGGTTTTGGCGGACACCATGGTAGAGAAGGCAGTTCAGGCGATATTGGGAGCGGCGCGCACAGGAAAAATCGGCGACGGCAAAATTTTTCTGACCCGTGTGGACGAAGCGATCCGCATCCGCAATGAAGAGCGGGGCGAGGCGGCATTGTAAGCGCGGTTCTGGAGCTTTCGGAACAAATTGATAAAACCTCATGAGCACGGCGTCTTCCCTGATCGGTGAACTGCGGGTGTCTCTCGCCGAATCGTCGGCGAAGATTGCGAAGGAGTTTGCTGAAAGTGGGAATGGGCGCGCGGCGGTTGCGCAGCGGACCCAGCTCATCGAAGAAATTCTCCGGCGCCTGTGGCAGGAATTGATATCCGCCGATTTGCATCAGCCCAATGATTTCGCGCTGGTTGCAACCGGCGGTTTCGGACGCGGCTGGCTTTTTCCATACTCAGATATCGATCTTCTTTTTCTCTATGCCGATCGCAGCGGAGAATCCACTCACAAAGAAACTATCCGACGGTTCTCGCGGGAACTTTGGGATCTAAAGCTCAAACTCAGTCCAG
>JASHNX010000027.1 GCA_030041415.1 Candidatus Sulfotelmatobacter sp.
GCCCGGCTCGGGCCGAGCCATCTCCTCGAAATGGAGTACCGACGGTGGTCCGAACTGGTCAAACCTCAAGGCCTTCATCGCGCGCCTTCCTTATCTACTCACAGTCCTGTATTGCCTTTTGGGGACTCAGTTCAATGCCTCGGGATGTGAACAAAATTGTATTTTAGCCGAACTGCGGTCACAAGCTCCATAATGAAGAACAGCAGCCCGCCATCGCCTGAGATCGAAACCACTTTTTCGTCTGGGCGAATGAGACTCGCGGCAAGAGCCCGGGGCATAGCGGTGCCGAGTGTTTATCGTCCATTCGCCATCAGGATCTGTCAGGCTTGGAAGTTTGGAAAGACGCCGCGCTAACCAGATGTGGAATGAGAGCGCCCAGGCAATCGCCACTCGCGCCGGGATTGCGTCAAGCCGGGCCGCGACCGCCCACGCTGGCGGCCGCGGCAAGGACTCCGGCCCGATGATTAACGTGCGGGTTGGTTCAATGGACCACTGACGCGGTGGTGGTCCAGTAACCTAAGTGATAAGACTACCGTTCTGTAGCCCGTTCTCATGCTGTTGCGGATCGGGACCGCGAAGCGTTTGCCGCAGCATGGATGACCTCAAGGACGCGTTCGGGTTGGGAGAGCATCGGCACGTGGCTGCTGTCGAGCTCGTAGGTGGTTGCGCCCATGCGCTTAGCAACGAACCGTTCCATGTCGGGATGAACCGTGTGGTCTTTCTTGCCGACGATGTACCAGCTGGGCTTTGACTTCCAGGCGGTCCCTCCGGCTTTCGCTTCGAAGAGGTCGGGTTTGGGAACACCTTGCGTCGCCCAAACGAGCTGCTGCTCCTGCTCCGAAAGGTCTCCGCAGAAGAATTTTGTGCCCTCCCGACGCAGCCAGATACGGCCATCCGCGACATCTATTTGGGAAAACACGTCCGTCCTCGGGTAATTGGACTGCTGTGTTTGCGAAGATTCATCCGCGTCCGGAGCAAGCGCGCAGATGTAAACCAGGCCGGCAACACGATCGTCGGTCCCAGCGCCGGTGATTACGGTTCCTCCATAAGAGTGCCCGACAAGGATAACCGGGCCGCTGACCCGGCCAATCGTGGCTTTTGTTAATTCGACATCCTCTGCGGTCGAATTGAGGCCGTACTGCGCCGCGATGCACTCATGCCCCTCAGCCTGCAAGGGAACGATTAACTTGCTGAAGCACGAACCGTCAGCCCAGAGTCCGTGGCAGAAAACGATGCTTGGCTTAGTGTGTGTCGATTTCATACGCTCCTCCTTGAGTTTTAGCTTTACGACTTCCTTCCTCGGATTCGTTCTTGCGACATCCATTCCCTGATGTAAGGCGAACAATGAAGGACCGCAATGCCCTTCGCCTCGCATGCGTTCAGAAAACGAACTCCTTCGAGATCGATGAGTGCCACTTCCTCCAAGTCCAGAGCTATTGGCGATTCACACTTCTCAATTTCGGCTCTGACTTCATCCAGGCACGCAATTCGAAATTCGCCGCTGAGTCGAACCCGCCCTTCGAGCCGTTGAATCCGCAGCGTCACTTCGTTGGCTCCGGAAGACGAAAGCAACCGAGCAAGCAATCGACCATTTGCGATCGTCTGTATCCATTGAACTTCGACCGCCAGACCATCCTGATTTTTCAGGAATTCCGCTTTGATGAGGAAAACACGGCGGCCTTATAATCCCCGGATGGCAATTACGCCGCTCCCCTCTCACCTAATACCGGTGGTCGATTTTCAACTTGCTATCAATGGGATTCCGGAACTTGCGTGGTCGACCCGTTTGGATGGTACCGTCGAGTTCGTGAACCAGCGATGGTGCGACTATACGGGCCTCTCTCGAGAGGAATCCCTTGGTAGGGGATGGAAGGCGGCAGTTCATGCCGGCGACCTTCCAGGTCTTGAGGAAAAATGGGAGTCGTCAGGCGATTCCGAGCAAGAGCGCGAATGCGAGATCCGTTTGCGCCGAACCGACGGTGTCTTTCACTGGTTTCTCTTCCGACGCCAACCGTACCGTGACGAAACAGGCTCCGTAGTCCGATGGTACGCAACCGGGACGGATATAGAAGAAAGCAAGCAAAGGGAGTTCCTTCGCGCAGCAGAAAAACGAACACTCGAGATGATTGCGGATGGCGCAAATCTCCCCGAGGTCCTCAATGACTTGTGCACCACCATGGACCAATACACTTCTGCGACTACGCTCGCTTTTTTGATGGACAAGGGTGGCGATCTGCTCATACCGGTTGCCGGCCCTCACCTTCCGCCCGCGGTGGCGGCGGCTTTCAATCCCTGGCCCGTCGGTCCGAGGAGCGCATGTTGCGGCACCGCCGCATATACGAAAAAGAGGTGCGTCATTCCCGATCTCGCCGACGATTCATACTGGCCCGCGGACGAACGAGGCCGGGCTGCTCGAAACGCGGTACTCAGTCATGGACTTCGTGCGACATGGTCCCAACCTTTAATTTCGAAATCGGGGGAAGTAATGGGGACGTTCGCGGTCATTTATTCGACCCCTCGAACGCCCACTCCTCGGGATCTCGAATTTATCGAAGCGGCCGGACACATCGCTCGCATCGCCATTGAACGCCAGCGATCACAGGAGAAACTCCGAGAAGATGAGCGTGAGCTTCGTCGTATCACCGACGCTATTCCGCACGAAATCGTTGTTCTGGATCCATGCGGCAATGCGGTTTATGCCAACCGAACAACGCTTGACTACACCGGCATGACTGCAGAGGATGTGACGGCTCCGGGATTTCGCGAACGTCTGTTTCATCCAGAGGACATCGAAAGAAACCGGGACTTCCGAAAGGCTGCTCTTGAACGAGGGCTTCCCTTTGAGGCCGAACATCGAGCACGACGGAAGGACGGCGAGTATCGCTGGTTCCTAACACGTTACAACCCTTTCCGAAACGACCAGGGGCAAGTCATTCGCTGGTACGCAACCGGAACCGATATCGACGACCGCGTTCGGGCGGAGGAAAGGACACGGAATGAAAACCTGGCATTGCGAGAGCAAATCGATCGTGACTCGATGTTCGAGGACATCGTCGGTTCCTCGGAAGCGCTAAGGAAAGTGTTACGCCAAATTGCCAAGCTGGCTGCCTCCGATGCGACGGTCTTGATTCTCGGCGAGACTGGTACTGGAAAAGAGTTGATCGCTCGCAGCATCCACAAGCGATCCCATCGCGCAGATCAAGCATTCATTGGCGTGAATTGCGCAGCCATACCGCAATCGCTGATCGCTTCCGAGCTTTTCGGGCACGAGAAGGGTGCTTTCACGGGCGCAACCCAACGACGCCTCGGGCGTTTCGAAGCCGCCAACAGCGGCACAATTTTTCTGGACGAAGTCGGCGACCTGCCGGCGGAAATCCAAGTCGCATTGTTACGCGTGCTGCAGGAGCGCGAAATCGAACGCGTAGGAAGCAACGAACCCATTCCCATCGACGTCAGGATTGTGGCGGCCACTCATCGTGACTTGAATGCGCTCGTCGCCGAGGGCAAATTCCGCGAGGACCTGCTATATCGGTTGAATGTCGTCCCAATCGATGTGCCGCCGTTGCGGGATCGTGAGGCTGATATTCCATTGCTGGTCGAGTACTTTATTGACCGCTTCGGCAAAAAAGCCGGAAAGAAATTCGGGACGATCGACAAGAGAAGTCTCGATTTATTACAGGCGTACGATTGGCCTGGCAACATTCGTGAACTGCAGAACGTAATTGAACGCGCCGTCATCCTGTGCGATGGCGAGACTTTTTCCGTGGATGAAACCTGGCTGCGACGCGAACTGCCAGCGGCGCGGAACCGACCCAGTCCTCTGAATCGAGTCCTCGCGCGGCAGGAGAAGGAAATGATCGAAGCTGCATTAACCCAATGTCATGGACGCGTTTCGGGGCCCTCGGGAGCCGCCACGAAACTAGGGCTGCCGGCGCGAACGCTCGACTCGAAAATCAAGCGTTTCAAGATCAACAAATATCGCTTCAAAGTGCCAAGCGCTAGCTGAGTCGGTTCCACGCTTTCGAATTGGCACGCGACTAGAGTTTGGCCCGCATTTGGCACACCGACAGCGCGCCAAGATCATGAAGCACATTTCCTGGCACACTTTTCGCCGAATTTTTTCGACGCTGCAAGGCCAACCGCGAGGACATCAAGACATGCAAGAACCGCCCCTGCACGCCAAGTGCAGGATCGCGCTCGGCGTCTGCATGCAGGCCATCACTCCGCCAAGCGCCCTGCCCAAACCAAAGGTGGTCGAGATGATTGTGCCGAAGTCGAAGGAACAGAAAGAGCTGGAAGAAAACTGTCGGAAAGACTCGGTTTCCCTTATCGAACGCCTTCCGAACCCACGCCGTCGAGGTCGGCGTCTGGAAGTGTATGAAAAGAATGGCGGGGACGACGGGACTCGAACCCGCGGCCTCTGCCGTGACAGGGCAGCGTTCTAACCAACTGAACTACGTCCCCACTCGCCAAATCAATAAAACGCGCAATCGCCGCGCTCAGGTCGACGCTGCACGGTCGTATGACAACCAGCACGAACACACAAATTCGCGCGACCCTGAAATCTCATACTAACATAGCAGATCACGCAGCTCTGTAGTTTGCCCGTAGGTTGGAGATGTGCACTTTTCAGATACCACCCCGGAGCCCGATGTGTCCGAGGCTCGCTTCCATCTCCTTCACTGGGCCGGCACGCGTTACTAGGCCTGTGCAACCACGGCGACGTCGAACTTGGAGTAATACTTCTTCACGTCGCCGGCTCCGTACTTGGCGCGGAATTTCTCGACCACAGACCGGACGCCTTGCGAATCGGTAATCGGGGTCGATTGAAATTCTGCTTCCGCGCCCCGCGCGTCGACGCGAATCGCTGGGTTCCTCAACCCGTTCTTATACCACTGCGTATCAGAGCCCTTAACGGGCAAGAGATACAGCTTGCCGTCTTCGAATACAAACCAGACCGGGTTTGAAATCGAACGCCCGGATCTTCGACCGTTCACCGTGATTGTGATTTCGCGATAGCGGGAAAGACGGTCTTCAAGAGCGTTCTTTTGTTTCGCCATGCGTGCTCCTCTCGGCGCTTACGCCTCAGCTTTTCGGTTGTCAAGCCTTGGAGAATACCTCTTTAGCTACCGTGATGGCGCTCATTGCACTGGGCCATCCTGCGTAAAACGCGAGATGCGTGATGGCCTCAATCAGTTCTTCTTTATTAACTCCATTCTGGACTGCGTAATTCAGATGAAATCGCAGCTGATCCGGACTATTCAGCGCGACGAGCGCAGCGACTGTAATCAGGCTGCGATCGCGTTTCGACAATCGCTTGCGCTCCCATACTTCGCCGAAGAGGACCCGATCGGTCAGATCAGCGAGCGCGGGTGCGAAATCGCCGACTAGCTTTTGGGCTGCCGAAGGTTCTTTGTCCATATCTATCATCCCTTTCAATCCGATGGTCCAACCGTAGTAACACTATCTATGCGGCTGATAGGGTTCCCAGACCACTCGCCAATGCTCGTTTGCGTCTGACGACTTCACGATGAGTCGGTCGCCCGAAAATCGGTAAACACGTTTCAGGCTCTTTCCGACCAGGGTTCGAACCAGCGCGCCTTCAACGTGAAAAGTAAAAGTGTAGGCATCATCGACCTCATAGGTGCCAAACGAGGCCTCGTAACCGCCCTGTGTGTACTGCACCGCTGCGGAGTCGCTCTCATCCTGCGAGGAGCGATACATGACCTGCACGGACATATGGCCGTCGCGAGTAAAGACAAGCAGTCCTGTGCAGTCGGACTGGTGAAGCTTGCCGGCAGCATTCGGCTCTTCGAGCGATGCCAGGCGCCAGGCCCCGACAAGACGGTCGAGGACGATTTTCTTCCCGTCGCCATCTTTACCGGCAGATTGCGGCGTTGTGTTCATGGCGATCAGCAATGCTAGCCCGAGCGCGAACAGTTTTCGCATCTCTGCCTCCCTACGGCAGAACTAATCACGCTGCCGCTCGGCATGCTTCCGCACTCCGACGAACACGTGATAGGCTACGCCATCCCATGCATTGTGGATGCCGGTGAAAAGCAACAGCAGCGCCGCCGCGCCAACACAAAAAAGGGCCGGACGCTGGTGCAGCCGAACGGCGAACGCCGAGACTGCCAGCGTGGCATAAGAAATCAGCGGCGTGGCAACGTGAAACAGCCAGTCTTCGAAGACTGGCTTATATGCAGATTGCTTGCGCACGCGCCAAATGACGATCAGGCTGTAGACAACGCCGGCAAAACCTAGAAGTCCCCATAGAAACGCGGCGCCGAAAATCGATTCCCAGGGCGCATGCATAAGCGCCGACAAAAACAAAACAGTACCGAAATGAACGATGGTCGGACTTCCGAATGCGGCCCCAGCCTCTGGAGTACCCAGCGACGGCCGCTCGGCTATCAGCGTCAGCACCACAAACTGCAAGCCGATCAGTGCCCCTGCGGCTCCGCCCGCAATTTCATAGAAACTTCCCCATCTGGCGAGCTCAGGCATGCGAAGTCTTCCTCATCCAGATGCCCCAGGTGACCGGTCCAATTTCTTTATTGCCGATGGGATGTCCGGCGATCTTAAGTGCTAGCTTGATCTGGCCGTGATGATACCCCTCGTGCCAAATCATGTGCTGGAGCAGGAGAATCGGGTAGTCGTAGTGCAGATCCATGTGTGCGTCCGATTGCACTTTACTCTTAACTGCGTCCCCTACAACTCTGGCGCTGTGGTTGAGAAGCGCAGCAATGCGGTCCGGATCTCGCTCGTCGGCCCATTCGTTTGTTGGGACCGCCGTCCCGAATTCGGGCGCGTCTTCTGACACGAACACGAGCCGCACATAGTGAATATGCGTAAACATCTCGGAAACCGAGGGACTTCCCTCCATCGGTCTGGCTTGAAGCCCCTTCGGCGGCAGCGCTCGAAGCAGGTTCACCAGGATGGTGTTGTTCCGATCCCAGGAATCGAGCAGCGCGTCGAGCAGAATTTGGTCTCGTGCGTCTGACATATCCAGCCCCAAGAATATTAGGTGTCAAACATCGAACAGCACTGCATAGAATTCCGGACTAATTCAAGCCTATCGTCCCACTAACTTCTGCAATTCTTCGGGATAGCGGGCGCCCTGCACCGGGATCTTCGCAGCCGCGTTGCCGATTTGCTGCAGGTCTTCGCGCGAGAGTTCGAGCGCGGCTGCCCCAAGGTTCTCCTCAAGACGACTTAGTTTCGTCGTGCCCGGAATCGGAACGATCCATGGCTTTTGCGCTAGCAGCCAGGCCAGCGCAATCTGGGCAGGCGTGGTCTTCTTTTGCGCCGCAAATCTCCCGATCACATCCACTACTTCCTGGTTTGCTTTCCGGTTCTCCTCGTTGAAACGGGGAACGATGTTGCGAAAATCCGTCTTGTCGAATTTTGTATCGTGTTTGATCGCCCCGGTTAGGAAGCCTTTTCCAAGCGGGCTGAACGGAACGAACCCGATTCCCAATTCTTCGAGCGCGGGAATCACTTCCGCTTCTGGCTCGCGCCACCAAAGCGAATATTCGCTCTGCAGAGCCGTAACCGGCTGGACCGCATGCGCGCGGCGGATGGTCTTCAAGCCCGCTTCCGAGAGCCCAAAATGTTTGACCTTACCTTGTAGGATCAAATCTTTCACGGCTCCGGCCACGTCTTCGATGGGAACGTCTGAATCCACGCGATGTTGATAAAAGAGATCGATTACATCGGTCTTGAGCCGCTTCAGTGAGGCATCCGCGACCTCTTTAATATGTTCCGGCCGGCTGTCGACTCCGGCCTGCTTGCTGGTCACAGGATCGATCTTGAATCCGAACTTGGTGGCGATCGCCACTTGCTTGCGGAACGGGGCGAGCGCCTCGCCGACGAGTTCTTCATTAATGTATGGACCGTAAACCTCGGCGGTATCGAAGAACGTGACGCCGAGGTCGATCGCCTTGTGAATCAGCGAAATCATCTCTTTCTTGTCTTTGGGCGGGCCGAAGCCAAAGCTCATTCCCATGCAGCCGAGTCCGATCGCTGAAACTTCAAGATTGCTTTTTCCAAGTTTGCGTTTTTGCATTGCCTGATCCCTCTTCTCATTAATCGCTGGTTGTCATTAATTAAGCGATGCCATGTCGATAGAAAATCGATACTTCACGTACCGCACGGAGTGAACATCGGAATGGCAGATTCCGCAGAACAGAATTTCAATCTGTATGTCGTTTTCGGTGAGATCGCGCCGCGCGATCCTGGTAGACACTAAGGGCGAGGTTGCACTCGCGGCAGAATACGCTTTCGTGTTTTGCATGAACGCAAGTTTAGATGCTTGCTGGCTCGATTGATATGCAAATTACTCCATTCCGCATGCACGGCGCGCCAACAAAACGCGAGGGAGCAGAGTATGACGCAGCCGAGGTTTCATCCCAGCCTTCTTCGTCTTGCCCGTTTCCGCCGCATGACAAAACGCCGACTTTAGGTTTCTGTTGGATTTCTACACAGAAGCGGTCGGGAACAATAGCCGTTCGTTCTTGATCACGGCGAGCATGCGCAGTGCTTCTTCGATGGCATCCCATTCGGCATGGTCGTGGTTCGACTCGCCATGCAAGAGGTCGCGGCGCACCAGGACGGTGGCTTCCGCGACCTCAACGAGTTTGAAAAGTTCACGCGTGTCTTTGGACTTCAGAGCGGCTTCATAGGCGGGCTGCCAGGCGGGAAATCGCAAGGCGGGAAGAGTGGAGGGCTGTGGTTCGCTTGCCATGGCAGATAGATTCAAACACTATTCCCCGGCGGGTTCGCTCAGTGAACGCCAACTTGCGCCACAGATGAATCAGGCAGCCGATCGTTGCGAGCGAACAAAACACGAACCGGACGCGACGCGTCAATGGGTGATTGAATTGATCGAATCCTGCTGAGACCGCAATAATTTCTGCCAAAAACTTCGTTTGGCGTACTTTGGCGTTAGCCCCAGTCCCGCAAAACGTGCGCACAATGAAGCTAAAGTTCACATTGCAGCCGTCTCGGAGCCTCGGGAAGGTCTCTTGTGCAACGGTGATTACGCACGGCGAGACTTTTATGACCAACCAAAGCAGTAAACCCACTCACACCTGCTGGATCTGCGGCAAGCCTACCTCGCTTGAAAGCTGCAAAGTCGATGAA
>JASHNX010000279.1 GCA_030041415.1 Candidatus Sulfotelmatobacter sp.
CGTAGAAGAAACTGGCAGCGTCGTCATCGGCGCGCATGAAATCGAAGGTTGACACCGTGCGGGGAAAATAAAGGGCCAGGCGATCCTGCCTGCGATCTTTGCCCGGACGATAGGTGCCCTCTGCCAGAACTCGCTCGACTGAGTCGTTCCGGAAATGTCCGATGAGCTTGACAGCGTTTCCGCTGCGCTCCAGGCGCTCCGCAACGAGGAAGACGCCCAGGTTGCGATCCGGGTTTCGGAGGAATGCGTGCACTGTGCCGTTCTCGCCCGCACTAGCGACGAGGTAAAAGGTGAATTCGTCCTCCAGCGGAACCACCCGACCGCGCCAGCGGTTCTTGCCGTAGGCGGTAAGCGTTATCGGCGAGGCATATGGCTGCCCGCTGTTGACCGTCGCCGGCTGGATCCAGTAGCCACGAATTTGATCAGTCTTAGAATTGAGGATACCGTGAAACTCGCCTTGACCTCCGCGGAAGACACAATTGATTGTGTTGCCCGAAGTGTTAGGACGAAGCCGCTGACCCTCAATTTCAGCCATCCATTCGCCTTTAGTGCGGGTGAGCGTGAGTGCACCACGAAGTACAGGGCCAAAATTGCGGGTGGCTTCCCAAATCCCGGCGACATCCTTTACCGGAGCGGCGGACTGTGCCATCCCCGAGTACCGAAGCGCGGCAGTCATGAGTAGAAAGAGCGGTAGCGTCCTCGCGTGTCCAGCAAAGTTACTCATAAACCTTTCCCACCGAGCTGCTCGACGATGCCGTAGCCAAATGGTGTGACTGATCGCTCGGCTGAAACGTTAGCGGCATGGTCGAAGCAAGTCAATGAAGGCGTGGAACTTGCCTACATTCCGAAGACTCAGTCGGCGATAAATCCCCATTACAGTCATCATCCGAGCGAAACTGTTGCCAATTGAATGGAAACGAATCGGAATTTGAGTGTTAACACCTGATTACGTCATCTGCCCGCTTAGTCCGCGCGGCGCGATCAGCGGATAGGAGAAAAAGGCCTGGAATTGCAACTGATTAAAGCTCCTCCTTCTTCTGCCGATATGGTTCAGCAGGAGGGTTTTATGGATACCTGTTGTGTGCCTGCGGCTCAGTATCTCCGAATGTCAACTGAACATCAGCAGTATTCCATCGCCAACCAAGCCGATGCTATTGCGCGATATGCAGTAGAAAACGGGTTCGAGATTGTAAAGACCTATTCCGATGCCGCACGAAGCGGACTGCGGCTAAAAAATCGAAAGGGGCTAAAACAACTGTTGAAAGATGCTGTCGATGACTATAAAGAATTTCGAGCCGTTCTTGTATATGACGTTAGCCGATGGGGACGCTTTCAGGATCATGACGAATCTGCCCACTACGAATATGTGTGCAAGTCCGCTGGCGTTCCCGTGCATTACTGTGCCGAACCCTTCAATGGCGATCAGGGTGCGGTTGGATGGATTCTGAAATGCTTAAAGAGAACGATGGCGGCTGAATACAGCCGCGAACTTTCCGTAAAAGTGAAGACTGGCCTCACAAGGTTAGCGAGGATGGGTTACAAATTGGGCGGCTCAGCACCTTATGGGCTGCGGCGGCAATTACTTGATAAGCAGGGAAAGCCGAAACAAATTCTCGAATACGGCGAACGTAAGAGCCTTGTTGAAGAACATGTGATTCTAGTACCTGGTCCCGATCAGGAAGTCACCGTGATGAGGCGCATCTTTGAAGAGTTCGTTAATGAGCGCCACAGTCCAAAAACAATTGCCGCCAGTCTGAATCGGGACGGGATTCCCTTTCTTCGGGGCAGAAAATGGCTAGGAGGAACCATTCGAATTATGCTACAGGACTGCCATTACATGGGAATGCAGGTCTGGGGCCGGACAACGGAGTTCTTGTCTAGTCCAGCGAAGAAGCTGCCCATAGAAAAATGGGAGATTTGTGCAAACGCATTTCAACCCATCATTTCGCCGGAACTATTTGTCCGCGCTCAACAGGTATTTGCTAATTGTACGTACCGTCTCACCAATGAGCAGATGCTTCAGCGGCTGAAGGAAACGCTGCAAGCAAACGGTCGATTGAATGCTGACATCATCGACAAGTCTCAACTTTGCCCTGGAACAACCGCCTACTGCAGGCGTTTTGGTAGTTTGCTGAACGCGTATGAACTGATTGGGCATAACGCTCCAGAGAGCCGCAAACAAGCGACAAGTCGGGCGCGAGGAGTTCTTATCCGGGACACTCTTATCGAAAGCATTCTTGAAGCCTTTCCAAATCAAATTGAAGAAGTAAAAAGGAGTCCGCGATTCAAGCGCATATTGCGGTGTCGCAAGACAGGGCTGCGAATTCCGGTCGTTATAGCGTGGCGCTACTGGACTGGAAATGGCACTAGCTGGCGTGTGAGACCTCGCCCCAACGAGCTGAAGAAGCCCACGATTGTGGCATTGTTAGACTCGACAAACAGCAGGATTGAATCACTTCGAGTCTTCCCGCGTTTGTTCCATAAACCACAATTTAATATCCGAGTTGGACCATTAAAGGAATCGCCTAGAACGGGATTTGCACTGGAAAATATGTCCAATTTGTTGACAGTTCTGAAACGCGCTAGACAACAGTGAGACAATCCTTCCATGACCAACAGTATGAGCAAGAAGGCGATGAACAAGTCCGTAAACAATGACGTTAAGTGGCGGCTCTTTGCAGAGACCGTCGATCAGGCGCGCGAAGCCTTTTCCGACCTATCCGCTCGCGAATTGCGCGACCTTATCGAAGAAGCCGTCTCCCATGTTCGTAAACGGAAGGTCCAGAATGTTCGTAGGCGTTCGCGCAAATGAAGGAAGGCGTATATTTTTCACATGCCGCTCAGTTCGCAGGATTGGCAAACAATCAAAGCCAAAATAGCCGAGATGGAGCAAGTAATCGAAGCTCTCACAAAGCTTCGTGACGGCCATGTCGCGTTTCCAGATTCCGTTCTCGGTGCCATCGACAACGCGATTCGGGACAGTGAAAAGCGCGTGAGCGAACTCAAGAATGCGATGGTGGACTAACGGCTTTGGCAAGTCTTGTTACGAATTACGAACGCGGATTCGATTTCTCGCGCATACTCTCTTACGCCATCTAACATTCCACAAGACCGGAGTTCGGGAAATCAAGGGCTACCGAGAAACTGCTCGCCTCGGTACTGTGCTTGAGGGGGCCTCGATTCCGGCTAGTGCGGAGAGCGATTGTCCCAGATAGCCCCTTTCCTGTCTTTGTTCGAGTTTAGAAAGCCCGTCGAAGATCGCATCCATCACGATAATGACGCCTGTCTAGATGGACGCCTAATTCCTGCTGAATGGCGGAAGCCCGGCACTGGCGGCTATCCGCTTTGCAAAAAGTGCGAACAACTAAACGAACAGGGTCGCGAATATCCTTCAGCGCGAGTCTGAGCACTTCCACGCAGAAATCTGCCCTCAATGGGGCGAATGAAAAGTGTTTCCGGACAGCAAAAAGGCTCGCTCACAATGTGTAGGGAAAGGGCGGGCGAGCCGAATAGAAAGTTATTTAGAGACAACACACAAAGCATAGAGCGACAGTCGGTATTGGGGCAAGGGGAATCGGCTATCCGAGGTTAGAACAAACCCGTCGACAGCTCTTGCGTGTCGATTGACGATAAATCCCCGATTACGCTCAAAATGCCCCGGCGGGAGTCAATGAGTGTCAACGCCTGTTTTCGCCAATTAGATTTTGGTCGCCAGGAAAGGCGTAGAATTATCCTTGCGCGCAGGGGGCGGACATGAAATATCGAATCGCGATGTGGGCCATCGCAGGTTTTCTGCTGGCGGGTTTCTGGGCACTCTTTGCCATGGCAATCTTCCCATCTGCCGCCGAACGAATGCATGATCTGTGGACTGTTGTCTGCATAACCTGCCCGGTCGCAATTATGGGCAAGCACTACCCTATTAGTCTCTACGTAGCTCTAGTTGCGAATGCCGTCACGTATGGTTTCATCGGTCTAGCCATCGAAGCCTTGCGGAAGCAACTGCATCAAGCCCGATAACTCAAAACAGCCACGCACTGACCGTTCTTCGTGATAGCCCATGCGCTCGAACCCCTCAATGAGCGCTAACGCCCGGTTTGGCGATAAATCCCGATTACACTCAAGATGCCCCGGCGGGGGTCAATGAGTGATAACGCCTGTTCTCGACAGTTATGCCTAAGCCCCAAAACCAGGGTTGATGGCAGTAAGAAATGAATTCGCGGTCAGCGCGATCTCTCAGCAGCGCGAACCGTCTTTTGAGGGCCCTCAGCAAAGAGCTGCGAATAAATGACGCCAGCCAGGGCGGCGGCAATGATTGGAGCCAGCCAGAACAGCCACAACTGGCCGGTAGCCCATCCTCGCACGAAGATCGCAGGACCCGTGCTCCTTGCTGGGTTAACCGACGTGTTCGTGATCGGAATAGAGATCAAATGGATCAGAGTAAGGCACAGCCCTATGGCTATCGGAGCGAACCCCTTGGGGCTAGAGCAGTCATTCAATTCCCTTGACGCTCAGCGGGAAGCTTGTACAGCATTCGTCGCTAGCCAGAGGCATGAAGGCTGGCGTGCTCTTTCCACTCTTTACGATGACGGTGGATATTCTGGCGGAAACATGGAGCGGCCGGCACTAAAGCGGTTGCTAGACGATGTGGGAGCGAACAGGGTCGACACCATTGTTGT
>JASHNX010000280.1 GCA_030041415.1 Candidatus Sulfotelmatobacter sp.
TTCGGGTTGTCCGTGAGCTCGGGGCAATTCAACATAAATGCCCCCTTTAATCTTTGGCTGCGACCCAGGGGTTTTCGCATGTTTGCGAAGCACATTTCAAAATCAGCACGGACTACGCGCGATAGTCGGGAACGGGACGTTGTTGCTGCCGCCGCTGCCGTCGGTCTGTACCCCCATAAGGTACTGCCCAGGCTGGACGATCGGGAGCGTGTATTGAATAGCGGTGTCTGACCAGGACGTGACGTTCACGACGTTAAAAGTGCGTCGCCTGCGCTGCTCTGAAAATAGACGAAACCGTTGCCTTGAACTGCACCGAACCCCACCCCCTGGATCGTCTGATCGCTTCCCGAGGGTGCCGGAGATAACCCGTATTGCTGAATTGTTGGCGGGGTGAAGATCTGTATGGGTGTGGGCGCGGTGGCGAAAGCCCGTTTGCGCAGTTCAACTGAAGAGTGTAGACACCCATCGGTGTTGTCGCAGGGATGCCCATCTTATACGTAGCGGGTGGGACCGAGATGCTGGCGGAGATTGAAGTTGTCCCACCTTGGATTTGACTGAGAGTCAGTGGACACGGAAATTGCACCGTAGGAGTGCCTCCGTACAAAACCTCAAATGCGATAGTCAAGGGCTGAACCGGGTTAGGGGAGGCGCTCACGATAGTGACGGTGTCAGCGTTGGCAAGCAGCGCGCAAGTTACAAAAGCAAATCCTGTGAGCGAAAGGAGAGAGAGACTCCAGGCAGCTCTCATCTCAAGCCCCGTCTTGCGGAAGGTTCCGCAAACGCAAACTTTAGGCCCGATAACGGCGGAATTCTACCACGTCCGGCAGACCCGTGCTTATCACGAAGCGTAGCGTGGCTGGCCTTGTCGATGCTAATGCGCACGATTCAAAGATGATCGAGAAGCGGGCCGATGAATTTCTCCAAGTCTCATGGAAACTGGGAAAACTAATCCTAATAGGGGAACGCGGGGAGCCGCCTTTTCATTCGTCCTAGCGGATTTTTCTTCAACGCACTTTTCCCCCACTACCAGGAAATCTTCGATTCATACTGTCCAAAACGAAACCATTCATCGGAAGTACGTTATGAGAGATATCGCTGTTTCCGTTATGGGTTATGTCCTTATTTGAGTGCGTGTGCGATGCAAAACGTCTCTCACCCGGCGATATCACGCTGAGTCATGGGTAAGTAGAGCTCGTCGACGCAGTCCGACGCGACTGGGTCAGACTAACCACTACGAGAGACTGCGACATGTTGCCTAGCATTTCTGGAGGATGCCTGGAAGTCTTCGCCATCGGTCCGGACGGCAACCTCAGGCATATGTGGCAGATCCCCCCAACAACTGCTGGTCACTGTGGAGCGACCAGGACAACCCTCTCCCGAGTCCAACCTGGTTGCGCCTGCCCCATCGGAAGTTTTTGTGATAACATCCTTGCGCTTGCTGGAGTTCGCTCCTCCCCAATCGCCTCCAGCAAGGTCCCGCCTCCCAAGGAGATTCCCTTTATGGAGCACACATGCAACTGCTTTCCCATTGCGCTTCGACTGCGGGGGATGACTGTGGCCACCGTATGTTTCTTTGCAGCCGCTGCTGCGGCTCAAACGGAACGCGTGATTTACACCTTCCCCGCCGGCACCTCTGCCGGTGCTCCCACTGCAG
Organism: Candidatus Sulfotelmatobacter sp.; assembly: GCA_030041415.1. Classification (GTDB taxonomy): domain Bacteria; phylum Acidobacteriota; class Terriglobia; order Terriglobales; family Acidobacteriaceae; genus Sulfotelmatobacter. The sequence continues at coordinate 1,655 of JASHNX010000280.1, forward strand.
ACCTGATTTCCGACTCAGCGGGCAACCTCTACGGCACCAGCACCGGTTTCAACTACGGAAGCGGTACGGTGTTTGAGCTGGTGCGGTCTTCAGGCGGCTGGTCGGAAACTACTCTTCACACCTTTCCCACCGGCAGCGCCGACGGAAAGGCGCCCGAGGGTTCCGTGATCTTCGACAAATCCGGCAACCTCTACGGCACAACTGCTTACGGTGGCTCGGATAATCTCGGTATCATCTTCGAGCTGAGTCCCCCCGCATCCGGCAGCGCTCCATGGACAGAGACTGTCCTCTACAGTTTTAAGACCATCGATAAGACGACCAACGGCAACGTCGGCGGCGGATTGATTTTTCGAGGCAACAGTCTGTTCGGCACTACGCTCTACGGCGGCGAGAACGGTGATGGCAACGTCTTTGAGCTCGCTCCGAATGCAGAAGGAACCTGGGAGTATCACGTGCTCTACACCTTCACCGGACAACCGGACGGAGAAGAGCCTGAATACGCCTGTGACGCTCTGATCGCCGACTCGGCTGGCAATTTTTACGGAGTCACGTCCTATGGCGGAGAATATGACGGCGGTACCGTTTTCGAGATGAGTCCGCCTGCGGCGGGCAGCACCACCTGGACTGAAACCATCCTCCACAGCTTCAATCCCAACACAAGCGATGCCGACGGGCCGGTCTCCGGACTGCTCTTCGACAAAGACGGCAATCTCTACGGCACGGCCAACGCCGGGGGCGTTTTCGGCTACGGCGCAGTGTACGAATTGAGTCCCCCAACGATTTCCGGCGGTGCATGGACCGAGTCAATCCTCTACAGCTTTACCGGAGGCGCCGGGGGACAAACGCCTTGGGGCAAATTGAAGATGGATGATTCGGGAAACCTTTACGGAACCACACTCAATGGCCCCGTCTTCGAGCTCTCACCTCCATCGGCTCCAGGAGGAGAGTGGAGCGAAACCAAGCTCTGGGATTTTCCCGGCTCCAAAAATGACGGCGAACAGCCCGAATCCGGCGTGATTTTTGGGCCGCAGGGTGACCTTTATGGAACCACCTACGGCGGTGGCGGCTTTGGGAACGGCACCGTCTATGCAATTCGCCCGTAGACTTCTGGCTGGCAGTGGTTGGGAACCCGTGAAATAAGCTGGGAAGCGCCCGCCCCTTGGTCGCGAGAACGAAGCATACTTTTGCCCCATCAATCGGGGTGTCGGTATTGCCAGCGTCATCTATATGAATCCCATCCGTCTAAAGAAGCACACGATCACATTCGCGAAATGCTCGCGAGATTTGCGCCCCCTCCAAAGCGGAAATTGCGAACGTTGTACCTGCGCGCCGGATTGGACGGCACCGCCGGCAGTAGAGTTTCGCGGCTCTTGAATGCTCTCGATCAACCGGAAATCAATGTCGACGCCCTCAAGCGATTGACGGAAGCAGAGAGGCGTTTTGTGCAGCCCATCGTCCTCGGCTACAGGTACGAGGAAATCGCGCAGCAGCTCGGGTGCTCCGTTCAAATGGTAAGAAACACGCTGGCGCCTATCTTCGACAAATTAGGAATTTCGTCACGCCTCGAATTGCGCAACATGCTGACCTTCTAAGCCTACTTCCGGTGTAGACTAACTTTGTTGCGCGCTTTCCCCCCAAGGAGCGCAAAGGTGTCATCCAGCGATCGTAGTGCGTCCGTGGATAACCCGCAGAGGCCCAAACACAGCCAGTTCGAAATCGCAGATCAGCTCGAAGGCATGGCGAAGGCACTCAAAGCGATTTCTGACCCATTTGTCAGGCACCGAATCATCGATGAAATGCGTAACCTTTTGACGGAGATTGAGCAAGGGAAGGATTTGTGAAGGCGAACCCCGCGTCTTACGAAACGTGGCACAGCAGCTTTTCAACTATTTTCGGGCCTTGGTTAGTTCGCGGCAAATAAAAACGCCCCGCTGGGGACCGCCCTCGGGGCGAGTATTCAAACGCGTTCGCTTACCTCAATTTCCCTTGTAAGGCGCACTTTAGCGCGGAGGCTTTAGGTTGTCAATCCGCCTGGGAACGTAAAAACGGCCCCGAAAGGTGAGGGTCCAAAGCGGGGCCAGCCTAGACATACTCCGCCCGCAACTGTAGCGCCGAGCGGAGAGGTTGTCAATCGACAGTAGTGTGAGGTAGTGTCCTAAAATTGCGCCAGTTGACTATTCCAATTTCGCGTACTCGGCTTTGGCTTTCTTCAGGAGAACGATGTCAGGATCAGCGTCTTTCCAAAGAGTGAGGAAATCTTTGTAAGCTGCTAGCGCCCTGACGCGAGCTGCATCGGCAACAGCGCCCTGCGAGTCCTTCACCTGCAGTGCATTTGCTCGTGCAGCGCCCAGACGTGCCAACGCGCCTGTCCAGCAATTCCAAATGATGCCGCTGTGGTCGAGAATTTTCTGGAACTCGACGGCAGCGTCTTTGCCCTGCGCCGCCGCAAGGTAAGCCTGGCCGCGAATATATGTGGGGTAGAGGCAGGACGTGTTTACGACAAACTGTATCTGGCCATACTCGATTGGGGGCAAGGTGGCCTGCAGGTGGTTGATCGCGGCAATAGCGTCCTTGTGGTCGAGCGCCAATTCCGCGTGAATCGCGGGGAGCCAGAGAGATTGTACTTGCGTGTCGTGCGGGTAACGCTTGTTCAGGTCTGCCGCCTGCGATTCGGCGTGTGCCGTATCGCCCGCCATGGCAAAGGCCAGGGTGGCTTCGACCTCGACTGCCTGACTCGTCGGAACCAGCTTCAGTCCGTCCGCTGCTGCTTGCCTCGCATCCTTCACGTTACCGAAGGCAGCTTCGCGCAAGGCCGAATTCTCCAGCCAGATCGCTCCATTTTCCTTGCTGTCGGCGTGGATCGCCGAATCGACGATTCGTTTGGTTAGCTTCCGCGCATTGCTGAGATGACCCTGGTATGCCTCTGTGTCGGAGGCGAGTAAAAGCCCAAAGTTTTCCTGGGGCTTACCTGCAAACCATTGCTGTTGTTCCGTCATGCTTGACGCGTTGCCTTCAAGAAATGCTACAGCGTAGAGAAGGTTATGAAACATGTAGTAATCCAGCTTGCGGGCCTGCGCCTGCTGGATGGTCTGGCGGGCCGAGTCGAACTGATGCACGGCGATCAATGTGTTAGCGAGATTTACGTTGGGGCCTCCACTTTCCGGCGCGAGGCGAAGGGCCTCCTTGAGTTCGTCCAAACACTTTTCATACAGTCCCTGTTGGCACAACGTGTTGCCTAGACCAAGGTGGGGCCCGCTGTGTCGCGGGTAGCTGGCAATCCAATCCTGATAGGTTTGTGCCGCTTTCTCCAATTCCCCGGTTACGGTTCCGTAATACTCTGCCGCGATCCCCAGCTTTTCGCGCTCACTGGCCCGCTCGCGTAATTCGAATGCCTTGGTGAAGTATTCGCTGGCGCGTCCTGTCTCTCCCATGGAGAAGTAATCGTTTGCCACTGCCAGATAGGCCACGGCGAAATTCGAGTCGAGTTCGATAGCACGTTGACCGTAAGGCAAGGCAGCGGCCGGCCCTTTCTGCCGGTAAGTTCTTAGGGCAAGGCTGTACGCCTGCAAGGCTTCGAGTGAGGATGTAGTGGCCTGTTCCAGAGGAACGTCGAGTTTTTGCACGGATGCCAACGATTCGCCCAGTTCGCTGCGCAGCTTGGATGCAACAGTTCCTAGCGTATCCAGCACCTTTTCCTTCGTGGTGACTGTGACCTGCTCGTGCGCCAGAAGTTCGCCATTTTGGCAATTCACCGTCTTCAATCCCAGCACATAGTCACCGCCCAGGCTGGCGATCGCTCCCGCGATGTAAGCTTTGCTGCCTGTGCGCTGGCAAACCTCCCGTACAACGTCGGGTGTGAGTCTGGTGTCGGGCGGGCGCGTCATCAACTTCAACGTTCCCGCAACCTTGTTGTCGGAAAGAACGTTCAAAAAAGGAGATTGGCTCAGCGTGATATTGAGAGCAGTTTTCAGGGTCTCGTCAAACACTGGATCGCCGGTAGTGTTGGCGAAGTCGGCAAGAACGACGGTGTCTTTCTCGGTGAGGCGACTGGCTTGCTGCCGCCAGCGAAAGTAACCCACGCCCCCAATTGCGGCAATGAGCAGGACAACAAGCGCCGGGAGCGCAGCTTTCCGACTCCTGCGAGAAGTTCTTGCCGCAGCAATTTTCCCCGTCGCGTGCGCCGAAATCTGCCCGCTCTCGCTGTCCCGCTTCAGCCGCTGCAGGTCTGCCCGCATGTCGGAAGCGTGTTGATAACGAAGGGATCTGTCCTTCTCAAGAGCTTTCCCGATGATCGCATCAAGCGGACCCGCCAGTCGTGAATTCCAGTGACTCGGGGGTTCCGGTTGTTCGTGGAGAATGGCTCCGTATGTCGCTCCTTGCGTGTCTCGATCGAAGGGCCGGCGGCCGGTTGCCATCTCATAGAGAGTCACGCCGAAGGAGAACAGGTCGCTGCGTTCATCGAGAGGTTTGCCCGCGACCTGCTCGGGCGACATGTAATTCATGGTGCCGAGAGTCGTGTTATCTGTAGTGAGATCTTTCAAGCTGACCGTAGGGGCGTCGGAACCGGAACTCGATTTCCGCCGGGTGTCGCCCGCAGCTCGCTTTGCCAGCCCGAAATCCAGCACCTTGGCATGTCCCCGCTTGGTGATGAAAATATTGGACGGCTTTATATCTCGATGAACGATGCCCACGGCATGAGCTGCTTCGAGAGCATCGGCGACCTCGATCGAAAGCGAAAGAAGCAAATCTGTTTCCAGGGCACGGCCGCCGATGCGGTACCTCAGCATGATGCCGTCCAAAAACTCCATAGCGAGAAACACGCGACCATCTTGCTCCCCGATGTCGTAGATGGTGCAGATATTGGGATGGTTGAGCGCCGATGCGGCCTTGGCTTCACGATGAAAGCGTTCCAAAGCCTCTTGATCCTGAGCTACTTCTTCGGCCAGGAATTTAAGGGCAACGAAGCGGTCGAGCCGCAGGTCCTCGGCCTTGTAGACAACCCCCATCCCGCCAACGCCCAGCTTCTCAACGATGCGGTAGTGCGAGATGGTTTGGCCGATCACTGGGCTGAAATGTTAGGGCTTGAGATGGGGCAAGTCAATAAAGCTCAGCAAGTTGGCCACGCTCTGACGTGTCAGTTGGTGTTAAACCCCCATTACACTCATCTTCCGATTGCTTTCAAAGTCGGCTGAATCGAAAGAACTCGAAATTTGACTCGAAGTTTCTCTGCAGCTGTCCGGGATTCGTCCCGAGTCGCGTTAAGTGGTGTTCGCCCGCGCTTCTGGAATGGTAGAACTGAACGACGTTGTTGCTTTGCTCGCCAAAACCATGAACGAGAATGTTCAGGGTGAGATTTCCGAAGCTTCCTCATCGTGCTGCGCTGCCCGGTGGTCTTTTCCTCGAAGGTTGTGGAGGGCAGCCAGTTGCTTTCTTAGCGCCGGAAGAACTTTTTTCGGTAGCCAGTCGGCGGGATTGGTTGTGGAGCCCCGCGGCGTGGCATCCTTGAGATTCCCATTTCGCGGATTTCTAATCGCTTTCAATTTCTCAGCACAGCAAGAAATACGCGGGCGAACATTGGGCGAAGATCTATTATACGCCGATGGATGAAGGGCGCAAGCGCGTGTTGCTGATCGCGGCAAGCATTCTCGCCGCGCGTAAACTGTCGCAATATCCCGGCGGCAAGAAAGTGCCGGTAACGGTTAGCGCGATTTCAGATGTCGTGCGCTGGGCAGAAGAGATTTTGAAGGAAATTGATGAGCGGTGGCCGGTAAAATAAGTTCTATAGAAACGCGCCAAGAAAATGTATCCGGTTGATTGGATCGGAGCAGTTGCGCTGGGCCTGCTTGAGGACGGGATAGCAAAGCCTGTCGCGGCGAGCGAAAAGGACCGAAGCGAGTCCGCTCCGAGATTGGTAGATAGAGTAACTATTACACCTGTCCTAATTCACGGCGGATACGCTCAAGTAGCTCCTGCGTTGCTTGGTGAAGATCACGCTGGGCCACAAGATCAAAGCTGCGAGTCCATACGTCATATCGGCTATCGAGCGCGGATTTAATGTATGGCTTTTTCTTCGCAGCACGCGTCAGTTCCGGCACGGATTTCGGTTCGGCTTTGAAGTGCTCCACGATGACCGACTCTTGGGCCTTCACTTCGATGTGAAGACGGCGAATAATGTCCAGCATTGCCTTCGCAAACTCAGCCATTTTCTGATCTGTCATGTTCGGTTCTCGTTCTAGCCACTTCGCACTGTTCACAGATAATAGAGCAAACTGCGAGTAACGGACTCGTACATTTCTTTGAAATCCTGCAACTGTTCACGCGTGAAAGTCCTATGATCCAGACTGCCCAGATTGCGGTGGTCTCATGAGGGGTTGACGCTTCCAAAAGAAATCTCGCCATGATTGGACAGCCAACAGGAATGAGAAAAAAGGGCAGTAATATATTTGACTGACTTCCCCTTAATGGATGTGGCGTGAGCGATTGCGCGCAGCCGACTCCAACATGGTTTGCTTGTTCCAAGACACAAGTTTGTGGAATATTCCTTTTGCTCGTGAGAGTTCCACTTGTTTTCGTTCCATGATGTACTGAGTTCCCAATTCTTTGCCGATTCCTGCAATCATGTCGGCTGCCTGCAATGCAGGGGTTCTCTTGTCATCCAAATGCACCAAATCTCCGATAATTTTCCCAATGCTGGGATTGTCGCGCTTGAAGCATGCATAGGCGATCGAAAGGTTAGCAGAGTCTGGGGAATCGTCGCTGCATTAAAGGGATTTTGAGCGTAATCGCCTGTTTATAAGAGTTTAACTTCCGGGTTTCCCTTGGCTAGGCCCGATCCGATTCAACTTCGAGAAAAAGTCTCATCTTTCTCGCGACCTCGTCTTGATGGTCAATAAACATGTAGTGGTGACTGCCAGCGATCCTCTCAATGCGGATCTGAGGGCCGCTCTTCTCGATACGGGCAATGAAACTGTTCATCATCGCAGCCACTTCTTTTTGTCGTTGAGGATCGGGAGCAGTGGACGGGTCGCTATAGAAACTAAGCGTCGGTTGTTTGATCCTCGTGTAGTCCAACGGAGCGAATGCATAGCCTTTCATCATCTCGCGGTACA
>JASHNX010000281.1 GCA_030041415.1 Candidatus Sulfotelmatobacter sp.
ATGTGCATGGTTGCAGTCGCCGCGTTGTGTATTCCTTCGTTCCTCTACGGCCAGTTGCAGGACAAAACGCCAGGCACTCCGGCGCCAGCGACTCAAGCTTCTTCCGCTCTGCACGGAGTCGTGCGTGATTCTCAAAACCAGGCTGTCTCAGCCGCAAAGGTCATTCTTCAGGACCAAACAAAGACGCTGACCGTGACAACCGATGCGGCCGGGACTTTTCGCTTTTCTTCCATTCCTGCCGGTCCTTGCACGCTGCATGCGGAGAGTTCGGGCGCTAAGAGCGCCCCGATCGAGGTTCTGCTCAAACAAAATGAGGACAAAGATGTCGACCTGGTGCTGCCCCCGCCTAAAACAGCGGACCATCCTCCAGCAGCTGTCCCTGAGTTTTACGACGAGCCGCAGTTCACAGTCGCTGGCGTTACCGATACCACAACCATGGGCGGCCACGGATCCTCGGTCACGATGATCCGCAACACTGAATCCATGGTGAAGGCGGCGGCATCGTTGGGCGACAGTTCCAGCGGCAAATCGCTGCCGTCGTCAAATCCTGTTCAATCGGAAGCATCTCTCCGTCTCGCGGTTGAACAGCATCCCGACAGCTTTCAGGCGAACTACCGTCTGGGGAAATTCCTCGTCGACGAAGGCCGGCCCTCCGAAGCGATTGCCTACCTGAAGCGAGCTTCCGTCGATGACCCTCGCAACTACGAAAGTCATTATGAACTGGCGCTTGCTTACTGCAAGGCAGCGGATTACGTCACCGCAAAAACTCAAGTCGAGTCGGCCCTCGAGGCCGCGACCAATTCTCGACAGAAAGCGGACGGGCACGACCTGCTCGGCGAGATCGACGAAAAGACAGGCGATCCCCTTTCGGCCGTGCACGAATTTCAGAACGCCGCAGAACTAAACCCGACCGAGCCTAATTTCTTCGACTGGGGATCGGAACTGCTCTCGCATCGCGCCACCGAGCCGGCCATCGAGGTGTTCACCAAAGGCAACGCCCTGTTCCCGAACTCGATACGAATGCTCACCGCTCTTGGCGCGGCTTGGTATGCGCTGGGCTCGCCTGAAAAAGCCGAGCAGAGCCTGTGCAAAGCGTCCGATCTGAATCCCGAAGATCCGAATCCATACTTGTTTATGGGCAAGGCGCAGGCAACTCAAGCCATGCCTTCCTCCGCGATCGCGCAAAGGCTCCAGCGGTTTGCGAAGCTCCAACCCCAGAATGCGCTGGCAAATTACTATTACGCCGTCAGCCTCTGGAAAGCTCGTACATCTGCGTCCGATGATGCCACGGTCTCACAAATTCAATCGTTGCTGATGAAGTCCACGCAACTCGATCCGAAGCTGGGAGAAGCATATCTGCTGCTCGGCATAGTTTATGCGGAGGAGAAAGAACCGGAAGAGGCCATTTCCGCGTATAAACAGGCAATCGCAGCCATCCCCGATTTGCCAGAAGTTCATTACCGGCTCGCGCAGGCGTACCGCCAGGTGGGGGAGGATTCAAAAGCGCAGGCAGAGTTGCAGCAGTACGAAAGGATATCGAAAGAGAAATTAGCAGAGACGGAGGACGAACTCCGCCAGACCCGGCAGTTTGTCTACCAACTGCAACAACCCAGAGCGGCGGAAGGCGTGCGATAACCACTATCGCGGGAAAGCGGCTCGCGGTGGGCAACGCGAGCCGCTCCTCAAGTACGCGCGACTACCGACCCAACTCAGAAATTCAGCCTCAGAGCAAATTGCACGAGCCGCGGGTTATTTACGGTGTCGTTAATTACGCCAAAGGTTGAGGGAGTATTGATGTCCTGCTCGCCGGTATCGCCAACCCCCGTCATATAGAACTGCGGGTGATTGAACAGGTTGAAGAACTCTGCCCTGAACTGCAGCATCATTCCCTCGCGGAATGACAATGGGAAATTCTTGATCAGAGAGAAATCAGTATTGACGAAGCGTGGGCCGTAAACTGGGGCGCGCGCCTCGTCGCCGAGTTCGCCTGCCGGAGCCTTCATAAAGGCACATGGGTTGAACCAATTTGCCAGCGTGTGAATCTGCGATGGTGCGGCGCAACCAGGATTAGCGGCAACCGGCCCGGCCTCATTCGGATTACCCACCTCATTCGGACGCTGGAATGTGAACCCGTTGTAATAGAAGAAAACTCCCGATTCATCGGCGCTGTCGACCACAAACAGCGGGAAGCCGGAAGTAGCTCTCTCAATCAGGTTCACCTGCCAATTTCCCAGTACGGCGTTGGCAACTCCATTCATGTTGCCACCGAAGCGCTTGCCTTTGCCAACCGGCAAATCGTAAAGGATGCTGGCGGTAAAGCTGTCATTCAGGTTGAGCTGCGACAGTCCCCAATCCAACTTGTTCGCCCCGGGTAGTGGCCAATAGATTGCGCCTGGATTTGTGCCCAGACCGTCCGGCATCCCGGAATCAAAGTTGCGTGAATAGGTGTACCCGAGCAATGCATAAAGGCCATGCCGGGTGCTCTTGGTCTCGGCCTTTATTTGCAGCGAGTCATAGCGCGCCGCGCCTATACTGTCATTGCTATCCACGCTTTGAAACTCCCCGCCAAACGGCTGGTTGACAGCATAGGGAAAGGATGGAAAGCCGCAGCCGAGTGTGTAGCCGTGAACTACGCCGCAGGCGCTGGGCGACGAGATATTTTCATTTACCTGGCTCGTCAGAATGCGCGAGCTGCGCGAACCCGCATAGCCAACCGTGAGCACGATATTGCCCGGCATCTGGCGCTCAATGTTCAGATTGAATTGCTGGATCATGCCCTGCTTGAAGTTCAGGTTCGCGGATTGAATGGTTCCCGTGTAATCGGCGGGGTTGACCGGGGAACTTAGCACCGCGCCGCCTGCAACAGGAGTCGAGGATGGCGTGCCCGCCGCAACCAGAAAACCATTGGAAAGTCCGCATCCGGCAGCTCCCGGAGTTGCACAAAGACCGAATGTGTCCACCTCGGCATAGAATGGCGGATTCTGCCACAATCCCTGCCCACCTTGATTCCATGCTGAATCGTGGAAGATCGCGTAACCTCCGCGAACCGCGATCTTGTCACTGCCGTTGGGTTTCCACGCAAACCCGATTCGCGGCTCTAACGCGGTCTTGTCGAATTGAATCCCTACATCGCCATTCGACGCGATGCAAATCGTGCAACCCGCCAAGGCCGGGCTGCCTTTGGGCACGTACCATCTGAGATTCGCAATATTGTAATTTGCCTGGCGATTCTCAACCTCGGTTTCCGGAGTCGCGATGGCCCATGCGAAGCCCAGATTCACAGTGAGATTCGGAGTGACGCGCCAATCGTCCTGAACAAACGGACGGAACAATTTCCACCGCCGGCCGGTGGTAGCGCCCAGGAATGTTCGATCGTGCGCGGCAAAATCACCCATGCTGCCCAAAAGAAGATCCCCAATGTCGTCGCCGGTCGCAGCGCCATCCTCGGCAACAAACCCATCCTGGAAAGCGTTATTTCTCACATTCATCTCTTCCGCACGATAGGTCACGCCGAAACGGATGTTGTGCTTGCCACGAATCAGATCCAGCACATCAGAAAGCGAATAAACGTTCGTCCCTCCCTGATATGGCGCATATCCTCGATCACCCACCGCGTAATAACTCGTCATATCGAACGAGGTCAGTCCGCAGCTTACGCAGTCTTTGCTCGACTGGTTCAAGCTAGCGGGATAACCGGTGATGCTGTCGCAGGTTGATCCCAAATCGGCTCCCGGAATACCGAGAATCGCCGCCTCGCAGCTTCCCGTTCCGAAAGAAAGAATGTGATTAAAGATGCGGCTATAGCCAACGGTTGCCTGGTTAATCGCGTTCGGCGAAAAGACGTGGGTTTCCGTTACGACTGCGTTGCGTCCGTGATTATTGATGTGCTGGTTGCTGCCAAATGCGTTGGCTTCCGACCAGGTCGGTGAGCCGCCCGGGACAAAGTTCGTTGCCTGATCGTAGCTGAACCGCGCGAAGGCTGAATCCTTGCTCGAAAAATTGTGATCCAGGCGAATGTCCCAGGTCGCTTCATTTAGTTTTCGCGTGGGCTGATCCACGTAGTTGTAGCCTATGGCTCCGACCGCGTTCGGCGCGGGATAGAGAGCGATTACCTTAGCGGCTATCGGATTGACCAAGGCTGCAGGTATTATGTCGCAATTGGTGCCGGCCGCCTGCGCACCGGTGCTCGCATTGACCGGTTCAGGCGTCGTTGTCCCGGGCACGCATTGGAAATCTTTTTCAGCTCCGGTCGCATACGGGTTCGTAAGCTGCACGCCAAACGGATTGTTGGTGAAGTCGTAATTTCCCGCAGCATTCGGCGTCGTCATCGACGTAGTTGGCACATATCCGGTGAACGGCACGCCCTCGCGCTGCATCTTCGCCTGGTAGTCGAGGAAGAAGAAAGTTTTGTCTTTTTGAATCGGCCCACCGACCGAACCACCGAACTGATTCAGATTGAATTTTTCCTGTGTGTGAGTGAAGTAATTATCGGCGTCGAGCGCGGTGTTGCGGAAAAACTCAAACAACGATCCATGCCATTGATTCGATCCCGACTTCGTCGTAACCAGTACGGTCGGACCCGCGCGTTCGCCATACTCCGCAGAATAGTTGTAAGTCAGAACCTTAAATTCCTGAATATCGTCGATATCGGGGAAGATGGCAATTCCGCCTTCATCCAGCTGATTGTTGTCATTGCCGTCGAGTAGCCAGTCGGTCTCCTGCTCTCGCGATCCCCCGACCGAAAGGGAAAAGGATCCCCGCGTTGCCGCTTCGCTGCTGGCGGCATTGGTGAAGAAACTGACCGGACTAGTGGATGACGTTGTTCCTGGGGTCAAAGTTGCCAGTTGCACGAAGTTGCGGCCATTCAGCGGAAGATCAGCCACCTGCTGGGAAGTGATCACTTGTCCCAATGTAGGATTGGCGGTTTCCACGGCCACTTCGGTCGCGCTCACCTCGACCGTTGAACTCACCGAGGCGGGATTCAGCGTGAAATCGACTTCGCGATGTTCGTCAACCTGCAGCCGGATGTCGCGTTGCTCGCTTGCCTGAAAGCCGGACGATTCGACGCGAATCGTAAAGCTCGCCACCGGCAACAGCGGGATCAGATAGTGGCCCGAGTCGTCGGTCTTGGTCTCGCGGACGAGACCAGTCGCCTCCGAAGTTGCGCGTACGTTTGCGCCTGATATTACTGCGCCGCCTTTATCGGAAACCGTGCCGGAGAAGCTGCCGGTGGCTTGCCCGTGAGCAAGCGGTGACAACATAAACGCAAAACAGCAGAAAACACTGACAAACAACGCCCGTCTATTCAGCATTGAAGCCCCTTTCGGTGCCGCACCCGAGTCGCCTGAATGTCTTGGTCCGTTGAAAAATTTGGAAGGAATATAACCGTAGCCTTATAAATTGGCGCATGTTCCGAAGTCAAGAATTTTCCATGCTCTGCAAGGGGAGGCGTTCCAGGGTACTCGGGCTATCCGCGGGCCAACCACTCCGCATCGAAAGCCTCGCGCTTATAGAAAGATTTCTGCGTTCCCACCCCGGTCGTCGACATGGCGGCATACAGGTTTGCCCGGCGCACCGCCTCCAGTTCCGGCAATCCTTCCGCCAGGAATACGGCAAAACTGCCGATGAACGCATCGCCTGCCCCGGTGCTGTCAATGCTTTTCACGCTGAACGGAGGCACATGCTCGCTTACGCCACTGCCCGCAACCAGCGATCCGTTCGCGCCCAAGGTGACAATGACTCGCCGAATTCCTCCAGCTAGCAACTTCCCGGCACACCGTCTCGCGTCTTCAAGGTTCTTTACCGCAACGCCGGTGATGGTCTCAGCCTCGCTCTCGTTGGGAACGAAGTAATCCAGTTCCGCCAGCGCCCGCAAATCTACAGCTTGCGCCGGCGCCGGATTGACGATGCAACGGACCTTGTGCTTCCGCGCAAAGGCGACCGTGTAATAAACCGTTTCCAGCGGAATTTCAAACTGCAGGATGATGCAATCGCAGGCTTTCAACGTCTCGCCTGCAGCGTCGACATCGGCCGGTTTCATGGCGTCGTTCGCGCCCTTCACCACCAGGATCCGATTCTGTCCATTCGGCTCGACGAAAATCGGAGCGACCCCGCTCGATAGTCCTTCAACCTGTTTCACCTGCGTGGTGTCGATTCCCAGTTTCTTGAAGTTCTCGATCGTCGCCGGCCCGAAAAGATCGTTGCCGACTCGCGCCACCATGAACACGTCCGCGCCGCAAAAACGCGCTGCGACAGCCTGATTTGCCCCTTTACCACCGAATCCCAGGTCAAATTTCTGCCCAAAGATGGTTTCTCCCGGCTTGGGAAAACGGTCGGTAAAAGTCGTGAGGTCGATGTTGGCGCTTCCGACTACTGCGATGCGAGGGCGTCGAGCCATTTATGTTCCGGCAAATCTTCCGCGAATTGCGGGAATGCGCGAGTGTATTCGGCTGCATTCGGCCGTGTCAACGACGACGACCCCCGGTTACCTCCGTCACGGTTGGTAACCTGTAGACGACTTGCAGAAACTCGCAGGCTGCGGCAGGGTTAATAAATACGAACCGGGCATTCGACTGAAGAAGTTTGGGACGAGGGAAGTTGTCATGCGCAATCGCATCGTCATTCTGATTTCTCTGTTTGCGTTGGCAAGCATCAGTTGGGGACAGCAGCCCGCCTCGGGCAGCGCTCCTTCGAGCGCCGACCAGAGCATGCCCGGCATGGATATGTCGGGTCACGATATGTCAGGCATGAAAAACATGCCCGCCGATTCTGCCGATAAGCAAGCCGACAAAGATAAAGATAGCGATGCCAGCACGGGCGCCATGCATTCGATGGAAGGCCACATGGATATGGGCCCGCACATGAAGATGACCTCGCTTCGCCCCATGAAGCCGGGCGATGCCGAGCGGGCGCAGGCGGTTGTCGATGAGGCGCGCAAGGCCGCGGAACAATATCTCGATTATCACCTTGCTCTCAACGATGGCTTCAAAATCTTCCATCCCGAGATTCGACAGAAGGTTTATCACTTCACCAACTACTCGTACGGCTTCGAAGCGGCCATGTATTTCAATCCCGCGCACCCAACTTCGCTGCTCTATGAAAAGCATGGCGACGATTACAAGCTGGTCGGCGTGATGTACACCGCGCCCAAGCGTTTCACGGAAGACGATCTCGACCAGCGCATTCCGCTCAGCATCGCGCAATGGCATGAGCACGTGAATCTCTGCCTTGCTCCTCTAGGCCACCGCTACGAATACCTGTTGCCGAATCCGCGCTTCGGCCTGCGTGGGTCGATCTCGACACAGGAAGCTTGTGACGCTGCTGGCGGAACTTTCCGCCCAATCGTTTTCAACTGGATGGTCCACATCTATCCCTTCGAGAAAGATCAGGCCAGCATCTGGTCGGTCGAGCGGCAGCACGGCGATAAAGATTAATCAAGTCTGATTCTGTTTTCTAAGCGCTGATTTTTCAGTTCCGGCAATTCTCGTTCCTTCACTTTCCCTCAGGCGCTTTTCGATTGTCTCTCCGCCGTTACCGCGCCGAATCCCAACAAAACAACCGGTGTCTGTCACGAGATCAAGTCTGATATTTCTGCTAACCGGCCCGTGTGCAATTCGTCAAAGATGGAGAACGAAAAAAGAAGCAAAGCGCAGAAATACAGGAACAAAATTTTAGCGGCGTGGAACTTTTGCAATCGCTTCTGCGTAACTCATGACGAAAGCTGATCAGGAAGTTGGGAAATCAATCAGGAGCTTTCGGCACTTGGCGGCAAGTGGCAATTGCCGCACGGGACAAGGCATTTAACGGGGGTTCGGGGATTCTCTCACGCTCGGTTTGGCGGCCCAGGTGAAAAAATCCCCGCGTAAGCCGATCCGGCCTCGCAGCCGGTCTGCTGAACCCC
The DNA here is from genome assembly GCA_030041415.1 of Candidatus Sulfotelmatobacter sp. Lineage (GTDB taxonomy): Bacteria > Acidobacteriota > Terriglobia > Terriglobales > Acidobacteriaceae > Sulfotelmatobacter. The sequence continues at coordinate 7,901 of JASHNX010000281.1, forward strand.
AACGGCTGCATTGTAAGGCGATTCGCGGCAAAACACCATGTTTTCTCGCAAGTCGTGAACCGGGCCGCCTCAAACCTCCCCAATCGACGGGGAAGAAAGAGGAATGCTCATGAAGTTCGCGACAGTTTCAAGAAATTTCGCAATGGCGCTCGCGTTGTTGCTGGCCACCGGCGCTTTCGCATCCGCTGCAAACAAGGCCAATCTCGAATTGCAGGATTCCGTCACGCTGAATGGAACCACGCTGAAGCCCGGCGACTACAAAGTTCAGTGGGAAGGAACCGGACCCAATGTTGAACTCACCATCATCCAGGGCAAGCGCACGATTGCCAAAACGTCGGCCCACATCGTCGATTTGCCGGTGCCCGCAGTAAACGACGCGGCCGTCACCGTTAAGAACGACAGCGGCCCGAACTCGCTGACCAGTCTCCGCTTCCAGGGCAAGAAATTCGCGCTGGATCTTTCGCAGGAAAGCAGCGACGGGATGCAGGGCGGCTCGAGCAAGTAGTCGTAGAGCGAGGACGCAAAAGCGAAAGGGAAGCCGCATGGCTTCCCTTTGTGCTTTCCGAAATGGATCGCGAGTGCGAGACCTCGTCACTGCCCTGGTGTCTTCTCCAGCGTGGCGCTCAGATGCACATTACTGCCGCCGCTCACCTTAAGTTTCCTTTCCCAGTCTTTGAATCCTGCTTTCTTCACCACCACTGTGTGATCGCCATCCGCCACTTGGACGTCAGACGGCGTATTGCCGACGAAGCTGCCGTCGATCTCGATATCACCGCCGTCAGGAATCGACGCGATCGATATCCTGGCCGTGACCGGTGCCGACGGCGCTGGAGCGGAGGCGGCCACGGCGGAGACCGGCTGGGGCTTAACTTCCTCCGGGGCGGTCACGGCGGCGCGAATGGCTGCCCCGTGGTCGGCCCAGTCCTTCAGAATGGCGTCACATGCATCCTGGACCGAGCCTCCTAAAGACAGGGTTGACTTGCTAACAATTGAGTCGCCGGAAACACGTTGAAACACTGCGACCTTGTTCTTGTGTCGCAGGGCACCTTTCCCACCTTCGTGGTCAAGGAGCACAACGTAGTCGGCTTTGGTTGAGATGTTGTTGGTAATCACCTGCGGACACCGCTCGCCGAAGGTTTTTACTATTTCGGCCGTTTGTGGTCGAGCCCCACCAGCCATCGATCCAGCGAATGCCCCGCCACCACCCCCGCTCGCCGCGGCGATCGACCATGACTGGCTATCGCCGACAAACACTCGTGGTTTCTCCAACGAACTGCCGGACGGGACGGGTTGGGGTGAGGTCGATTGGCCGACACCGTAAGAAATCAGCATTGAGGCGAGCGACCACACGACCACTCTCACGCGTTTCATGGATGCTCCTCGCAGGAATTTTTTTTG
>JASHNX010000282.1 GCA_030041415.1 Candidatus Sulfotelmatobacter sp.
CGGGGAAGGGAAACCCGGGTTAGCCATGAACTCGTTCATGCTGCAGCCGGGTGAAGACAAAATTGTCGCTGCGCAGCTGACGAAACTTTTTCACGAGCACGCAGCCTAGAAGAACCGCCGCTAATTTGCTTGAGGGGGAGTAGCGACTACGAAACGCAGCGCAGCGGGAATCAAATCGCGCCGTTCATTTCTCCGGCATGCGGAGCTTCGATCCTTTTTTTTCGAGCCAGGTATTGAATTGCTGGATCATTTTGGGCGTCCACGTGGCGTCGATTTCGCCGGGCGTGTACTTGCCCTCGCGCAGCATCATGTGCCCCCATTGATCGACCAGATGATCCATTTCCGTATCGTCCGCCACTTTCGCTGCCAGTTGCGGCGGAACAAAAGTTACGCCTTCGGGATCGCCAATCGCGACGTCCCCCGGCATCACGGTAGCATCTCCAATGCGAATGGGCACGTTGATTCCAGTCAGCATCACGTGCTCGAGCGCAGACGGATCGACGCCCCGCGTGTACACCTGAAATCCGCGAATCTCCTGAATGCCGGTCACGTCGCGAACCGCGCCGTCGACGATGAGTCCGTTGTGGCTCTTGGTGTAGATGGCGGTCGAAAGATTATCTCCGACGATCGTACCGTAGCGAATTTTTCCGAACAGATCGACGACCAGAACGTCGCCCGGTTTCAAGATGTCGATGATCCAGGAGTTTTCGTCTCCGATCCGGTTTTCTTTCTTCCCGTTCGCCCGAATAACCGAATCGACATCCGGCCGCTGCGGCATGAAAACCGCGGTCACTACGCGGCCCACCAGCCGTTCTCCGGGATTAATCACCTTCCAGCCGCCTTGAAACTGGTTCTTAAAACCAGCGTCCTGCAACACGTCCCAAGCTTCATCGGCGGTGACGTCTTTGAGTCGGGACAGCACCGAGTCGGGGACATTTGGCCGCCCATCGGCAAAGCGGTCGCCATGCCAGTCCGGCGTGAATTCGACGCGCTGTTCCTTCGAAAAAAGATCGAGTTGCGCGTAAGCCGGCATCGCCAACGACAATGCCAAAGAGATCAGGAGTGCGGCAGTCGAAGTAAGCATATTCATAGAACTCCGAAAAAATTGTTGATAGACAAATCGAGTTTAGTAGCGACGGCGAAAATATCACACGAAGTCGCGATCGGCAATCGTGGTTCGGATATGAAACGCACGTCGTCGCGAAGTTGCACTCGACCCTCCTATCTGGTGAGAGCGGCGGAGAATCTACAATGAAGAGCCGAACCAGCCACGTAAGACAGTTTCTGGTTTTCTGGCTATTCATTCTGAGCGCCGTCTCGTATCTCGATCGCGTCAACATCTCGATTGCAGGAGGCGCGCTCGCCGACGCCTATCACCTGACCGACGTTCAATTAGGCAAAGTTTTCAGCGCGATGCTCGTTGGCTACGCGATCTTTCAAACCGTGGCGGGAAGACTCGCCGACCGCTATGGCGCGCGCCGTGTGCTTACGGCAGGTGTGATCTGGTGGGGCGTGTTCACAGCGTTGACCGGGCTTGTCCCGGCGAATATCACCGGAGCTTTGCTGCTATTCCTAGCCGTGCGATTTTTGCTGGGTGCAGGCGAAGCGGTCATCTATCCTTCGGCCAATCAATTCATCGCCCGCTGGATTCCGGTTCGGGAGCGCGGCATCGCCAACGGATGGATCTTTGCCGGAGTGGGAGCAGGAGCTGGGCTTACGCCTCCACTCGTTACCTACATTATGATCCACTACGGCTGGCGTTCGTCGTTCCTGGTGTGCTCAGTCATCGGCTTCGTCGTGGGAGCAGTATGGTTTCTCGCAGCTCGCGATGCGCCTGGGCAACACCCCCGCGTCTCTTCTGCCGAGTTGGCGACGATTGAATCTGGATTAACGTTATCTTCAGTTTCGTCATCGACAGATTCGTCCGCAGCCACCAGGACAGAACCGGATTCTTCCTCGACGCACAGGACCGCCGCCCTTGTGCCATGGCAACGAGTCTTTCGCAGCAAGGAAATCATCGCCGTCACCCTCAGCTACTTCTGCTATGGCTACGTGGCATGGATTTTCTTCAGTTGGTTCTATCGCTACCTGGCGAAAGTTCGCGGGCTCGATCTGAAATCCAGCGCGATTTATTCCATGCTGCCATTTCTCGCCATGCTGGTGGCGTGCCTCGCAGGCGGCGTAATGAACGACCGGCTCACAAAATGGAAAGGTGCGCGAGTAGGACGATGCATTCTCGCTGCGGTCGCGATCGCGCTGGCGGGTGTCTTCATCGCTCTTGGTTCGCAGGTCAAGAGCGCGCGACTGGCCAGTGTGGTGCTTGCGGGAGGAGCCGGGGCATTGTATCTCTCGCAGAGTTCGTTCTGGTCGCTGACTGCTGATGTGGCTGGCGCTTCGTCCGGAGCGGTTTCAGGTTTCATGAACACCGGCAATCAGATCGGTGCGGCTATCACCGCTTCTCTTACGCCGTGGATTGCTGTGCGCTACGGATGGACTGCATCGTTCCTGGTCGCGGCTGCACTTTGCTTTGTGGGGGCGGCATGCTGGCTCGTGGTCAATCCCGTGCAATCGTTGGCCGTTGTAGCATCAGGTCCAATCGTCGTTCCGGCCGTCGCGATGTCGGAGCGCGTTAATGAGCCAGCCGCGAAATCTGGCGCAACTAAAACAACGATTTAGTTCGAAAGTCTCGATATGGCGAAACTCGTCGTCAAACCGAAGCAAGGTTCTGCATGGGATCTAGTCAGCCTCGGCGAAGTGATGTTGCGGCTCGATCCCGGCGACCAGCGCATCGCAACCACCCGCCAATTTCGCGTCTGGGAAGGCGGCGGAGAGTACAACGTTGCGCGTGGATTGAAGCGCTGCTTCGGACTGGACACTGCTGTCGTCACGGCTCTTGCCGACAACCCCATCGGGCGCCTCGTGGAAGATCTGATGTTTCAGGGAGGAGTCAGCCAGAAATATGTACGCTGGGTGCCCTATGACGGTGTCGGCCGAACGGTGCGCAACGGGCTCAACTTTACGGAAAGAGGATTCGGCATCCGCGCTGCGCTCGGCTGCTCCGATCGCGGCCATACGGCCATCTCTCAGCTCAAGCCGGGTGAGATCGATTGGGAACAAGTCTTTGCAAAGGATGGCGCGCGCTGGTTCCACACCGGAGGAATCTTCTGCGCGCTTTCTGAATCAACGCCGCTCGTTGCACTTGAAGCCATTACCGCCGCAAAACGCACAGGCGCTGTCGTTTCCTATGACCTTAATTACCGGCCATCGCTGTGGAAGTCGATCGTCGGAAAATCGCGAGCTCAGGAAGTAAACCGAAGCATCGCGCCGCATGTGGATTTGATGCTTGGGAACGAGGAGGATTTCACTGCCGCGCTTGGCTTCGAAGTGAAAGGACTCGACGAAAATCATGCCAAACTTGATCGCAGCAGCTTTCAGGAGATGATTAAGAGAGTTGTTGGGGAGTTTCCCAACATTTCAGTTGTAGCTACAACTTTGCGGCACGCAAAAACCGCAACCGTGAACGATTGGGGAGCGATGTGCTGCAGCGATGGCCATTTCTACGAGGCGCCTGTGCGAGAAAATCTGGAAATCTACGATCGGGTGGGTGGCGGCGACTCGTTCGCTTCCGGCCTGATCTACGGATTTCTTTCGGAGAAAGATCCTCAGTGGTCGGTCGAATGCGGTGCGGCGCACGGCGCATTGGCCATGACTACTCCAGGCGATACCGCCATGGCAACGTTATCTGAGGTTTTGCAGGCGATGAAATCGCAGACTGCCCGAATCGAACGTTAGAAGATTATGCGCATCACGGTTTTCACAATCCGCCGACTTCGTACAATCGCAGCGCTGGCAAAAGTTAGTGGCGCGATAGCTCTCCTTCTTGCTCTGTGCGCAAATCTCGTCGCGCAATCTGCTTCGGCCGGCACGGTGCATGTCGACGCGACTCCCGGACGCTCGATCAACTCGTTCGATCCAGATAGCGCGCTTGGCAGTTCCATCGACGTGTTGTCGCATGACGACATCGACAAGGTCTACACTCCGCACATTCTTCAGGAATCGCTTTCCGCCGGATGGGGACCGATCACCTATCGCAATAACTCCGAACTGCGGATGGCCGCGTGGCACTGGAACCCGAACGGCACGTGGAGCGATCCCGTCCATCAGAGTGGCTATTTCACCGGCAGCACTGAACTCAAAGAACCCATCCGCTACATTCTTTCTTACTCGCTCCCACACCGCGGTTTTTCCACCAGCGGAGACCGCCCGCTGCAAGGGCCGAATCTCACGTACTGGAAAAGCAATCCGTATCTCACCAGCCGATTTACGGGAGAAAGTGATGCGCTTCATCCGCAGTGGGTGGTCGTCGATCTTGGAGCTGAAAAATCAGTAAACGCCATCCGCATCGCGTGGGCGAATCCCTACGCCGTGAGTTACCAGGTTCAGTATTGGATGGGAAAACGCGCTCTTGATTTCGATGAAGGGCCCGACGGCGAGTGGAAGAATTTCCCTGCTGGTTCGATCAAAAACGCGCAAGGTGGAACAGTCAATTTGAAGCTTGCCGATGCTCCGGTGCAGACGCAATACGTGCGCGTTCTCATGAGCGAGTCATCGAACACTTGCGATCTCCACGGATCGGACGATGTGCGCAATTGTGTCGGTTACGCGATTCAAGCCATTCGTGTGGGAACGGTCGACTCGGAAGGCGCTTTCGCCGAAGTGCAGAAGAACCTTGGTGACGCTTCCACCGCGTTTTGCACCTCATCGATTGATCCCTGGCACTCGGCGACAGACGTGGATGCTACCGGCGGATATCAGCACAGCGGATTCGATCTCTTTTTCAGCAGCGGCATCACCAACAATCTGCCGCCGATGATTCCGGTGACTATGCTCTACGGCACGCCGGAGGATGCGGCTGCCGAAATTGCCTACGTCGAAAAACGCGGCTATCGCATCGGCTACGTTGAACTCGGCGAGGAGCCTGATGGCAAACACGCCATGCCGGAAGACTACGCGGCGCTCTACATTCAGTGGGCCGTTGCGATTCATAAAGTCGATCCAAATCTAAAATTGGGCGGACCGATTTTTGAAGGCGTGAACAAAGACATCCGTGTGTGGCCCGACGCGCAGGGCCAAACCTCTTGGATGGGCCGCTTCGTTGAATATCTGAAGGCGCATGGCAGCCTTACCAATCTCGCGTTCGTCTCGTTCGAGCACTACCCACTCGATCCCTGCACCATCACCTGGAAGACTTTGTACACTGAACCCGACCTGATCGAGAACATTCTCAAGGTGTGGAGAGACGATGGTGTGCCGAAACAAACTCCGCTGATGGTGACGGAGAGCCACTTGGCCAGCCAATTAACCGGGCCGATGACCACGATTTTCGCCGCGCTGTGGCTCGCCGATAGCGTCGGTTCTTTTTTCGAAGCCGGCGGCGCGGCCTACTACCACTCGCCGATACAGCCGCAGGGCATTCAGAAAACCTGTCTGGGCTGGTCCTCGTGGTCGAACTTCGTATCGGATGAGAGATACACCATTCGCGGATACACCTCGACATATTTTGCCGCTCACATGATTAATCGTGAATGGGTATTGCACCACGCGGGAATGCATCACATGTTTTCGTCGTCGAGCGATGTAAAGGATGAGGAAGGCAATGTGCTGGTGACCTCGTACGCCGTATATCGTCCCGATGGCAACTGGTCGATGATGCTGGTGAACCGCGACCAGAACAACGCGCACGATGTGCGGATAAAGTTCGAAGACGCCTCCAAAAAGCGAACGTCAAATTTTTCCGGGCCGCTTACCGTAGTCTCTTTCGGAAGCGAGCAGTATGTCTGGATCGACGACGGCCCTTACAGCCACGCCGACCCGGACCACGCACCGGTAGCAGCTTCGCTAACAGCGAATTCGCAAACCGTGTTCAATCTGCCGAAAGCATCGATCACAGTTGTGCGAGGCCAAGTGTCGGGACTGCCAGACAAATGATCAAGAGATTCTGGAAAATGACAGGTAAGCATTGAAAATTGTGCGTCTCAAGACCGCAGTGGTCGAAGGCAATTTCGACTGGACCTTCGTTCGCCTCGAAACCGACGAAGGAATCCGCGGTCTGGGTGAGTGTTTCTTCGCGCCTGGGCTCACGGCGATTCTGCGCTCGCTCGAACCGCTTCTTGTGGGCGAGGATCCTCGTGACGTTCATCGCCTGTTTCGCAAACTGCAACTCGCCACGTCGGGAGCCGGTTCGGTCGCCGGAATTGTTTACAACGCGATCAGCGGCATCGAAGCCGCGCTCTGGGACGTACTCGGGCAGTGGCTTGAGGTTCCGATTTACAGGTTGCTCGGAGGCAAATTCCGCGACCAGCTCCGAATCTATGCCGACTGTCACGGAGGTGAGGCGCTCGAGAGCCTCGATGAAGTTCTCCGTTCGCGCCAGCCGTCGTGGGTGAAACGCGGTTCTCGGCACAAGCCGAAAGACTATTTCGGCCAAGCCAAGAAAGAGCGCTCCTATTCTGCCGCCGATTATCGCAAGCGGGCGCTCGCCATGAAGTCACAAGGTTTTACGGCATTGAAGTTCGATCTGGATGTTCCGGGAACCGAAGGTTTCGATCCGCACAACCGCTGTCTCTCGAATCGCGCCATTGATCACATGGTGAGTTTGATCGGAAGCGTGCGTGATGCAGTAGGTTATGAAATTGACCTTGCCGTGGACTGCCACTGGCGATACAGCGTCAGCGACGTGATCAAAGTAGCACAAGCACTGGAACCGTTCCGTTTGCTGTGGCTGGAAGATCCGGTGCCTCCGGAGAGCCTCGAAGCGCTGCGGGCAGTCGCGTCGCGAGTGAGAGTCCCGATTGCGACCGGAGAAAACTTGTACTTGTTCGAGGGGTTTCGAGAAATGCTGCAGAGGCATGCCATAGGCATTGCGACTCCCGACTTGCAGAAGGTCGGAGGTTTGGCAGTGGCTTCCCAGATCGCGCAATTTGCCGATGCGCAGACGATTCCCATAGCGCCGCATAACATCAGCAGTCCGGTAGGGACTCTGCTGTCTGCACATTTCTGTGCGTCTATTCCGAATTTTCTTGTACTTGAGTTTCACGCCTCGGACGTGCCTTTTTGGAACGACCTGGTGCAGGGCATGCCCAAGCCGCTTATTCAGAATGGTACGATTCGATTGCCGGATAAGCCCGGACTTGGCGCGACACTGAACGAGAAAGTGGCTCGCAAATACGCTCGCAAGGGCGAGCCGTTTTTCGAGTAAAGGGATTTGCGCCTTTTAAAAAAGCCGTGCAGTAGCTATCAAGAAGCACGTGAAAACAAGAATCTTCTAAATGTGGTTCACATATGACTGCGTTACCGAAAGTAAGGATTTTGGAAAAGATTGTGAATTCTGGTCTGGTCGCGGTGGTTCGCGCCGAAAGTTCTGATCAGGCTTCCCGCATTGCCGATGCTTGCGCCGTAGGCGGTGTAGGCGCGATTGAAATCACCTTCACCGTACCCGGCGCTCTGGCGGTCATCGCGGATCTTGCACGCCGCGATGTCGCGCAAAATATTCTCGTCGGCGCCGGAACCGTACTCGATCCTGAAACCGCGCGGGCGGCGATTCTTGCCGGTGCACAGTTTGTCGTCGGACCGTCCGTTAGCCCTGAAACCGCTCGGCTGTGCAATCGTTATCAGATTCCCTACATGCCAGGTGCGAGCACGGTCACCGAGATCGTTCAGGCGATGGAGTGCGGCGCGGACATTATTAAAGTATTTCCCGGTGAGCTTCTCGGGCCAGGTTTCGTAAAGGCTGTGATGGGTCCGTTGCCGCAGGCCCGGCTGATGCCCACCGGCGGAGTGAGCGTGGAAAACGCCGGAGACTGGATTCGTGCCGGATGCGTCGCGATAGGAGCCGGTGGCAATCTCACGGCCGGTGCCAAGCGTGGTGACTATCAATCGATCGCCGATCTGGCGCGGCAATTCATCGCGAAGATTCGAGAGGCGCGTGGATCTGCAAATTAGAAACGCCTTAGGGCCGAAGCCCTGATAACGCGTAATTCTCAAGAGTAGCTATGAGTCTTTGGCACAACGACGAAGAATTGTTTTCGATCATCCGCAAGGAATTGTTCACCTGCGTGGTGGGCGACGTCATGGATAAGCTCGGGCTGCAGCATCAGTTCCTGCCGCCGCAGATTCGCGCTTTGCGGCCGGACATGGTCGTGGTTGGCCGTGCCATGCCGGTTCTGGCGGTTGATGTGTTTGAAGAAAGAGTTTCCGGCACAAACAACAAGTTAATGGAAAGACCCTTCGGTCTGATGCTGGAAGCTCTCGACGATTTGAAACAAAACGAAGTCTACGTGAATACAGGGTCGTCTCCGCGCAATGCTCTCTGGGGTGAGCTGATGAGCATTCGCGCCAGCAAATTGGGCGCGGTCGGCGCGGTGCTGAACGGCTACGTGCGCGATACCAAGGCCATACTGAAGCTGGATTTTCCTTGCTTTGGTTTCGGGTCGTATGGGCAGGATTCTGCGCCGCGATACAAGGTCGTGGATTTCCGCATCGCGGTCGAAATCGGAGCCGTTCGCGTCCGTCCCAGCGATTTCATTTTCGGTGATATTGATGGCGCTTGCCTCATCCCCGTCGAAGCTGCGACCGAGGTTTTCACCAAAGCTCTCGAAAAAGCACGTGGCGAAAAAATGGTAAGAAAAGCGCTCGAAGCAGGAAGCAGCGCCGTGGCTGCGTTTGAAAAACACGGAATCATGTAAGCGATTGACTGAGCAGGGAGAAGACGTGTTCTCATTCGAGCCGAATGTGAACAAACGCGTGAATCAAACATGATCCAAATCGATCTGTCCGGCAAAGTAATCTTCATCACCGGAGCGATGGGCGCAATAGCTGAGCATATGGTGAAACGCTTGAGCGCGGCCGGAGCCATGTTGGTCCTGATCGACGTGAAGCCGGAACATGAAGCGCGCCAGACACTGAAGTCGTGGCAGATTTCCGACCAGGCATACTTCTACCACTCGTGCGACATAACCGACTCTGGGCGTTTGACTCGAATCGTGAATGAATCGTTCGAACGATTTCCGCAAATGGATACTGTGCTCGGTCACGCTGGCGGTTGCGGCCTGCATCCATTCGCGACGACTTCCGAGGCAGAGTTTGAACGCGTTTTTCGTTTCAATTTCCTGGCGCAGGTGTATTTGACCCGCGCCGTTTTTGCGCAATGGGTCAGAGGGAAGATTTCCGGCCATCTCATTTTCACTTCATCATACGTTGCTCGCGTTCCGCACACGCAGATTCCCGCTTACGCCTCGGCTAAAGCTGCGCTCGAGAATTTTGCTCGCTGCATGGCGCTCGAATACGCGTCCTCCGGCATCCGCGTGAACGTGATCTCGCCCGGAAATGTCGCGGCAGGCAGTTCGCTTAAGGTTTTTGACCAAGACCCGGCCTATCGCGAGTTCGTCCTTCGTGTGACATTGGGAAAACGCAACAGCCCGGAATCGATTGCCGACGCTTTCCTTTTTCTCTGTTCACCCCTCGCTGCTGAAATCAGCGGCCAAATTCTGAGTGCAGATTACGGCTCGGGAATCGGGAACCGCCTATGAAAGTCGGTCTTGGGTTATACCGGCACATGCTGACCCGCGAACATTATGATTTCGCGCGCCAGGCGGGATGCACCCACGTTGTCGTTCATCTGGTGGATTACTTCAACAAGGGCGAGAAGAATCCGCGCAGCAACCAGCCGACCGGCGCGAAGTATGAACCCTGGGGTGTCGCAGGTGATCCAGAAAAGCTATGGACGGTCGCCGAACTAAAAAATCTGCGGCACGAGATCGAAAATGCCGGCCTGACGCTCGCGGCCATTGAAAACCTCGACCCCGCCCACTGGCACGACATTCTGCTCGATGGCCCGAAGCGTCCCGAACAAATTGAGAATGTGAAAACCATCATTCGCCACATGGGCGAAGCTGGAATTCCAGTGCTGGGATACAACTTCAGCCTCGCGGGAGTTTGCGGCCGCGTAACCACGCCTTCCGGCCGTGGCCATGCATTAACGGTTGGAATGGATGGGCCAGCTGACGATGAACCAGTACCGAACGGCGTGGTCTGGAATATGACTTACGACCCGACTGTTCCCGGCGGCGAATTGCCAGCTATCTCCCACGAAGAACTCTGGAGGCGTTTGCAACGATTCCTGGAAGATGTCTTGCCGGTTGCCGAGCAAGCAGGCGTGCGACTGGCAGCGCATCCCGATGATCCTCCCATGCCAACCATGCGCCGGCAGCCGCGGTTGGTTTTTCAGCCGCACATGTATCAGCGCCTGCTCGATTCGGTTACCAGTCGCGCCAACACTCTTGAACTCTGCGTTGGGACCATCGCGGAGATGACGGAGGGCGACGTCTACGAAGCAGTTGACCGTTACAGCCGGCAGGGCAAGATCGCTTACATTCATCTGCGTAATGTAGTCGGTAAGGTGCCGCACTATCGTGAGACGTTCATTGACGAGGGCGATGTCGATATGATCCGCATCCTCTCGATTCTTCACCGCAACCGCTTCGATGGAGTGATTGTTCCTGACCACACTCCACAAATGTCGTGCGCGGCTCCTTGGCACGCTGGCATGGCGCACACTTTGGGTTTTATTCTGGCGGCAAAAGCGATGCTGGAATCGCCGCTGGCTACCGCTGCGACGCAGGCAGAGTTGACTCAGCGAGGCCGGTAACCTGACGCGCCCGCCGGTCCAATCCCATTCTTATGTTCCGCTGATCGTGGCAGCTAGTGTGTCCACTTTTGGCGGACTCCTGTTCGGTTACGACAACATCGTAATCAGTGGGGCCATCGGTTACCTGAGCCAACGCTTTCATCTCGATGCTGCAGGCATCGGATGGGCTGCGGGTTGCGCCTTAATCGGTTGCATTGCGGGCTGCGCAGTTGCCGGATCGGTAGCAGATTACTTCGGCAAGAAAATCGGCCTCGCATTGTGCGCCACTTGTTTCGCGTCATCCTCGGCAGGAATCTTCTTCACTTCCAGTTTTCATCAGTTCGTAATCTGGCGGCTGATCGGCGGCCTTGGGATCGGCGCCGCTTCGGTGATCTCGCCCAATTACATCGCCGAGATTGCCCCTACGCGCGTTCGCGGCCGCTGCGTCACTCTCTACCAGTTGGGAATCGTTGTCGGAATTCTCGCAGCTGTGTTCGTCAACATGCTCATCCAGCGCATGGGCGATGAAACATGGAACATTTCGACCGGTTGGCGCTGGATGTTTTTCGCTGGAATCGTACCTGCGCTCCTGTTCGGTGGCATGATCGTGCCCGCCGTCGAAAGTCCGCGTTGGCTCATGAAAATGGGCCGCCGCGATCAAGCCATTCAGGTACTTCGGCAAATCAACGGCCCGGAGATTGCCGTGCGTGAGGCAGCTGAAATCCAAAACTCGCTAGCTGTGGAACAGGGCAAAATCTGGGAGCTCTTTACAGTTTTTCGGCGACCACTTTTATTGGGCATCATGCTGGCGGGCTTGCAGCAGATCAGCGGAATCACTCCCATATTTTCGTTTCTGCCGGAAATTTTTCGGGCCGCTGGAACCGCATCGAGCGATGCATTTTTCCAATCCGTGCTGGTGAGCCTGATTAATCTGCTCTTCACGCTTTTTGCACTGTGGCTCGTCGATCGTGCGGGCAGAAAAACTCTGATTCTCGCCGGTACCGCCCTGCAGTTTATCTCACTGGTCTTCGTTGGCTGGCTCTATCACGTTCGCGGGAGCGGCTTGGCCGTACTCGTGTTTGTGATGAGCTTCGTCGCCGGCCATGCATTCGGAAACGGCGTGGCCTGCTGGGTGATCATCTCGGAAATTTATCCCACGAAAGTTCGCGGCCGCGGCATGTCGATCGCTACAACGGCACTGTGGCTGGTCGGCTACTTGGGCAATCAACTGTTTCCGGTCATGCAGCGCAGCCTGGGATCGGACGGCACCTTTTGGTGCTTCAGTGCTGGCGCACTATTAACGATTATTCTGGTTGCGCTACTGATCCCGGAAACCAAAGGGCGCTCGCTCGAAGAGATCACCGAATTCTGGGCATCGCATCGCCGGGCTGCGGCTCTCTAGTCGCGAAGCGTGCACGTCGATAAAAGCGCGTTGCCGCCGGTCAGCTCAAGTTGCCGAATAGGCGGAACTGGTTTTCCGGTTGACCTGCAACATTTGTGTCAATGGCGAACAGACTTCCGGCAAGTCGGTCGCTCGGCGGAGCTTCCGCCCGCGCTGTGGTCACATAAAGAGTTCTCAAATCCGGTCCGCCGAACGTGCAAGTCGTAATATTCTTCACCGGCATCTCGATAACGCGATCAATCACGCCATCCGGCGCAACCCGCACGATGCACCCGCCAAAGAAGCGGCAGTTCCACAGATAACCTTCAGCATCAGCCGTCGATCCATCCGGCAACCCGCGCACAAATCCCTGCAGAAACGGCCGTTCGTTATCGAGTCCGCCCGTGACCGCATCGTAGTCGTAACTCCAGATCGTATTGGCAAGCGAGTCACCAAAATAAAAGCACCGCCGATCCGGACTCCACGCAAGCGTATTCGCTATACCAATCTGTTCCCGGCGTACCGTCACCGTGCCATTAGGATCGAGGCAGAATAGTTTTCCATCCTTTCCTCCAGTTTCGCGGCTCGATCCATCGGTATTGACGTTGTTGCGCATCGAGCCCATCCAGAGCGAGCCCCGTGGATCGGCCCGCGCATCATTCAGCCGAACCTTTGGCCATCCTTCGAGACGAAAAACAAATTCGCTCCGCTTGTCGGTTTCCGGCTCCCACAGAATTACCCCTGAGCCCAGAATGACTGCGAGCGTTTCGGGTCGAGTAGTCAGCGTGAGCGCGGTTACGGGCTCGTCGAAAAGCCACGTCCGCACCGTGCCGTCTGCGGGCGTGAAGCGATGGATCAGAAAGCGATTGATGTCATTCCAATACACCGCTTGATGGGCTGTGTGCCAGACCGCGCCCTCCCCGCACACATCGCCGGTCGGCGCAACGCAAACGGGAATCCTGACGTTGATTCCGTTCACTGCCGCTCCGCTCAGCATTTCCGCGCTTCGCATGTTTGCGCTCATTGCACGCCAATCCCGGCTAGCAACCCGCCATCGACCAGATAATCGCCCCCGGTACAGAAGCCAGACTTATCGGACAGAAGAAATGCCGCTAACTCGGCCACTTCCTCCGGGGTGCCAATTCTTCCCAGCGGGTGCGCTTTGCCGAAGCGGTCGAAGGCAGCTTCCGTGGGAACATCCTGTGCGAAGTGTGCCGCTGAACTCGCGAGCATCGGAGTGCGAATCGAGCCCGGGCTGATCGAGTTCACGCGAATATGATCGGCCGCGTGGTCTAGCGCCAGGGCGCGCGTCAGACTGTGCACTGCGCCCTTTGATGTCGCATAGGCTGCGACGCCTTGCTGGCAGGCGTAACCCTGGACCGAAGAAAGATTCACCATCGCGCCTCCGCCGCGCTTCTTCATTTCCGGAATACCGAAGTGTGCAAACAGGAAAATGCTCCCCACATTCACCGCCATACAGCGGTTCCAGCTTTCCGGATCGGTCTCAGGCGCGGTTCCGAACGGATGAATGGCTGCTGCATTCGCGATCATGTCGAGCCCGCCATATGCCGCAACCGTCTTGCCCACAACTGCCTTCACCTGGTTTGAATCGCTGACGTCACAATGCTCGACAGAGATCGTCAGTCCGCTCGCTCGTGTTTCTTGCTGGAACTCGCCGTTGGCCAGCGAATCAATACCGCAGGCAACGACGCGGCATCCGTCCGCTGCCAGCCGTTTCGCAATCGCGTGGCCGATGCCGGTCGTGCCGGTCACAATCGCAATTCTATTTACAAAGTCTTTCATTCGCGGGTGCTCCTATCGAGCTTCAATTCAGGCGTCCCGTACTTCAGGCCGGCGATTACTCCACGCAACTCTGCCAGGCCTTTCAATCGGCCGACCAGAGAATAGCCGGGATTCGCTGGTCGCGACATGTCGTCGGCAAGAAGATGCCCGTGGTCGGGCCGCATCGGGACCTCCTGATCTTCGCGGCCTTCGAGTCTGCGTCGAGATTCTTCCCGCAGCAATGCGGAGATGATGCCCACCATATCCGAGCTGCCTCGCAAATGCTCCGCCTCGTAGAACGATCCATCCGGTTCGCGTGTCACCTGCCGAAGATGGACAAAATGAATGAGCGGCGCGAATTCGCTGACCATCGTGAGAAGATCGTTATCTGCTCGCACCCCGAATGAGCCGACACAAAACGTCAAGCCGTTCGTAGTCGTGTCAAGTGCTTTGAAAATTGCCCTGATGTCGTCTGCAGTCGAAACTATGCGCGGCAATCCGAACAGGGACCAGGGAGGGTCATCGGGATGAATCGCGAGCCGCAACCCAAGTTCTTGTGCGACCGGCGCTACTTCGCTCAAGAACGTAATAAGATGAGCGCGCAGGTCGGCGGAAGTCAGACCGGAATATTGCGCTAATGAATTCTTGAAATCAGACCGGTTGTAAGAAGCTTCCGCGCCCGGCAATCCCGCGATAATATTACGCTCCAATTCGTCGCGCCTGTTCTCTGACATGGTCTTGTAGCGGGCTCTGGCAGCGGCAACGCGGTCGGCCGAATAATCTTTTTCAGAATCCGGCCGCTGCAGAATAAACAAGTCGTATGCCGCAAAATCGGTAACGTCGAAGCGAAGCGCATAGCCGGTGCTGGGCAGGCGCCATCGCAAATCTGTGCGCGTCCAATCGACCACCGGCATGAAGTTGTAGCACACGATTCTCACTCCGGCTCGCGCAACAGCCGCAAGCGAATCCTTCCATGCGTCGGTGAACTGTCGCACCGGTCCGGTTTGCAGCTTGATTGAATTATGAATCGGGATACTCTCAACCACCGACCACGTCAGCCCCGCTGCTTCAATCTGAGCCTTGCGTTTGAGCACTTCCTCGACCGGCCATGCCTCGCCGCGATAAAGATGATGCAATGCCGAAACCACTCCGGTTGCGCCGGCTTGCTTCACGTGGTCGAGCGAAACGGGATCCTGCGGTCCGAACCAGCGCCAGGTCTCTTTCACGTGTCTATGGTATCTCCGTTTTAGCCAGATGCTCGCAGTCTACATCAGTGTTTTTCAAACGTGCGGGGACCAGAGCAGAGACGAAAATGCGCAGTTTTGCGGAATGCTCGATTGCAGGCTTGGTTTAGGATCTCGACGGATTCGATCGAGTGAAGTCTGCCGTGGCGCTCATCGGGAAGGGAACTACTTTGAGCGCGGCGCCAGCCACCGTTCAATATGTGGCCAGGTAATCTTGTCGGCGCCGCTTCCCGCCATAATGCCAATATGGCCGCCGCGCACGCGAAATAGCTCTTTGTCTTCGCTGCTCACCTTGGACATCACGGCCTCTGACTGGCAGGGCGGAGTGATGTGATCCGTTTCCGCGATCACCGTAAGTAGGTTTGCCCGAATACGGCTCAGGTCCACTCGCTCGCCGCGGATCACCCACTCGCCGCGCATGAGCCGGTCATGGCGATAGAGGTCCACTACTAGTTGGCGAAAGGCGCCGCCGGCCAGCGGCACGTTGTCGGTGACCCACGTGTTCATCGCTCTCCACGCTTGGACGACTTGCGGGTTATCGATGTTGTCCCACAACTTCAGATAGTTCAGAACGTAGTTCTCAACCGGCTTCAGTGCCCTCGCTCCGTAATCGATCATCTCTCCCGGCATGTTGCCGGTTGCCTCGAGAACCTTGTCAACGTCGAAAAATCGCTCGTCTACCCATCTCGCAAAGGTGATGCCTTGTTTGTCGGAAAAATCCAAAGGAGCAGTGAGCAGGATCAGGTTGCGCAGCCCGTCGTCTGGGCGCAAGGCAGAGTAGGTGGTTGCCAGGATTGCGCCGATGCACCAGCCTAACATGCTGAACTCTTCCACGCCCGAGACTGCCTTCATCTTGCGAATCGCGCGCGGCATGTAATCCAGCGTGTAGTCGTCAAACTTCAGGTGCTTGTCTTCCAATCCCGGAGATCCCCAATCCAGCAGATAAAGGTCATATCCCTGTTTGACCATGAACTCGACGAAGCTGTGTCCGGGGCGAAGATCTAGAATGTAGGGCCGGTTCATGAGCGCAAAAACCATGAGCAGCGGAACCGGATGACGTTTCTCTTCGGGAACGACAGGGATATAACGATACAGCTTTGCTTTGTTCAGGGCCCAAACTAATTGTTTTGGGGTTTGCGCGATGGGAACCTTCGTGGTGACCGCCTTGCTGAATGTATTTAGCTTCTCCGGCAAGCCCAGCAACTCATCGGCGATCAATGCGGCCTCCGACATGGCTACTTACCCTCTTTTCGCCTGCGCGCAGCCCGTTTGCCGCGGGGCGAGCCAGGCGGGCGCGTCGGCTTTTTCGGGATTGAGACGACTTCGTCCAGCTTGGCGTCCATGTCGTCCAGTTTCATTTCGACGTTGGTCAGGCGCTCCGCGAGACTCACGAAATCGGCATGAGAAGGCATATTCAACTGCTGCAGCGCCTGCAACATCGTTTTCTCTAGGGCGTCACGAAAAGGAGAAGAAGCCGAAAGATAGGCATCCAGCATTGTGCCTGTAGCCTTGGCATACGCCTCAGTGTTTACGGCATCCACCATGGTCTTCGACCAGGCATCCATGTATGCATCGCGCAATTCACGAAATGCAGCCATGGGGTCGGCATCTTTGCCGTTAGCCACGCGTTCACCTGCCATTGTTGGTTCTCCAAGTCGCAACAAACCGCAAAGAGGCAGAGCTGCCTGTTCCCCATGCCAGGCGTGTACTTCCGCTTCCCCTCAAACGCAGTATACAACCGCCTATGCGGCCGAGCGCTGCAATGGCTTGGTGGTGATATCGAGCACCGTCTTCTGAGTTTCGATCAGGGCTTCCAATCCAGTTTGGAATGCCTCGGCAAAGGGATTTGAAGTCCGGAACTGCTTCTTGGCGCCTTCGTACACGGTCTTGTTTTGCTCGGCAAAGTAATCGAGCGTCTTCTTTTGCGCCGCAACCGATTGCTCCACGGTTTTCTGAAACAGTTCGTTTACGCCTTCCGCAACTTTCGCGAACGATCCCGTGCGCTCTTTGGCAACTTCGGCGATGGCGTTGGTCTGTTCAACCGCAAGGTCGATCGCCGCCTTTTGGGTCTCGACGATTCGATCGAACGTCTGGCCAAGCAGGTCGAAGAAAAACAAGCCGGGTGTTTCCGGAACGAAATCGAATGCCTTCTTGCAGGCCTCGATGAATTCCGCATTCTGTTCGGCGGCGATTTCGAGCGACTTCTTCTGCACTTCGGCGAAGCGGCCGGCGTTCTTGGTGAACAGAGGGATGAAACTCTCTACCGCTTCGGGTTTCAAGCCCACGCTTTTGGTTGACTTTTTGGGGGTGCTCATGTTCTGCTCCTTCTAGGTCAGTCGGATATATGCTGCAAGTATTGCTGCACTGCAGCAATCATAGCTTATCGGCTGCGCTTGTCAAGCAAAAAGTGAGCGGATTTTGCATGCCCCGAAAACCTGTGATTATCAAGAAATATGAGAACCGCCGCCTGTACGACGCCACCAATAGCCGCTACGTCAATCTCGATGAGATCGCGCGCATGGTCCGCGAAGGCCGCGAACTGCAGGTGGTGGACGCAGCCACCGGCGAGGATCTGACGCGCCTGATACTCACCCAAATCATCGTGGACGACGCCAAGGAGCCGGATTCTACGTTTCCCTTGGACATCTTGCGGCAGATGGTAGTTGCCTCCGGCAGGGCTACCCAAGAAAACACCCTGAAATATATGAAGGCCGTTGTCGATATGTACCAGAATGCGTACCGGGCTTTTACCCCTGTCGTTAGCCCCTTCGAATTCATGCGTTCCGGCTCCAGCCCCGTGGTTCCTGGGGGAGAAGCGCAAAGGACGAGCACCGACCAGGAGCAGGAGTTGCAGCAGCGGGTGAAGGAATTGGAGGCTCTGGTGGGGAAGCTGGCCGCGGAGAAATCGAGGGTGAAAAAAAATAGATCAACTAAACCGCCCCGCAAGTCGCGAAAAACCCCCTGATCCATTGTTGCCTGATCACACAAGTGGGTGACGTACCTCACAAAGAAAATCTCCCGTCGTGGCGTACACTCTCTGCAAAAGCGACGGCTGCATAGCGAGAACTGCATTTCGTGCAAGCCGAAAATGGAGCTGCCCATGACTTATTCCGGTACAGTCAAGACTCCGCTCTCAGGCCCTCATCAATCCCGGCCGTTTATCGCATCGTATGATCTTGGCTACGAATTCAGCCAGGAGCACTACATCGAGCTGCAGTGCATGGTGGACGATGCGGCAGAAGAGGATGATGACAAAGCAACCTTTGCTTACCCGCAGTTTCACGAGGCAGCCTGATAAGCGGCGCTGTCGGGTAGTTCAGCGGCGTTCCCTAACTGCGTAGAGGAGTTCTGCTTAAAGCGAACAAGCAGGAGTGTCAGCGCACACGCCGCGAGTCGGGAGAGCATGTCGTCAGTGCCGCAGCCGACGAGGATTGGAACTTTTCCGCCCACAATCAGGCCGGTCACCAACGCGTCGGAAAGTTGGCGCAGTTGCTCCGTCAGCATGTTCCCCGCTTCTAGGTCAGGAACCACGAAGATATTCGCCTGACCCGCCACCGGCGAAACAATGCCTTTGCTTTTCGCCGCCTGCTCGGAAACGGCACTATCGAATCCGAGTGGTCCATCGAGCACTCCGCCGCTGATCTGGCCGCGGTCGGCCATTTTGCACAGAACTGCCGCATCAAGTGTCGAACTGAGGTGCGCCGAGATCGTCTCCTGCGCGGAGAGAATCGCCACTTTCGGTGCCTGAATCTCGATCGCGTGTAGCAGCTCAATCGCGTTCTGCACGATGTCCCGCTTTTCTTCAACCGTAGGATAGATGTTTAACCCGGCATCGGTGATGAATAGCGGCCGGGGATAGGTAGGAATGTCTGCAGCACAAATATGGCTGAAGCGCCGTTCGGTGCGCAAACCAGCCGGACAGTCTACAAAGTGCATCAATTCTTCGCTCGCCAAAGCGCCCTGCAACAGCGCATCGACGCGCAAATCTCGAGCCATGGTGACGGCCAGCTCGGCGGCGGCGTGACTATGTGGCGTATGGATGGTTTCGTATTCAGAAATATCAAGCTTCACTTGTTGCGCCGCCGCCCGAATTCTAGGCCCAGGGCCGATCAGCACCGGCACGATCATCCCCGCTCGGGCGGCTTCGATGGCGGCCAGCAACGAGACTCCGTCGACGGGATGAACAATCGCAGTTCGTATCGGAGCGAGACCTTTGGTCTTATCGATAAATTGCCGATACTGCTCGCCCCGCCGCAGCAATCGGACTTCCGGAAGACCGACTCGCTCCCGGGAGATCTTTTCTGTTGGTGCAATCACCTCCGCCGTGCCGGTGATTACAGCTTCGCCATTCTGATTCACGGCTGCGCAATCGAGCAGCACGCGGTTTTTCTCGCCAAACTTGTCGCTCACCCTCACCGTTACGGTGATCGTGTCGCCCACGGCAACCGGCCGCCTGAATCGCAGGGACTGACCGAGGTAAATCGCGCCCGGGCCAGGCAGTTCGGTGCCCAGCACAGTTGAAATCAGCGCCCCTCCCCACATGCCATGCGCGATCACGTGATGAAACATGTCGCTCCTGGCAAATTCTTCATCGACATGCGCGGGGTTTACGTCGCCGGACATGACCGCAAATAATTCTATGTCGCTCTGGGTGAGCGTGCGGACAAGGCTAGCCGAATCTCCCACCTGGAGTTCGGCAAATGTGCGGTTTTCAATTCGACTCATGGTATCCTCCCGCGGGTTGCCGCGTCCCTGTCACGGGAGTCTCTTAAAAATGAAA
>JASHNX010000028.1 GCA_030041415.1 Candidatus Sulfotelmatobacter sp.
GTGCGCAGCTTCGTTAGCGTGCAATCGGGACTGTGCATGTATCCGATCTACGAATTTGGCAGCGAGGAGCAAAAGCAAACGTGGCTGCCCCCGATGCAGAAGGGCGAGAAGCTTGGCTGCTTCGGATTGACGGAGCCGGGCTTTGGATCAAACCCCGGCGGGATGCTAACACGCGCGCGGAAAGTCGGGAACGAATACATTCTCAATGGCGAGAAGATGTGGATTACGTCGGGCAGCATTGCCGATGTGGCGGTTGTCTGGGCCAAGGTCGAGAATGAAAACAACAAGATCCGCGGCTTCCTGGTTGAGACGAACCGTCCTGGGTTTAAAGCCGATGACGTGCACGGCAAGTGGTCGCTACGAGCGTCGGTGACTTCGGGCTTGTCGCTGCAGGATGTGCGCATCCCCGAGTCGAATCTCCTGCCGAAAACAGATGGATTGAAATCTCCGCTGATGTGCCTGAATCAAGCACGGTATGGCATCGCGTGGGGCGCGATCGGCGCGGCGATGTCGTGCTACGACACGGCACTACAATATTCGCTGCTGCGCAAGCAGTGGCGCGACCAGCCGATCGCTTCGCATCAACTCGTGCAAGACAAGCTGACGTGGATGATCAGCGAAATCACGAAAGCGCAATTGCTCGTGCTGCAAGTTGGGCGATTAAAAGATGAGGGGAAGGCTGAACATCAGCATATCTCGATGGCGAAGCGGAACAATGTGTGGATGGCGCTCGAATGCGCGCGTTTGTCGCGGGATATTCTTGGGGCAAACGGAGTGGCCGATGACTATCCGATCATGCGCCACATGATGAACCTGGAATCGGTGAAGACCTACGAAGGCACGCATGATGTGCACTCGCTGATCATTGGGCAGAGTGTAACGGGGATCGACGCGTTCTAGAATCGTCCCATGGAAATTGCGAGGCTTATTCTCGATTATTTGAGGGCTTTGATTTGGCCCTGCACGGCGATCGGGCTGGCCCTCCTTTTTCGGGTTGAGATTAGGAGGCTCCTAACCAGGCTAAGAAAGGCTGTGCTACCAGGCGGCCTTTCGTTGGAGCTTGACGAGAAGGTCCAGCAGGTTCGGGCGCTCTCGCTACAGGTCGAGGCTGAGTCGCGGCCAGCTCACCGCGGCAACACTCCTGGCGTGCTGCTGGCGGAAGCGAACGCGCCGACGGCCCGCCTTGGCCTTCAGCCGACCCTCGGCGGACTGAACACGTCGTATTATCGCCGCCTCGCGGACACTAACCCGAACCTTTCCCTGGCCGCGCTCCGAATCAACTTCGGGGCGCTAACGCGTGAGCTGGCTAAGAGATACAAGGTGCCGATCCGCGAGACTTCCCCGTTGGGTGCAGTGCTAACCGCCCTACGAGATGCGTCAGCTATGACGCGAACACAATTCGATCTCGCCACGCAGGTGTTGCGAGTTTGCGACCAAGCAATCCATGGAGAAGCTGTCTCCCGGGAGCAGGCCCTGGAGGTCATTGGTTCGGCTGGAACTCTGTTTGGAGGCCAGGCCGCTCGGGGCGACATTCGCAGCCGTGAGACGGCGCTAACGCAGGTTCAGGGAGACATTCAGGGCAAAACGGGCGCGGTCGAGACAATTCAGATCGTGCCGGGGGAAAGTGGCACGGTCTTCGCCATTACGACCGTGCTCTACGGGACTAACGCGAGAGGGCCAATTTCGGTCCCGATCAACGCTGACAAGAAGTCGTTCAACTTAACTATTTTGCAAGGCTCTAACTTGCTTCAAGTAACACTGTTTTCCCCAAATCAGACCGACGGCAGCGCCATCGCCCAACAGCAGTCCGCTACTGGCGCACCGATTGAGCTCGAAGACGATATCGAATTTGTCAGCGGAGTCGCTATCTGGAGTCGGCAAATCGTCGGAGTTTAGGCTTCCGGTTTGTCGTTCAAGGCGGGCATGACGGGCATCGGCACGTCCTTCAACACACTCGCGACGATTATCCGATCATGCGGCACATGATGAACCTGGAATCGGCGAAGACGTATGAATGCACGCATGATGTGCACTCGCTGATCATCGGGCAGAGTGTAACCGGAATCGACGCGTTCTAACCGACGCGGGCGGGATATTAGGCCCGCACTAACCACCTGTTCGTTTTTCGTAACATGCGTTTACATCAATATTGACGTGTTCCCAACGGTGTTTGTCGACTGTCAGCCACAGCATGTCTCGGCAACAACCAAGCTCATTTCTCCCAATCACTCAGGCAGTTCGCGTATTGTTCCAATTTCGTAACAGAAATACCTTTCTGCGTCACACCTTTGCATTTGTGCATTACTCTCGCTGTCCATCGAGGGTGAGAGCCTTTCCCCAAGGTTAGACAGCCCTCTAACTCTCCACTCTCGGCTGAGGGGCGAACCACGGGACAAATGATTGTGGCGGGTGGCCCAACAGGCCATCAGGTCCTGGTGTATCGCGCGTGCCCGTTTGTGACACGCGGCTCCCCCAAGGAGAAGATTATGAGTGAATTCCAGACTCTAATGGCACTGGTCGTGCTGATCTTCGTACTGGCCGTAATCGTCCAAGCAGTGCAGGAAGTCGTAAAGTCCGTGCTTAACACGAAGGCGGACGTGATGGGCCAGACCATCGTGAGATTTATGGGCGACCACCTGACATTGCAGCAGGTTCAAGGCGCCCTGTCCACTCGCGGATTAAACCTTACAGCTCTGGAAAATTTCAACAAGGACGATTTTCGCCATCTGCTTGACGGGATTGAGTTGACCCAGCCGCAGGTGCAGAACGTAGTGGCCAACGCGAGCGCAACCGTAGATCAGGTCAAAAACAACATCGCCAGCCCATACGAGGCTGCGCGCGCGTCTTTTCAGAAAGCGTACACGACCAAGAACAAACTGTTCGCGGTGATCATCAGCTTTGCGGTTGTGGGGATCCTGAACGCAAGCCTGATAAGAATCTACGAGATTCTGGGTACCAATCAATCCATGTCGCAGGCGATCGCAGGCAGCGCTGCGACGATAACGAATATGGGAGCGGCCGCTCAGGGCGGGAGTGGCGCAGCGCAGACGAACGATCTGGAGCAGGTTTACGAGAAAAACCGGCAGGCAATCACGCCGATCTGCAGAAGTATCCCATTCTAGTGCGAACTAGCGAGTACCCGAAAGACTGGGACCAAGGATGGTTTGAGGAGATCGCAGGATTGATTGTCATGGGGCTTCTGGTGTCGCTAGGCGCGCCGTTCTGGAACGATGTGCTGAAGGGGATGATGGGGGTCAACAACGTGTTGAATTCGGGAGGGAAACAGACGGGACCGTAGTGTGGTCTTGTCTTAGCTAAGGATGCATCGACCGGGATTGGCCGTTTTGAAAAATGCACTCCGGCAGCATTTCGAGGAGGTGGAACTGAATCGACCTCGGAGATTTTCAGATGCTGATCATAACCATTATCGCGGTGGCCAATTACGTGGTTCTGATTTTCAATTTCTTCGGCCACGTCGAATACTCGAAGATAGTCAGCGATTTCGGTGTCGATACCACGGTGTTAGCTACATTCGGGTTTGGGGCAGAGAGCTTAGCAAAGTAGGTCGTCGGTAATGTAGGGACATCGTAATCATCGAGGATCCGAGGAACAATGACAAGCGTTCCCGTAACTTCCGGTATGGGGAGGTCTAAATGTCTGCAGATATCCTGGGAACTAGAGGAGCGAACTTCACCTGCACCATCGACGCAGCGACGATCCTTTCAGCTTATCTTGAAGTTCCAAATCAGCCCATTGTCTCCTTAACGATCAGTGGTAGCAACCGCGAAATTACCGTTCCAAGCCTTCCTGCTGGTCAGTCGTGGGTACGACTAGACCTGGTCTGGGCGCCGGGTGACTCGGACGCGACAATCGATATCGGCACCGTGAGTTCCGGTACGGTGAGCACTCCGCCGGCCAAAGGAACGATCACGGATGGCGATACGCCTGGATATATCGAACTTCTTGGACAGTGAGAGGTCTATGAAAAAATTGACCCTTGGAATCTTTGTGGTGTGTCTATGGAAGATCCCAGGTAGCTTGGCGCAGACCCCAGCGGCACCCGCACTTGCACCGGCCTGTCCCGCGCAGGGGTCGACCACCACCCTAACATCGGCAGATAAAACGTTCTGCGAAAAACACTCGAGCTCTGAGGTTGTGGCGTATTGTGAGAACCTTGCCAACCTTCTTCACTATGCTCAGAAAAACCCCGGCGTTGACAAGCAATGCTTTCGCTCTCTTGAGGACAATCTCGACATCACCGATCCGAGGGGTGTTGATCGCTTTATTACCGCAACGGCCGTGACGTTCGCTACCAAAGCTGCCGTATCCAACGCTCTTCAGACCGCAGACCAGCAGCGGCCGGATCAGCAACTGGGCGCCAATTCCAATGCAAGTGGTACAGCGTCCCTGGTTTCGAAAGCCGGAAGCGCGGAGCTTCTATCGCTCGCGCTCGATTCCGGGGCGGTTACGCAGTCTGTGAATGGCACTACCTCTACTCTGAGCACGAATGCCGACCAGATCTTCCGGCTTATAACCAAGAGCGACGTCGATTGTATCGTCAATTGCAAAAGCCTTGGATGGTTTGAAAATAAAGTCTTGAATCCAATTACAGTGTTGGGAACCTTGAGCTTGTCTCAGGAGAGCAGCGCCACGACCGCTACTTCGGGACAGGCGAGCGGTACTACTCCGACACAGGTGAGTCAAGTTTCGATACCGACAGGCGCTGGAAAGCTGTCCGGGATTACCGCCCGATACGAGCTACTGAATAAGTTTGACCCTCGCACTCAGCAGTTCAAGGTTGCATGGGCAAAGCAAATGCCGAGCCTCGCAAGCCAAGTTAAGGCCATAGGGACAGACACTGACGCAGTGACCACAGCGCTTTTAGCGCACGAATCGTTTAAATCGGCTGACTCAAGTGAGTACCTAGATAATCTCCGGCAAGCCGCCGCAGCCGACCCAAGCGGTCAGCAGTTGGTGGCCGCGTTCGAGTCTTTCTGGAATCATTTCGTAACCGCAGAAATCACGGATGATTCCAAGTTGTCTGCCGCAGTCTCTAGAGTTATGCAAGATCGGGGCCTCTACCGGCAAGCGTGGCTCAAGGCTTTACAGAGCGCGGTCGGGAACTTGCTGACATTCGAATACGATTACAACCGTCCTGTAAACCAGCCCGAAACAAACGACTTCAAGCTCATCTACGCCTACAACTTCCAAACGATGGGAATGATCACCTTCAACGGATCGGTGTCCATCTACGGCTCAGCTCCGGCGGGCGCCAAGTATGGGACGCTGCACTACGGCCAGGTTTCGGCGGAGTACGACCAGACGGTCAGCGGCAGCGGCAAGTCGGTTCAAACTCAACTCAGCCTGGCTGGATACTGGCAATACCAGCCCAGTCCCTCCGTTTTGAACATTCCTGCGGGCACGGTGGCACCTGGAACAACCATCCCCCTTCCCAATGGAACACAAGAATTCGTCGGCACCGCAGGATCCCTATGGGTAACGCAGGCGAAGCTTACGATCAAGGGAAGCGGAGGGATCCACATTCCCATTGGAGTTACGTGGTCGAATAAGACGGACTTGCTTCAGGGAAGCAGGGTGGGAGGGCAGGTCGGTATTAGCTACAATTTTTCGTCGCTCGCCAGCCTTTTTACGGGTGGCGCTCAGTGAATCAAGCCGTCGGTTTCTCCCTTGGCGGCGCAACGGCAAGAAATTCCTCGGCAAAGCGCTGCGCGTAGCTTTCGAGCAATGACTGCACACGCCGCTGATTGGTCGATCGCAGAATCAATCCTGCGTGATGGTGCTTTTTAATTCGCAGATGAATTTCCGGATCGTTGTACGCAGAGGTGTCTGGTTCTTCCTGCCGCGCCAGGGAAAGAATTACTCCGGCGTATTCTTCGCGGGTTGCCGGGAGTTTGTAAGTTCCATCTCCCCCAGCAACTTCGATGCGCGCCCATTCGCGCCACAGATTGACCCCAGTCGCGGCTTCGACCATCTCGTTGATATAGGCTCCGCCCACGCGTGCCGCGCATTCGAGAAAATAGAATTCGCTATCGGAGTGTGCACGGATAAACTCGGCATGCGACACGCCGCGCACCAGGCCTAGAGCGGCAATCAGATCGTGGTTGATCTCTCTCAGTTTCCCATCTTCCGTGCTCCCGCGGGCCACGGTGAATGTAGTGAATACCCCTCCGCCTTGCGCGACATTCATCGGCGGCTCGCCATATTTACTCACATTGGCAAAAACAACTTCACTCTCTGAGACTATCGAGTCGACGTGGTAAACCTCTCCCGGAACGAACTGCTCCAGCAGAAAGGAAGCCTGCTTGTCTTGCAAGGGCCCGAGTGTTGTCCACAACTCTTCGGCGGAATTCAGCTTCTTAATCCCGATCGCAGAGGCTTCCTGACGGGGTTTCAGCACCCAAGGAGGGGGAACGTGATCGAGGTAGAAATTGATATCGTCGTGATTAAAGACGGGGATGAAATCGGGCACGCGAACACCGTGGTCCAGCGCTCGCATGCGCATGGCCAGCTTGTCACGAAAGTAGCGCATGGTGGTAAGGCCCATACCCGGTATGCGCAGATGCTCGCGCAAGGTCGCGGCGGTCTCCATGTCGTATTCGTCGAGGGCCACAATGCGATCGATTTTCTGGGTGCGTGCAAAATGCGTAACTGCTTTCACGATGTCATCGAGAAGAATTCCGGCGGGCAGATAGAAGACGTCGTCAAGGCTTTCACGCGGCCAAGCGGCATCGCGCAATTTCTCGGCGGTAAGCAAAAACACGCGGCAACCCTCGCGCCTGCAATGGCGCATGAATTCCTGGCCTTTTTCGTAAGTAGTAATGCACAGGAAATTAGGGGCGCGTGATGAGGGCATGAAACCGGCTCAAAGATCGGGGCGGAGAGAATA
>JASHNX010000283.1 GCA_030041415.1 Candidatus Sulfotelmatobacter sp.
AGCGAGACGAACCGGAAGCTTCTGATCGAGCCCCTGATCCGTTTTGATCGCATTCTGCGCGAAGATCCGGCGGGAGCATATCCGCGCATGGATTATGCGAGCCGGGAACTCTACCGCCAAAGGATCGTAAAGCTGGCAAGCCATTCGGATTGCAGCGAGATGGAGGTTGCGAGAGAGGCGCTGGCTCTGGCACGCGAAGCGCAGACACAAAAGCTTGCGGATGCTCGTATCGCCTTGCGCCAGTCGCATATCGGCACGTATTTGCTGGCGGAAGGAGGTCGCCAACTGGAGCAGCGAATCGGCTATCGCGCGCCATTTGCAGAGCGCATTCCGGCTTTTCTTCGGCGTTATCCGGATGAGTTTTATCTGCCTGGCATCACGGCGCTCACGCTTCTGATTGTTTTGGGCGTGGTGATGCTGTTGACCGACGCATCAACACCTCTGGGGCTTATTCTGCTTTCCACGCTGGCGGTGCTGGTGCCAAGCTCGCAAAGCGCGATTCAGATCATCAATTTTTTTGTCACCGTGATACTCTCGGCGGAGATTTTGCCCAAGCTGGATTTCTCTGAGGGCCTGCCGGGCGATTGCGTCGCGCTGGTCGCGATTCCGACTCTTCTTCTGGATGAAAAACAGATTCGCCTGCTGGCCGACGATCTGGAAGTGCGCTTTCTCGGCAACCACGACCCCAACCTTCATTTTGTGCTGCTCACCGATCTGCCGGATTCGCCGGAGAAACCTCCGGCGAACAGTGGGCTTGTGGACTTGTGTGCAGAACTGATTCGCGGGTTGAATGAAAAATATGCCGGCAAGAAGATGGGATCGTTTTTCCTATTGCATCGTCATCCTGTCTACAACCCGCGCGAAAGGCTCTGGATGGGGTGGGAGCGCAAGCGCGGGAAGCTGATGGATCTGAACAATCTGCTGCGCTCGCAGTTCGACAGTTTCCCGGTAAAAGTGGGCAATCTGGCAGTTTTGCCCAAAGTGCGTTTTGTAATCACTCTGGACTCGGACACCGAATTGCCGCGCGGTACGGCACGGCGCATGGTGGGAGCGATGGCGCATCCGTTGAACCAAGCGATTATCGATCCCGATCGCGGCGTCGTCGTGACCGGATACGGGATTCTCCAGCCGAGAGTAGGAGTGAGCGTACAGAGCTCTGCGCGTTCGCGCCTGGCCAGCATTTATTCGGGACAAACGGGCATTGATATCTATACGCGCGCTGCCTCCGACGTTTACCAGGATTTGTACGGAGAAGGGATTTTCGTGGGTAAAGGCATCTACGAGGTAGATGCCGTGCGGCGCGTGCTCGACCGGCGCTTTCCCCGCAATGCACTGCTAAGCCACGACCTGGTGGAAGGCGCATACGCCCGAGCGGGGCTGGTCAGCGACATCGAAATTATCGAGGATTACCCTTCCCATTACAGCGCGCACAACCGGCGCAAACACCGCTGGCTGCGGGGAGACTGGCAGATCGCGGAGTGGCTGCGCACTTTAGTGCCAGACGAATCCGGGCAGAAGGTTGCTAATCCCCTGTCGATGGTTTCGCGCTGGAAGATTCTCGACAATTTGCGGCGCAGCCTGTTTGAACCTTCGCTTTTCGCCTTATTCCTTCTGGGCTGGCTTGTGCTTCCAGGCGGGTCGGGAGAATGGACGCTGGCGACCGTCGGTATTGTGTTCCTACCGGCTCTGGTGCAACTGGCATTCGACCTTGGGCGGTCCCTGGCTCTCGAAAAGGTTTCGATCCTTAGCGACGGGCTAAACGCGTTTGCCGATGCGAGCATCGCCGACTGGTTGACAATCACTTTCCTCGCGCACCAGGCGCTACTGTCGCTGGATGCCATGGTGCGAACGATCGTGCGGCGGCTGATCACGCGGCAAAGGTTGCTGCAATGGGAGACGGCAGCTCAGGCCGAACTGGCCGGCTACCGGCGGACCGTTCTCGATATTTATCTCGATACCACGCCTCTACTGGCTGCGGGATTATTTTTTCTAGTCTGGGCAGTGCACAGCAGAGCTCTTCCGGCTGCAACGCCGATTCTGCTGCTGTGGGCCTTCAGCAAACCAATTTCGATATGGTTGAACCGGCCACCGCGGGCTCCGCGGAAAGAACTGGCGAAGCGGCACGAGTGGTTGCTGCGTCACAGCGCTTTGCGCACCTGGCGCTACTTTGCCGAGTTCAGCACGGAAGAACACAACTGGCTGCTTCCCGATAACGTAGTCGAGGAAGGCTGCAAGGTCGCGGCCCGGATCTCCACGACCAACCTGGGATTCCTACTCAACGCTCGTCAGGCGGCATGCGAGTTTGGTTACCTCACGGTTCCAGAGTTCGCGGAACAAACATTGCGAACTCTGAAAACCGTTTCCCAATTGCCGCGGCACCGGGGCCACCTGCTCAACTGGTATGACACGCGCACGCTCGCGCCGCTCGCGCCGGGATTCGTTTCAAGCGTTGACAACGGAAACCTGATCGCTTCGCTCTGGACGCTCGAGCGAGGATGCATTGAATCGCTGGAACAGCCACTGCTGCAACACGAATTGCCCGATGGGTTTCTCGATCATCTTTACGCGCTGCACAACCTTCGGGCCTTACCGTGGCGGAGGTTCAAGGCGATCAGGCACAGGGCAGAAGGAGAAAACTGGCTTTCCTATGTGCTCCGCATTCCAGAGACCACTCTAAATGCCATACGAGAGTCGAGTTCGGAAGCGAAACAGAGCGAGGAAGCGCGATGGTTTCAGCAGCAAGCGGAAGAGCGGATCGCGCAGGTTGGCCGAACAGTACGGCTCTACGCGCCGTGGCTGCTGCCCGAATTTGCCGCTTTGAAAAACGATCCCGTGGTTCGTCATCCAGGAAGGCCCGATGAGTTGCCTGCGCTCAAGCGCATGCCGGAGTTTATTGACGGGCTGGTTGCGAGGGTTGAAGCTGCCATGAGGGCTGGAGAAGCAAATCCGCTGTACGAGCAGCTTCTAGAGATGCTTCCCGAAGCGCGCGCAAATGTAGTAAAGCTGATTAAAGATCTAAAGAGTATAGCCGATCAGGCGAACACGCTGGTCGACGAAATGGACTTCGGAATTCTTTTCAACCGAAGCAGGGACCTGTTGTCGATTGGAATTGAAGTTGATAAGCGCAAACTGCACCCGGCGTGCTACGACCTGCTGGCAAGCGAGGCGCGCATGGGGTATTTCGTCGCGATTGCGAAAGACGATATTCCGCAGGAATCCTGGTTTCAACTGGGCCGGGTGCAGCTCATCGAAAACGGGATCGCCGGCTTGATTTCGTGGACCGGAACTATGTTCGAATACATGATGCCCCCGCTCTGGATGCGAATCTACCCGAACACGGCGCTGGAGCGCGCGGCCATGGCCGCGGTGCGGGCACAACAGGTCTACGCGGAAAAAAAGGGGATCCCGTGGGGTATTTCGGAATCGGCGTGCTTCAAGCTGGACGAAAAAGGCAATTACGAGTATCACGCTTTCGGCGTGCCGCAACTCGCCATTCACAAAGTGGATGTCGATGGGCCCGTGATTTCGCCTTATTCGACGTTTCTGGCATTGTCTATCGATTCCGCTGGGGCGCTAAAGAACCTGCGCAAACTGCTGCGCAAGAAGGCGCTGGGCGCATACGGATTTTACGAAGCTTTGGATTTTAATCCCGCGCGTAGTGGGTCTCGCTTTCACGGCTTCAAAACGGTTCGCTGCTGGATGGCTCATCACGAGGGTATGAGCCTTCTTGCGCTGGCTAATTTCCTGCATCAGG
>JASHNX010000284.1 GCA_030041415.1 Candidatus Sulfotelmatobacter sp.
GCAGAAGGAATCTGCTGACAGGCCGATGCATCGTTATCGTTGAGGCATTCCGCCGACAGGTTATTGCATGACTCGGTTAAGGCAGAGCAGTTGTTCGAGCTCGAACTGCCTGTCGATGAGGTGCTGTCAGAAGCCATCTTGGCTGCTGCTACTGC
This sequence comes from Candidatus Sulfotelmatobacter sp., assembly GCA_030041415.1. Lineage (GTDB taxonomy): Bacteria > Acidobacteriota > Terriglobia > Terriglobales > Acidobacteriaceae > Sulfotelmatobacter. Next base: position 156 of record JASHNX010000284.1, read on the forward strand.
ACCAACCGCGCCAACCGCAGCTACCGTTCCAGCAACGATCAGGCCTGTGTGGCTGACGTGGGCCACCGGCGGCGTAAATTTGCCAACCTCTTGGCAATTCGACGTCGCACTCAAATCTACCGCACAAACGCGAAATGGCTGATAGCCACCAAGAGGAGGTGGCGCTGGGGTTCCGTAAAGCAATCCGTTCAGCCCGAGATGCATGCCCAACGGAGGAAATGATCCCGAATCGAGTTGGAAGCTATAGGGCGGATTGCCGCCGGACACCGTAGTGGGTGCGTTTTGCTCGCCGCACGGCGTCATTGCCGTGTCCATCGCCATTCCTTCGGCGTCATTAGCAGGTACAGGGGCTGGATCGCCGTTGCACAGGTTGAAGGCAACCGGCGTTCCGGGTTGTAGTTTCTTAATGTCAAAGGATTTTGGGGTGAACTTCAGTTTAGGGGCATTCTCTTTTGACACTGCCTGCGAAGACGACGACGCAGGCGAGCTTGTCTGTGCGGTTGAGGTTGAGGCGCTAGTTTGGCCTTGGGCTGCGGAAACCGCAGGGGCTGTCTGCGCTACTGCGGTTGAAACGATTACAAAGGCGCCAATCGCAAGCGGCGCGGCCATTGACAGCAGCGCGCTCGTTTGGGTGTGCCGCTTACATCCCTTGGTAGTCATAGTTCTCCTCGCTCTATCTCGGGCGGACTGCATGAGTATTAGGGTCTACTTATTCCAATGGATAGGTGACTTCCGCGTAGACAGGTAACCGAGGTAACGCCGTCGGTGAAACATTAAGAATGGCGCCACTCCATTGAGCGCGTTGTTGCGGACGACCAATGCGCTTTTTTATGGGACGACGCAAGGTGGCGGGGATCTCGCCTGCGACGCCCCGTGGGTTGCGGCACGATCTTCACCCTTGATATGGGTCTGGGGCCGTTTGTCACTCTGGTTCGCTCAACGCGGAAGTTAAGGCCGTCCTCACCGGCGGCCTTTATTTCATTTCCAGTTGGCGATAAATCCCCATTACACTCATCGTCACGTCAATGAGTGCTAACGCCTGATAGCGTCAGTCGACTATTGCAGCTTCGCGTACTCGGCTTTGGCTTGTTTCAGGATGGGAATGTCGGTGTCGGCGTTTATTTGACATCCCGGATCAGCACCACGTCCCGGTTTGCTGTCCCGCGATTCACCACAAGCTGCTTGCCATCTCGCGACGGGTCGAAACTGCGAATCACCTTATCGTTGAAGTGAGTAATCTGACTTGGTAACCCGCCAGAGATCAACTGGCTCCAAATATTCGAGACCCCGTCTTCGTTTCTTATGTACAACAAGGCTCGACTGTCAGGCGTCCACCGAATTATTGGGGTGGCGATCTCGAACCGTTTGGTGGTAACGCTATCTTGCAACGAGATGACCTCGAGGGCATTCTTCCCAAACAGGTCTTCATAGGAATAAGCAAGCATCCGCCCGTCGGGTGAGACGGCTGAGCAGAAAGCATATGGTGTTGTGTTAAGCCTGATAGCTTCGCCACCCTCGATTGCAACCTTCCATATTCCCCATTCTGGCTCGCTTTTGGGAAAGAGAACCCATTTACCGTCCGGAGTGAAATCGAAGGAACTGGCAAACAAAATGTCGAGCGCGGTGTTGGTCAGCTGTTTAGGATTGTTCCCGTCGATGTCCATTCTCCAGATTTGCGGAAACCCGCTACGATCCGAGATGAATACGATGTAACGCCCATCAGGCGACGCGCGAGGTGCCTGATTTATCAGCCCTGCGCTTAGCGTCAACTGTCTTGCATTCGACCCGTCCGGCTGCATCGCCCAAACGTTCGTTTCTCCCTGACCGCCACGCCTGTCGTACAACACCGTTCCATCAGGACTCCACGCCTCTCGCGCCGAGTTACCGCCAGACGTGATCGGCTTGGCGTTTCTCACATCTGCGAGAGGCACGACCCACGAGTCGAATGAAGCCTTTTCTTGAACCGTCGCCAGGACATGAGAGTCTGCGGTCAGGCTGACTCCTTCGTAGTCGTTCGTATCGGTCGTTATCCGTCGGACTTCCCCTTTCCCGTTGGGGACGTAGTTGATCACCCGTCCTTCCGTCACGTTCGTGCTCAGAATCAGAGCGCGGCGATCTGGAAGCCACGCCAAGTCCCAAAGCCCCATCCACTGCTGCGTCCACTGTTTTTTATTGAGCGGTTTTTCCAACCCCCCCTGAACTGGCATCTCGATCACATTCGACACGAGACGGCCAAACGCGACCGCCGCGATCGTTCCGCCGCTCGGAGACCAAGCGGGGCTGTTGAAGTAGAAGGGAGTTTTGTGCGCTGCGAGTTCTGTCTCTCCGCTTCCGTCTTCATTGACTATGATTAGCTTGGAGTCGTTCGCTCCGGCATGGTTTCTTGCAAAAGCCAGCCGTTTTCCGTCTGGCGAAACGGTCACCTTTGTATCCACCTCGGCGGCTAGCTTTTTCGCGACTCCTCCCAACGTCGGTATCTTGTAAAGAAAACTAAACCCGACATTCTTCCCTTCTGACCTGACCGCATACAGAAAATCTCCATCTGGGGAGAAGGTTAGCCCCCAGTAGCCCACTTCCGCAGTAGGAACCACTTGCACGTCATTGCCACCAGCCACTTGTCTCACCCAAAGGCTCTCCTTCGTCCCCCCGCCCAATTCGATGAAGTGAAATCCTGCGAGTTCATCTACAGCGTAAGCTACATATTTTCCGTCCGGCGAAATGGCGGCAGTCTTCACCTTTCCGTTCGTGGTAAGTTGCATGATTTCGATCTGCTGGAATGGAACAGGTTTCGGAAATAGATAAGCGTAGACGCCCAACGCCAATACCGCGATGAGAACCGGCACCGCACCAATCAACCAGAGGTTCCGTTTCCGACTGACTGGAGCAGCAGCCCCAGTGATCGCGCTCTTCCCGATTTCTGTATCTCGTTTAAGCCGTTGCAGGTCAGTTCGCATGTCACCTGCGTGCTGGTATCGAAGGTTTCGATCTTTCTCCAGACACTTGCTGATGATTTCTTGCAGCTTCAGAGGTGCGTCGGGATTCAATCGCACGGCGGGCGGGGGATCGGAATCCAGAATGGCTTTGAAAATGACCCCTGAACTCTCTCCACGGAACGGCAATGTCCCTGTCGCCATTTCGTAGAGAACCGCTCCGAACGAGAACAAATCGGTACGCGCGTCCAACTCCTTGGCGCGGACTTGCTCGGGAGACATGTACGCAACGGTTCCGACTGCTTGACCGGGACTGGTGAGATGTTCCTGATCGATCGAATCCGTCTGGGTTGCTCCGGCAGCGATCTGGCTTGAAGAACTGGCGGCCGTCACGACTTTGGCCAAGCCGAAATCGAGAATCTTGGCGTGTCCCCTCTTCGTCACGAAGATATTCGCGGGCTTGATGTCGCGGTGTACGATGCCAGCCGTATGGGCGGTGTCGAGGGCATCCGCAATCTCAATGCTTAGCGACAACACCGTTTCGGTTTCTAAGGGCTTGCCGCCAATCCGGTGCTTCAGAGTCATCCCCTCCAGAAATTCCATGACAATGAAGGTTCGATCGCTTTGTTTTCCAATCTCATGGATCGTGCAGATATTCGGATGGTTTAGAGCAGAGGCGGCTCGCGCTTCGCGTCGGAAGCGTTCAAGAGCTTGCGGATCGTGAGCGACATCATCTGGCAGAAACTTCAGAGCGACAAAGCGGCCCAGTTCGGTGTCCTCCGCCTTATAGACCACACCCATCCCACCACCGCCCACCTTCTCGATGATGCGGTAATGCGAGATCGTCTCGCCGATCATGGGCTGAAATGTTAGGACTGGGAGTGGGGCAAGTCAATGAATGTGTGGAGTTGTCCACAACGGAGTCAGTCGACGTTAAATCCCCATTACACTCATTGACTCCCGACCGGGGGTTTTGAATGTAAACGCCTAGTTTCGTCGATTGACTTCCGGATTGCTCGTCATCGATGAGGAATCCGGGATTCCCGATTGCCATGACCAAACATCAGGTTCCACAAGCCGACTTCCCCCGTCCTTGGGGAGTTGGGGTGACTACTATCACGAAGCCCTGTGACATCGATCATTGTCACGAAAAAGAATACTGAGTATCCAAAGACATCGCGCAATTTTGCGCGCAGATCGTCCCGAAATCGGCGCAGGAACGCGACTTTGTTCAAGGATGTTGAACACCTCATCCGCCTCGCCGCCGTCATGGCGATAGCCTTGGTTGCATTCGTAGTCCTGCGCGCCGCTATCGTCCCTCACAGTTTTGGACAGTATGGCCACTATCGAGGCGCGGCCATTGCTGAGATAGCGGCACGGCCGATTGGCTTCGCCGGCCACGATGCATGCGAGGGCTGTCATAGCGATGTTGTCGATCAGAAAAAACAGGGCAAGCATGTGGTTGTCGCTTGCGAGGCGTGCCACGGGGCACTGGCCAAGCACGCCGACGATCCCGGATCAGTTACGCCTGCAAAACTGGATACAGCGGTCATCTGTGCCCGCTGTCACGAGGCCGACAGTGCCAAGCCAAAGTGGTTTCCGCAAGTACTGACGGCGGATCATTCCGGTGGGCTGGCCTGCGATACATGTCATCAGCCCCACAGCCCAAAGATTGAAACGCAGAAGATCGAGACGAAGACCAAGGCGGAGGGCAAACAATAATGGAGATCACCCGCCGTCATTTACTAGTGCTCTTGCCTGCCGCGGCGGTCGGGTGGAAATTCGTGCTCGCAGGGACGCCCGAGGACGCTCCAAACTACAAACTTAGCGAGCATTGGTGGGGGATGTTGATCGATATCCCCAAGTGCATCGGCTGTGGCAGTTGCGTCCGCGCTTGCGCCCAGGAAAACGACGTTCCCGAAGGCTATTACCGCACTTGGGTTGAGCGTTATCACGTCACCGACTACCAGTTGGAACGGCCGCAAGTGGCATCGCCAGATGGCGGTAAGCAGGGTTTCCCTCCCAATGAAATCGGCGGGAAAAACTTCTTTGTCCCCAAGCTGTGCAACCACTGCGCTGATTCGCCCTGTACGCAAGTTTGTCCGGTGGGTGCGACCTTCCTCTCACCGGATGGCGTTGTGCTGGTAGACAAGACTTATTGTCTCGGTTGCCGCTACTGCATTCAGGCTTGTCCGTACGGATGCCGCTTCCTCAATCCCAAAACAAATACAGCGGAGAAGTGCACGCTCTGCTATCACCGCATCACCAAGGGCTTGACTACGGCATGTTGCGAGGTGTGCCCTACAGGCGCGCGTCAGCTCGCCGACTTGAAAAATCCGAAAGACCCGATTCATGAGTTCCTGAGGACCCATACCGTGCAAGTTCTAAAACCGCAAATGGCTACCGGCGCGAAGGTTTTCTACGACGGCATGGATGGTTCAGTTAGATAAGCTCGGTTAGATGAGTTCAGTGTAATAGGCAAGGAGGCTCGTGCAAATACCCGTCGAAGGCTTTATGTATCCGAACGAGGTAGAGCTCCAGTGGAGTGTTCTTATCGTTCTCTATCCATTCATCACGGGACTTGTGGCGGGCGCATTTATTCTGGCTTCTTTGGAGCGTGTGTTCCGCGTTGACGCTGTGAAGCCTACGTATCGCCTAGCCCTGCTCACAGCACTTTCGTTCCTGTTGGTCGCGCCCCTGCCGCTGCAACTGCATCTTGGGCATCCCGGGCGGTCGTTTGAGATGTATTTGACGCCGCACAGCTCTTCAGCAATGGCCATGTTCGGCTTTGTCTATCTCTGGTACCTGATGGCGGTGCTGCTCCTCGAAATCTGGCTCGATTACCGGCGCGACATCGTGGTGAAATCCGAGACTTCGAGTGGCGTGACGCGTTTTATCTATCGCGTGCTCACCTTTGGTTCCAACGTTATCAGTGAACGCTCACTCCGGATCGACGAGAGACTTGGCTATTTCATTACTCTGATCGGAATTCCCTCCGCCTTTCTTCTGCACGGATATGTGGGCTTCATCTTCGGATCGGTGAAAGCCAACCCCTGGTGGTCGTCGCCGCTGATGCCAATTGTCTTTATCTTCTCGGCCATGGTATCGGGCATCGCGGCCGTCATGTTGCTTTATATGCTATCCACGCGGCTTCGCGGACGGAATGTCGAGATAGGCTGTCTGGACAAGATCGCACAGTACCTGCTCTACACCTTCCTCATCGACTTTAGCCTGGAAATGCTGGACCTTATTCATCGTATCTACGAAGCCGACGAGTCCTTCCGCAGTTTGGATTTCATGGTGCACACGCGGCTTTGGATGTCGCAGGTCATTGTTCAGATCCTCTTGGGCACGGTAGCACCCATTGCGCTGCTTGGCTTGACCCAGGTTTTGAAGTTCACTGAAGTTGTCCGCAAACGGATTTATGCACTGGCTGGATGTTTAACCGTGGTCGGGATTTTTGCCATGCGCTGGAATGTCGTGATTGGTGGCCAGCTCTTTTCCAAGAGTTTCCTTGGATACACAACCTACAAGATGGGCTTTGCTACACGGGAAGGACTGCTGACCGCGATTGCGCTCATGATTCTTCCCTTTGGCATCCTTTGGATCTTGGTAAAACTCCTGCCGCCCTGGCCAGACTCGGGTTCCATTCCCGCCCTAGTTACACCTCCGGCACACCGAACGAGTTAGGCCCTGTCTCAGTTGACAGATGCGGAGAAGCGAATGACGCAAGCGTTCGACGGCATCGCATCCGATGTGGAGCACCTCACCGAACAGGTGCGGGACTTGGAACGCCGCGTTGCCGCCCTTGAGCACCAGCCCGGGGAACACACTCCCAGCCAGCCTGAATTCACTACCAGCACGATGCAACAGGTAGGGCCCGGCGTTCCGGCGGAGATGCCGACGGGAGCCGTGCCGGTAGTCGGTAAAGCGGTTCTTGGAATCGCCGGGGCCTACCTGCTGCGGGCTGTCGCGGAATCGGGGGGCATTCCGAGATTGCCCATACTGATCGTCGCCATCGTTTACGCGGGGCTGTGGCTGGTTTGGGCGGTTAGAAGTCACGCTCGTGACCATTTCGCCAGCCTCACCTATGGAATCACGGCCGCGCTCATCCTGTCACCATTGCTGTGGGAATCCACCGTTCGCTTCCGTTTTCTGCCTTTGTTCGATACTGCAATAGTGCTCGTCGCTTTTCTGGCGTTCGCATTTGGCCTCTCATGGCGGAGAGGCCTCGAAGTGATCCCCTGGGTGGCGACACTCGCGGTCGTCATCACCGCTTGGGCGCTCATCATCGCGACTCACGACCTTGTGCCGCTTACCGCCGCGTTATTGGCTGTGGCCCTGGCCACCGAAGTTACGGCCAGCCTCGGACACTGGCGTAGCTTGCGAGCTATTCCCGCGATTGCCGCGGATTTGGCAGTGTTGTTGCTCATTTATCTAATGACGTCTGTCGCAGGAGTGCCCGAGGAATATTCTTCCATCAGTCCCACCACCATTATCCTGTTGTGCGTTGCGCTGCTTGCCATCTACGGCGGCAGTATTGGAATTCGCAGCTTCGGATTTCGTCATCGCATCACGATCTTTGAAATCGTGCAAGTCGTGGCCGCGTTCGTCCTGGCGATGTTTGGTACGATCCGCGCCAGCACAGGCTCCGCTGCACCTGCACTCGGTATCTTTTTCCTGTTGCTTGCAGCGGTTTGCTATTGGGGAGCGCTGTCACGATTCGCGGCAGAAGCACACACCCGGAATCGTCGCATCTGCGCCACTTGGGCAGCCGTACTTTTGCTTGCGGGGAGCTTCTTGCTTTTTTCCACGAACCTCCAGTTGCCATTTTTATGTGTAGCCGCAGTGGCCGCGGCTTTCATGTATACGCTCACCCGAAAGCTGAGCCTTGGGATACACGCTTCTTTTTATTTGGCTGCCGCCACGGCTGTATCACCTCTCCCAATCTATGCTGGAAATGCTTTGGCGGGAACCGTGCCGGCGGCGCCAAGTTGGGGCGTTTGGATCATCGCAGCTTCGTCTGTGCTGTGCTATGCCATCGGATCGCGCGTAGCGGAAGATCATGCCAGCCGACGCTTGCTTTGGGCGGCTCCAGCAATCCTGGTTGGTTTTGTTGCGGCGGCCTTGGCTGTGGTCGCAATCGTGTCGATCGCCGCAGACCGTGTGGAGTTAAACGCCTCGCGTCTTTCGATGATCCGAACCGTCGTGAACTGCCAACTGGCTCTCGCTTTCGGCTTTCTCTCCCGGTGGAGACGAATCGAACTGGGCTGGGCTGCCCATGCAGCCGTCGCCTTCGGCACCGTCAAGCTCCTGTTTGAAGACTTGCGATTCGGGAACGCCGCGTCGCTGGTGGTGTCACTTCTGTTCTATGGGTTGATTCTGATCCTTCTCCCCCGGCTAACGCGAGGCAGACCCGACCGCTCGTCTTCCTGTAGTGTTCAGTAACGACAAGAACCTTATCGTCGTTAACTTCCGGATCGTCGGCATGGCACCACGCTTTCTCGCACCAATGGTGTTCGCTGCATGAACCGTGACGTGCCCGTTTATCGTTTCTGATCTCCCAGAGACCGCCTTCTAGCCCGCGTTGTTGAGAGTGGCTTGTCACACATCCAACCGCATGCACACTCGCACCATATGAGGAGGTTGACCTGGTCTGCACGCGAGAAGTTGATGGACGGGCGCTCTTAAGGGCAAGACCGATCAGCCGTTGAATCGCTTCCGTATTGCCGCAGAACCAGTGCTGGTGAATGGCCCTGAACGGGAGTGGAGAACGTCAATTGCACGTCGATCTGCTTAGAAAAGAAGTGCCTTTCGCCGTCTGGAAACAGCTCCAATGAGATCTGAGCGGCGAACTGTACTGCAAGGTGATCTTTCCTTGAGGATACCGTGATCAGGCTCCCGTCGGATAGGCGATAAGAACCTACGTACTGGCCGATCTGGCGAACCTCGACGGACGCGATGGCATGTTCCACGGGACGAAAGTCCGCCCATCCATATTCGTGGGCAACAGCGCGCACGATTTCCTCCACCAGATCGAAGCCACGATCGCCGTTGGCCATCACAACGGCGCCATCGCCCTTGTTCTCATAAGCGACAAGGTAGGTTACAAAGCCGGCGTCTTCGCCACTGTGCGCGAAGTAAGGATCGGTTTCCGCACCGCCGACGCCAAACATCGTTCCGCGTTTGTCGAAGCGAGTCGCTACCATGTCGCGCGCCAGGCGGGACGACAAGAGGGAATCGAGTGAACCAGTCAAAGCGCGCTGTATAACAATCGCGAAGCGGGCCAGATCCGTGGGATCCGTCCATAGGCCGGCGGCGGCCATTTCGGGATAAGTGTGGGGGCCGCCGAGAATTTGCTCGCCGGTGTCGGCGTAGGGAGTGGCGGTATTCGCGACAAGCTCGGCGGGGAGCGCCTGGCGGAATGTGCTACTTGTCATACCGATAGGCACCAAAACCAGTTCCTTCATCAACTCAGGGAACGCCTTGCCCGAGACATCGACGAGCGCCTGCTGCATGATCGCATAGCCGCCTCCGGAATAACGCCACTGTGTGCCTGGTTCGATGTTGGCGCGCACCGGAGGGGTGTTCGAGGGCGGAATGCCGTCGAGAACTTCTTGCAGAGTCGGAACCGATTCACCAGAGGCGTAGCCGGGGAAGCCCGGGACGTTGGTGCCGCCGGTGTGGGTCAGAAGCTCACGGGCCGTAACCGTCTGATGGAAACGATTCGCCGGCAGCTTCCAGGACTTGAGATAAAGATTGATGTCCGCATCTAGGTTGAGCTGCCCCGCTTGCACGAGACGCAGTGCGGCAAATGCAGTAACGGGCTTGCTCACTGAGCCGGCTTGAAACAAAGTCTCTGTCGTGACGGGAGCGCCACCGAGCTTGGTAACACCAAACCCCCTCGCCCAATCGACCTTGCCGTTGTGGATCACAGCGATGCTGACGCCAGGCACCTGATAAACGAACATCCGGTCAGACAACTTCATCGGCATCGCACTGCTGCCCTTGACGAAGGCGGCGGGAAGGAGGCCGTTCTCGACGTGTTCGATCCGATCCTCCGAAGATCCATGATCCTGAGCCGAGCAGGGGACAAGCAGCGGCAACGCGCATGTGAGAAAAAGGGGGCCAAGACGAACCGCATGTCGCATAACAAGAGAGTACTGCATTCTGGAGCAATGCATTCATTGATGAAGCTCTGGGAGTATCGTCGGCAACTCTTCCCTTAGCGGGTTAGTTAGGAGTTGCCCGTCATCTGGAAAGCTACAATCATGGATTCGCAGCCACTTGGGAACAAAGCTCGGTCGGATTAACTGTTGTCCGTTGCGACTTCGGAATCGAGCTTATACGGTGGGGCTTTCTAGAGTTGAACGTGGCACTTGAGGACTTTCTATACACGAGGAGTAGCGATGTCACGAAAGCAGAAAGTTGCAGCAGTCGAGACCTATTTGGACTGTTTCGCGAAGAAGGACCTGTCCCAAATACCTCTAGCTGAGGATGTGACGTTTGAGGGGCCGTTAGTACCGAAACTGACTGGCCCGCCGAACTATCAAAGGATTCCTAGCGAGTATTCTTCCGATGATCAAAGGTATCCAGTTGAAGCAGCACATTGTCGAGGGGGACTGCGTTGCAACTGTCTTCGACATGGAAACAGTCAACGGCGTCAATCACGTGTTCTACAGGATTCACATTTTAGATGGAGAGATCAAGGCAATACACACGTTTTACTATCCCAAGCAGGGCGGATGACGCCGTGCTTGTTCCCACACGTCCTTATAGAGTTCTTCTCGATTCCAAGTTTCAGGCCACATGCGAAGAGAATGGGCAGCGACATCAAGCGTGACACAGATGCATGCCTTTTTGACTCCCCTGATCCTGAAGCACTCTTTGCAGAACCGAAACGACCTCAGTCGCCCCCAAATTGCTCAGAGCTTCCGCATGTGACCTGGCGGGGAGAGCCCAGATTCGAGCCAATTTGAGCGTTTTTCAGGCTTCCCCATGGGAATTGCTGTTCTAACATCCCCTTTGCACTCATCGTCCGGATGACGTGCGACATTAATTCCGTGACAATTTCGGCTCCCGCTATCGATTATGATCTTCTAGGTGGAACGCATAAGCAGGATGCGCACAGGCGGGGAGAGGCTTCGAATTGCATTAGGGGCGCGCGTGCTGCTGGGCCTGGCACTGGCGCTCGTGCTGCCCAAGTCCCGCGCGCAGCTTCGCCAACCAGAACGACAGCAGCAACTTGTCATCCGCTTCGTGCGCGATCCCGATCCCGCGCCTGACCTCAAGATCAAAGACCTGGACGGAAGAGAGCTCACTTTGCAGGCGTACAAAGGCAAAGTGGTGCTTTTGAATTTCTGGGCCACATGGTGCGGTCCATGCCGCTCGGAAATCCCCAGCCTGATCCAAATTCAGGAAGCATATAAAGACCGCTTGCAGATTATCGGCATGGATGTCGATGATGGCGACCCGGATCGCTTGCGCGCGTTCGTGAAAGCCAAGGGCATCAACTATCCGGTGGCGATGGCCTCGGCCCCGATGCGCATCGCCTACGGAGGCATCGGTGCGCTACCTACGCTTTTCGTCATCAACCAGGACAGCAAAATAGTGCAGAAGCATATCGGGCTGTTCGATCCAAGGCTGTACGAAATCGAAGCGCGCGCTCTGCTGAATATGCCGGTTCCGGCGAGAGTGGAAACCTTTGAAGATACTGGCGAAGTGTCTCTGAAGCATGCCGACCGCGCTACGTCGTTGCCCGGGATCGACACTTCGAAACTAACCCAGGAACAGCGCACGGAAGCATTGCACAATCTCAACGCGGAAACCTGCGATTGCGGCTGCAAAATGACACTCGCGCAATGCCGCATCTCCGATCCGAACTGCAAAACCAGCAAAGATCGGGCCGTAGCTATCGTGAACGAAGCCGCGAAATTGCCGGCTAAGGATGCTCCCAAAGGGAATATCGCCGCGCCACCTTCGTCCGATCCATCGATGCCACGATGATAGCTGCCGTATCGCAACCAAGTTCAAAAGGCGAAACAAAAGCGCACGCTTGTGCAATCGCCTGATTACGACAGTTACCTCCAAGGAAGGGATCAGACCTTGGCATAATGGAGCGTCGAACCTCGGTGCGTTAGCTACAAGGTGCTACCAGCAAAGGACGCCGATAAATGAAAAAACGCTCAGCCCGTTCAGGACTGATTTTGGCAATTCTGTGCGGCCTCATCTTCACAATGGATGGGTGCAATCGGACAGGGGATCAGCCATACCAACCCCAGAAGCA
>JASHNX010000285.1 GCA_030041415.1 Candidatus Sulfotelmatobacter sp.
ACAGACCAGGATATCTACAGGATATTCATGACGGGCCTGGATGGCACTCCAATGCCTTCATTTGCCGACAACATTAAACCAGATGAGGCTTGGGATCTGGTCTTCTATCTTCGAACCTTTATGCAGCAGCCGAGCAAAGCGAAAGTGCTTGCAAAGACTATGGATTTGAAGCCCGTAAATCCGAATCCGTAGGCCACGGCAGTGGCCCTGGCAGCATCAACTACTTGTGCCTGCTTCGTGGCTTTCCAAGGAGAGAGTGTTATGAAAAAGAGTTTGCATCTAGGCGCCGTACTATCGACAGTAGTTTTGATATCTTGTGCCGCCTTGATTCTGGGCCAGAAGGTGAATGCCGCGGGCGAAGGCAAGATTAGCGGCACGGTGAAGCTTGACGGTCCCGCTCCGCATATGCGGGGCATCGACATGTCGAAAGATCCATATTGCGTCAAGGCGAATCCGACCCCGGCGCATTATGAAACGGCCGTTGTGGGAGCGGGCGGCGGGCTGGAGAATGCGGTTATCTATCTCGACGGCTGGAGCGGAGCAGCTCAAACGGAGACTTCGGTTCCGGTTTTTGACCAAAAAAACTGCATGTATACGCCGCATGTGCTGGCGCTCGATCCCGGCCAGACCTTCAAGGTCATCACCAGCGACCAGACAGCTCACAATATCCACCCGCTTCCCAATCCGATGGTCAACGTTGGGTGGAACCAATCGCAGCCTCCGGGCGCGCCTCCGGTCGAAAAAAGCTGGAAGAATCCTGAAGTGATCCCCGTGAAATGCAATATTCATCCCTGGATGAATGGCTATTTCGTGGTTGTCAAAGGACCCTACGCAACCACAGACGATTCCGGCCATTACACGATCAACAATGTTCCGCCAGGGAGCTATACGGTGAAGGCGTGGCACGAGCCAGATGACACGCAAACCCAGAAAGTCACGGTCGCAGCCGGAGGATCGGCAACGGCTGATTTCGCGTTCAAGGCGAAGTAACCCCCGGAATCATTACAAAGAATTGCAAACAGAATCGCCGGCATGTAGCTGCGGCGATTCTCTAACTTAGCCTTCGGCGGGCTCGAGGTCGAGCGATATGGCGAAATTGCTTGCAGTGACGATCGTCGTGATTGCGATTGCTTCCGCGATTCCGATCGTGATGCACATCTGGCCGTTGCCTCAGGATATTTCGGTCAACGGTCACCTCATCGACGAACAATACACCGACACCATGTGGGAGGCCGGCGTCTCGTTCCTCGCATCGCAGATTCTTCTCGCCTACTTTATTTGGAAGTATTCCAGGCCTGCGCCCAACGCAACCGTCAAGCGATTCCCGGGTGGCGCCGCCGCCCTCGTCATCGCGGCCTTCGTCCTGGTCGGCACCGAGGCTTTGGCTTTGGGTGTCTTCGGCGCAAAAGCCTGGGGGCTTGCATATTTCGCCCCTCCGGGTGCCGACGCCATGCCGGTACAGGTTCAGGCTGGCCAGTTCGCGTTCTACTTCCGGTATCCTGGGCCGGACGGAAAATTTGGCCCGCTGCATGCCAACCTGATCAGCGAAGCGAATGCCAACTTTTTCGGCCTTGACACCACGAACGATCAGGATTCCAAAGACGACATCGTGACTGCAGAGCTGGCGATTCCGGTTAATCGCGAGATTCATCTGCTCATGCACTCCAAAGACTTGGGCCATTCTTTCTATGTGCCCGGCCTGCGTGTGCATCAGGATTTCGTCCCTGGGCTTGATCTTTCCATTCATTTCACGGCGACGAAAATCGGAAGGTACGAGATCGTGTGCACCCAGCTTTGCGGCCTCGGGCATTACAACATGAAGGCCTATCTGGAAGTGAAGTCACCGGAAGATTTCGACGCCTGGCTGAAGCAACAGGCGGCGTTGCAGTAAAGGTTGCGCGAGTTGGAACGAACATCCCGTTCTAAGGTGAGGTAGCTACCATGCACGACATGTCAGCCCATGCGGTTCATCACGGAGCCCCAACCAGCTTCATCCGCAAGCACATCTTCAGTCTCGATCACAAGGTGATCGGGAAACAGTATTACGCTCTGGCTCTCGTCGCCGTCGTCGTTGGTATGGTGCTTTCCTGGCTTATGCGCCTCCACCTCGGATTCGCCAATTTTGCCATTCCGGGGTTGCACCTGCTCTCTAAGAACGGAGCGCCCGGCGACATAATGACGCCCGAGTATTACCTGCAGCTGATGACCATGCATGGCACCATTATGGTGTTCTTCGTGCTCACGACTGCTCCCTTCGCCGCCTTCGGCAACTTTTTCCTGCCTATTCAGACCGGCGCCGAGGATATGCCCTTCCCGCACTTCAACATGATGTCGTTCTGGGTGACCTTCACCGGCTTCCTCTTTCTGGTCGCTTCGTTTTTCGTTTCCGATGGCCCGACGCTTGGCGGCTGGACTCAATATGCTCCGTTGAGCGCCGTGGGCGCTGTTTCCGGCCCGGGGCAAGGCACAGGCGTTGTGTTGTGGGCTTTCTCCATCGCATTCTTCTGCGTCGGCCAACTTTTCGGTTCTCTGAACTTCATCACCACCACCCTCGACATGCGCTGCAAGGGAATGTCGCTGATGCGCCTCCCGCTGAGTGCGTGGGCTTGGTTCATTACCTCCATCATGGGATTGACGGCATTCGCCGTGTTGATGCCGGCCGTCATTCTCCTGATTCTGGACCACGTTGCGGGGACCAGTTTCTTCGTCTCCTCAAACCTTGTTATCAACGACCAGGTGCTTCCCCACTCAGGCGGTTCGACTCTCTTGTGGCAGCATCTGTTCTGGTTCTTCGGTCACCCCGAGGTTTACATCGCCATCATTCCGGGCATGGGCATCGTCTCCCACATTCTCATTACCAACATGCGTCGTCCGATGTTGAGCCATCGCGTGTTGATCTACTCCATGGGCGCGCTCGCCGTTCTCAGTTACATGGTCTACGGCCACCACATGTTCGTCAGCGGGATGAATCCTGTCTCCTCGCTGGCGTTCTCGTTTCCGACTCTCGTCATCACCATTCCCTCCACGATCATTGTGCTGATTTGGCTGGGCAGCCTATATGGGTCGAAGTTGCGAATTAATACTGCTTCGCTGTTCGGTCTTGGGTTTATTTCGATGTTTATCAGCGGCGGCGTCAGCGGCTTCTTCCTGGCCCAGCCTTCGATCGACATTCTTCTGCACGCGACTTACTTCGTCGTCGGTCACTTCCATCTGGTAATGGCTGTCGCCGCTATCTTCGGCATCTTCGGCGGAACCTACTTCTGGTTCCCCAAGATGACCGGCCGCATGATGAACGAATCACTGGGCAAACTGCATTTCTGGTTGACCTTCGTCGGCGCCTACTTGATTTTCATGCCCTTCCACTATCTCGGCATCGCCGGCAATGTCCGCCGATATCAGGCGTTCGTGGACGACTATCTTATCCCGCTCATCCCGGTTCACAAGTTCATCACGGTGGCTGCGCTTGCTACCGGCGCCGTGCAGTTGATTTTCATTTACAATTTGATTTATAGCCGCTTCTGGGGTGCACCTGCGCCGGATAACCCGTGGCAGGGAACCAGCCTCGAATGGAGCACCGCCACCCCGCCTCCGCACAACAACTTCGGGGACAAAATGCCCGTGGTTTATCACGATCCCTATCAATACAGCGTGGAGGGAGCGAGTTCCGATTTCATCATGCAGACTTCGCCTGAGCCGGTTCACAGTGCCGACGAGGAGAAGTAACTAAATCCGGAGCGAAGGAGTAGTTCAGCAGTTATGGCGACTGTAGTTCACGAACCGCCCAAAATGGATGTCGATCGTTTGCCCAGCCAAGGCTCGGGCAACGGCGGCTGGCGCAATCTGGTACCCGCTTCAGGCGGTTTGCGCAAGGTGCAGGATGCCTCGCCACCGCCCGCCAGCACCGGCATCTGGGTGGCGCTGGCCAGCATCACCATGACGTTCGCCGCCTTTACGAGCGCTCTCGTTGTTCGCCAGGGCGGGGCGCCGGATTGGCAGCACATGACGCTGCCGCCAATCTTGTATCTCAACACGGTTGTCATTATAGGCAGCAGTTTCACGCTTGAGATTGCCCGGCGGCGCATTGCCGCATTCATGGGAGGCTTGCACGAGCACGCCGACAAGCCGCTGCGCTGGCTCTATATCACGCTGTCGTTAGGATTACTGTTCGTTGCCGGTCAAATTCTTGCCTGGCGCGAACTCGTTTCGCAGGGCTTGCGGTTCGCTACCAACATCAGCTATTCGTTTTTTTACGTGCTGACCATTGCCCACGCCCTGCACGTTTCCGGAGGGCTCGGCGGACTGGTACGGGTCATCAGCAAGTTCAATAACCGTACTCTCAAGCGCAGTACGCTGGACGCCACATCGCGCTACTGGCATTTCATGGGAGTTCTGTGGGTGTATCTGCTTGTTCTGTTGTGGATGAAGCTGTAACTCAGCGAGGGTAGGAGGCATCGTGAGCCAAGCCGACTTAACTATGCACGGACATCCGAGCGCCGAGGTCATGAGTGAGCCCGCGTTCTCGGTTCCCGCGAAAAAGATGGCGATGTGGCTGTTCATCATCGCAGATACCGCGACTTTCGCCGGCTGCCTCGTCGCTTATGGCTTTGTCCGGAATGCAACCCCAGACTGGCCGCGGCCTTTCCACAGCATCACCAACGTGGCGATCATGACGTTCGTGCTGCTGACCAGCAGCTTGACGATGCTGTTTGCCCTTCATTCCGCGCAGAGGAGCGAGAAAAGCGGAGCCTTCCGCTGGATGATGATTACCGCTCTGCTGGGAGCTGTGTTTGCTATCCTGCACATTCGCGAGTGGCTGGGCCTGATCGGCGAAGGCGTCACCATTTTTCACAATCCGTACGGCACGCCTTTGTTCGGCGCGGTTTTCTTCAGTGTGACCGGATTGCACCTTCTCCACGTCACCGGCGGCGTCATTGCCCTCGTTGCCGTTGGCATTCGCTACATGGGCGGCCGCTACAAGGCCGATGATCTTGAGGTTACCGGCCTCTATTGGCACTTTGTCGACCTGGTTTGGATGTTCGTGGTTCCCCTGATGTATCTCTTGAACATGTCCCACTAATATCGATCGAGAACGCGGGAGCGACTATGTCTGCCTCAAACACGCCGAGCGGTGGAACCGGAAGAGATCTGGTGGTCTACGTTTGCCTGCTGATCCTGGCGGCAATTCAGTTTGTGATTTCTTATCAGAACATCAGTGCAGGCAGCATGCTGGTGCGCATGCTTATTGTGGCTATCATTGAGGGCGGACTGGCGGTGCTGTTTTTCATGCACCTGTGGGATAATCGCGGGCTGAAGTGGTTCGTCCTGATTTTTGCCATCGCCGCCATATTGGGAATGCAATACGGCTGGACGGACAGCTATCGCCAACTGCTCGGCGTACCTTGGGCGCACTAAGCTGAGGCGGGACCTCAAGGGATGGAGTTTGTGTTATGAAGTTCTCAAAGTGGATTCTTGTCGCTTTCGCCGCGCTCACGGCCTTTATCATTCTCTTTGCGCCCGCCCCCCTGTTTGGCCAGAGTTGCGCGCTTTGTTATACGCAGGCTGCTGGCTCGGGGTCACGCATGATTCAGGCCCTGAAGAGCGGCATTCTGATTCTGATAGTTCCGCCGACACTGGGAACCGTGGGCCTGATTTTCGTCTGCTATCGGAAGCGCAATATCACCCGTGACTACCTCGCAGGGCTTGAGGAGAACGACTGGCGGCGCGACCAGCCCAAGACTCACTGAAAACCTTCTAAAGAGAGGTCACCGGGAAAGATCTACCGCCGGTAGACCACCCCGCTTTTCATCACGAATGAAACTTTCTCGACGACGCTGATATCCTGCAAGGGATCGCCGGGAACCGCAACGATATCCGCAAAATAGCCCGGTACCAGCTCGCCGATCTGCCCATCCCAGCCCAGTAGCTTCGCTCCGTTCTGCAGGTCAGCTTGCAACACTGCGGCTGGTGTCATGCCATATTTGACCATCAAAACCAGTTCGCGGGCCTGAGTGCCGTGAGGAAACGGACCCACATCGGAGCCCACAGCCATGGGAACACCGGCCGCAACTTGCTTGCGAAAATCCTGAATCTTCAGATCAAGCATTTCGTGTTCGCGTGCAGCTTGAGCCGCATTCGCGGCGTGATCGGCAAAGTACTCGAAAATGGTAAATGTGGGCACGGCGAAAATCTGTTTTTCGCGCATGAGCCGCATGGTTTCATCGCCGAGCTGGTTGGCATGGTCGATCGAGGCCACACCCGCCTGTGCCGCGAACAGAGTCCCCGGTTCGCCGGTAGCATGCACGGCCACGCGCTTTCCCACCCGCGCCGCTTCGTCAACTGCTGCCTTCAGTTCGGCTTCCGTGTATTGATAATTCGTCGTGAACTTGCCGTCGCGCACACGATCGGGTCCGGTCTCGTAAATCTTGGTGAAGTCCGCACCCTCCTTATACTGCTCTCGCATGACCGCGATGATTTCGTCTTTATTGTTGGCGTAATCGGCGTTGGAGAGCACGTGCTGCGCGGGGTTGAAGTGAATGGCGTCTTCATGTCCGCCAAGAATGTCGACTGCGTTGCCGCTGATGCGCAACCGCGGCCCGGGATAAAGTCCCTGATCGATGGCGTTGCGCACGGCAGTATCCGCCGATCCTGCACCTTCTGTTCCCATATCGCGTTCGGCGGTATAACCCGCCATCAGATCATCCCGCGCAGCCGAGAGCGCCGTAATGGTGCGCTGTGGTACGGATTCTTCAACCGTTTGCAGGTCCTCGGCTCCCGGATGCAGAAAAAGATGCACGTGAGCGTCGATCAGCCCGGGCATAAGGATGCGATCTCCAAGATCGATAATCTCCGCGCCTGACGGGTGCTTTACTGATGTGCCAGCTTCTGCGATGCGTTCGCCCTGAACCAGAATTTCGCCGGGCTTGATCAGCCGGCC
>JASHNX010000286.1 GCA_030041415.1 Candidatus Sulfotelmatobacter sp.
ACCATATCTTTCAATCACTTAGCAAATCAGCCTGAAATTTCACACCTGTGATTTCACACCTGTGGTTGGGATCGAAAACCGAAGACCTCTTCCATGCCATGGAGACCCGTTCAAGAAATATAACAACTTACAGCGCCCAGAGGGCCGTCTTTTCGCTGGTTTTGGGTGTTTTACAGGTAGAGATCGCAGGTAAGACACGCAGGTAAAATATGCCTAGGGCACTCTCAGGATTAAACAAGAGCAGAAGTATTTTGGCGAGGTCGCGGTGCTTCAGGCGACGAAGGGCGTCGCGGATTAAACCAGCAGAACTGCCGGTGATCGCTAAGTCTCCAGAGGCCCTCGCGGAACTCGCAGAAGCACATATCTATTTGGTTTGTCAGCGACGACGAGTCCGGCTAGTCAAGGCAGGAACTCGCAAAACCGACGGTATCCGGTTCACTCTCGACATCACGGATAAGGGAGGAATGCTGACCAAAGAATTCCTCATTCCCGACAAATCGCTCCTCAGAGCACCATATCGCGCAGTTTGACCTGCATGACACCGAGCAACGGCGTAGTTTCTTTGAAATGCCACCGTCGGGAAAGCCGAAGGCGAGGGAAGCGAAGCACACCCGATCGTCTGAGAGGTTGACATCCTACCGCAAGGTTATAACCTGCCGATTGGTCTCTTCCTGCTGTGTACGGCGCGCTCAAGACTCGGAGCGGGCGAGCTGGTAGTCCCGAGTCGGGTTGGTGTTTCTCTCCACATCTCGCGAAGGGCACTTCAACAAGGACACTGCGAAGGACCAGCACGCCAAGGCTATCGAAAAAGCAAATGAAAAGGTCAGTAAGACAGGAGCTGTGAGACGACTAGAGCCTTTCCAACCTTACGTTTTGCGTCACACAGCCTTGACATACCTTGCACAGGCAGGATGCGATGCATTCACTCTTGCACGGATTGCAGGCCACAGTTCCATCACCATCACACAGCGTTACATCCACCCCCAGGCAGGTGCAATCGAGCGGGCGTTCGCGACACCAGCGTTGCCTATGGCTGTTTCCCGCGAAGAGAAGTAACAGAACCCGAGTGGGGACAAAATTGAGCACAATTAAAAAGGGCCGATTTTGAGATCGGCCCTAAGTATTTGGTGCGAAAGGGGGGACTCGAACCCCCACGGTTTTACCCGCCAGATCCTAAGTCTGGTGCGTCTGCCAATTCCGCCACTTTCGCAATGGGTCAATTATACAAAGCGGCAGAAATCCCAGGCAGCCGATCTGAACAGACGGATATCTCCTTGATTTGAAAATCGGAGAATGTCGGCCAGTGATCGGTTACTGTACGGCGTTCAGCCCCTGGTAGATGAACATGCCAGCGAGCACCAGCAGCAGCAAGCCCGAACCCGCACCCATCACCCAAACTGGAACGGTGAGCTTGTTGACCTTGGTCAGCAGTTCCGTTTGTTCTTGCTGCAAGTGAGAGTTGGCGTCATCCAGGTACAGCTGATCTTCCTCATGCATGGTAAGGGTGCTGCGATAGATGAGGAGAATGATCAGCCCGACGGTGAAAATACCCCAGACAACGGCAAGCCCCATCATGAAAGGCGTCCACGTCATAGGCACCTCGCCTCTTTAACTTCGACTTCCTTTTGAACTTCTGCGGATTCGGGAGGCGGACCCAGCCCGGCGTTCCCGAGCCCTAACTACATGCTTGATGCCACCCATTATAGTCCGGCAGGCAAGTTCCGGGTGAGGGGAATCGCATGAGCGTGGGCTACATCCAATGGGTAAGCGCAAAAGGTGGGTTGCCGGGAAAGATGCCCACGCCAACGGTGCTCTGCTATAATTTGAGGCAAGGAGATATGCATGGCTACCACGTCTGTCCCTGAAGTGAAAACGAATTCGACCGAAGTTAAGAAGGTACCTCCTGTAGTGCTTTCGCCGAATGCGATCGCGAAAGTCAAAGAGATTATGGGACAGCAGAATCCTGTTCCCGCCGGCCTGCGCATTGGCGTGGTTGGAGGGGGATGCTCCGGCTTCTCGTATTCCATGCAGTTCGAGAACGCCGCCGGGATGATGGACAAGACCTTCGATATGGACGGGCTGAAGGTGTTCGTCGATGCTACGTCGGTGATGTACCTGAACGGCTGCGTCGTGGATTATGTCGAGACCCTGGAAGGCGCGGGCTTCAAATTCGAGAATCCGAATGTGAAGAGCACTTGCGGCTGCGGATCGTCGTTCAGTGTTTAAAATTTAGCTATAAGAACGCGGCTTCGAGAAAAGTTTGAATAAATAAAATAGCCTCCCTACGAGGCTATTTTTATTTTGCGCTGCTGACTCTAAGCATCAAAGTCACTGTTGCTGAGAATTCGAGGAGTTCGATCCGCTGCTACTCGAGCTGTTTCCGAAGCCGGACGATTGGCCAAACGACGATCCGCCAAACGAAGACCCTCCAAATGATGACGACCCCCCAAATGAAGACCCGCCAAAAGAGGATTGACCGAAACCGGAGGATTGTCCAAAAGAACTGCCGCTTCCCGATTGCGAGCTGTTCTGGGTTGGCTGTAACGACTGGGTTCCAAAGCCCTGCAGCGGCGATTGATAGGGAGTCGTAATCAAACCTCCGCGATCTGCAGTTGGGTCATAAATGAATTGCCACTCGTTGTACTTCGTCTTGTGGTTGTAGAGTCGAATCGTCTTTTTCTTGCTGAGGCTGGCCACACCTACAATCGGGCCGCTGGCGACTAACTGCTGCTCGCCTGAACTCTCATCTTTCTGACCGTTCTGTCCGTTTCCCGAATCAGTATCGCCAGCCGCCGTGGATCCTGAAGAAGAATCCGTGCCCTGCGACGAACCATTCTGCGAATTGGAATTCGATGCGGAACCAGTGCTCGAATTTCCTCCAAAGCTCGAGTTTCCCCCAAAGCTCGAGTTTCCTCCAAAGGAAGATGTCTGGGAGAATACGCCGGAGCTGTTCACACCGTTACCTCCGAAACTTGATCCGCTATTTCCGAAACTCGACCCACCGAAGCTATTTCCGAAACTTGATCCACCGAAACCCGATCCGCTGGAACTACCAAAGGAGTTGCCGAAGGACGATCCACTAGAGTTGCCATTCATGGCCCCGGCTGGAGTGGCACCGGGGATGGTTCCACCCCCGAAGCTGCCGCCGAGCTGCAATCCCGGATCACCGAAGTGGAGAAGCTTAAAGTCTTTTCCGGTAAGCGGGTCTTTATAGTGCTTGCGGAGATAGCGCAGATTGTTTGTGTTATCGAGGTCATTCAGACTGGTGGGATATCGGCCGAACTTTCGATAATAGATCCTGATTGCGCGGCTATATTGCACGCCGCGATGGATCATCTCCTGCTCCTGATCGCGCTTCAGCTCGAAAATCATATCGGGCAACACAGCCAGCGCGGCGATCGTCATGAGGCTCACGGCGAGAAGCATCGTGAGCAGAATGTAGCCTCGCTCACCCTGCCGGAGCCTTCTAGACCTGCGAGAAAAGGAGTTGATCAACATTTGTTGCGTTAGACCGTTACCGAACACCGTCCGGAAAATATGGCTGCCGAGTCTATCCCTGAGTCAACGGAATCGTCTGCGGCGCGCCGCTGCTCACCACATCCTGCATTTCGACCGAGTTGGGAGAGATACGCAAGACCTTGTAACGGCGATCGACGATTTCGCCTTCGCCGGCAATGAAAACATCATCTCCTTTGGATAGAAAAATTCTTTTCGGTTCGCCCGGATGGCTGGCAAATCCGAAGAACTTGAGCGGAATGGGCGGAGCCGGAGCCGCGGCGGGGGGTTGCCATACCACATCCACTGGGTGATCAGTCGTGCCGTTTTTTTCAGGCAACGGAATTTGAGGCTCAGCTTCAGCTACGAAGATGTTTCTTCCCGAACCTTCGTACTTGATCTGCTCGGTTACAGCGAGCTCTTGCAGATGCAGGGTGGGATCGAGTTCCTGCGCCAGCCGCGGTTTTTTCCCTGATGCACTGCGCCGCGCTCCGTGAACATCTCTCGCCGGGGATGGCTCGGTTGGGCTGCTTGAGTAACTGGTTGTGGTCGAGGCGTTGGTCGAAAAAGAAGACATCACCTCGTAGGCGACGATGCCGATCAACACAACACTCAACACAATCACCGCGATTACTTGCCTTCGATTTTCTGCTCCCAGCTTCACTACGCCCCAGCCTTCAAATAGGTTTCAAATTTCATTTGCAACTTAATCGGGCCCTTTTGCTCTCCCGCGAGCGCGATGCTGTTGATAATGAAGAATGTATTGTCGCGTTCCAGGGCATTAATAAATCTTGCCAGGGAAACGTAATTTCCGGAAAGTTCCGCCTCCATTTCGACTGGCGCCAGATGTCCGATTCCAGTCTCAAGCACTTTATAGCGTGCTCCCTCGATGGACACTCCATTCTCTGTGGCTATTTTCCCGAGTTCGGTCACGATCTGGGAGTCCTCGGAAGGGAATCGTTGTTTATAAAACTCCGTGATCTGCTTGTCGGCAACGACGACTTTTTTGTCCAGATTCTTGAGCGGCTCGACCTGGCGAGTCTTGGTTTGGAGTTCGCTCCACAACTGGCCGAGTTGCTGCCGGCGAGACTCGGTCGAGCCGACCAGCGGAGAAACCAGGATACCGATTGCGATCACATCGACGCCCAAAAGCACGGCCAGCGCGGTTTTGATCTTCTTCCGAGTTTGGCGCAAGTCGGGCATCAGGGCCGGCTCCGTTTCGAAGTTTGCACCGCAGGCCCTGGCGGCGTGGTTAATGCTGCCTCTGTCTCTGGGACGTAAATGCCATTGATCAGGAATTGCACCCGGTCGCCAGTGCCTTCGGTGGCCGTGTGCTCGGTTTCAATATACGTTTGGGCGAAGTGCTTCGATTCTTCCATGCGCTGCGCCAACTCAATGGCTTTATCGCGCGAGTCCCCGCCTACAACCATCTTCAACAGCAGCTGATTGTCTTCGTCGAGCTGCGGTTGAATGGAGACAAGATGAACGCGCGCAGGCATCACCTTCTCTAGATCTTCGAGCACTCGTGTCCAGGAGAGCGATTTGCGTTCGATCAGCTCGTTGATGAATTGCGACTGGTCGCGCGTGGACCGATTCTCGGGCCGGTTGAGATATGCCTGAGCCTGCTCGCGGATCGCGTCGCGCTCCGCGATCTGGACACGGTAGCTCGCAATCGTGGCATGATCGTGCCGGGCGGCGAACCAGCCTGTGATGGTGATTGCGATAAGAGCCAGCGTCAAAATTGAGACGGCACCCAAAGCGACGCCCCAGCGCAGCCAAAACTGCCGCGCATCTTCGTACGGCTGGCTTGCGAGATTAATATCCAAACGCATAAACGTCAGTTGTCAACGGTCAGTTGTCAGCGATTCGACTCGTCACTGATCACTGGCCGCTGCCTTTACGAAATCAAAGAACCCACGACTCCGGCCATTCTCCAGCGCGGCACCGATCCTCCGGCGCTGACGCCAAGCTGGGAGGAAGTGACTAGCTCCTGAACCTCCGCTCCAGTCTGCGAATGCAGCGCGGGCGCAGTACCAGCGATGTCTGAAATACCCGCAACATAAATCTTCTCGATATTCAAATGATACGTGTCCTGAAAAAATACAACCGAGGGATAAACCTCCTCGGCCAGCTGGTCGCCGGTCACGGTTACCCCGCGCGTATTTTCGAGAGTGCGAAAGAGTTCAAGATGATCGTCATTGAGAATCGCGATACTGGTCGTTCGCGAATCGACTTTTACCACGAGCGTGGGCCGGTGTCCCTCAGCCGCGCCCAAAGCCGCCAGCATGGAAGGCAAAACGACTCCCGGGTTGAATCCAGCCTCGCGGAAGGCGATTTCGTAGTCTTCCACAACACTCGACAACGCGACGGCGGCCACCACACGAACTCCCGAACTCGATTTCCGCACGTGGTAGGAAACTCGGGCTTTGTCCACATCGAAGGGCAGAGATTTTTTCATGCGGAATCGGACCACGCTAGCAGCTTCTTCAGAGTCGGAAGGCAAGGTGTCGAATTCCAGGAGCACGACACGAACGGCTGCATCCGGTACCACGGCAATCACATCGTGGGCTCGTCCGGCAACGCTGTGCAAAGTTGACTGGAGGACGTCCTTGACGGCGTCGCGCTGCCGCAGGTTTACCTCGACTAGATCGGGAACGACGCTGCCAGGTGCGAGTTCGTGGGCGGCACAGGCTTCAAGGCTGCGGCCATCGGTGCCGAGACGCCCGACGAGCACGCGATCAGCCGCGATCTCGCACGCCAGTTTCGGTTTGGCCGCATTGGTGGAGGAACTCATGGTCTTTCGCTTGCGGATCAAGGGTCAGAGACAAAAAATCAAAAACTGACACTATCTCTTTCTCTAGTCC
This sequence comes from Candidatus Sulfotelmatobacter sp., assembly GCA_030041415.1. Classification (GTDB taxonomy): domain Bacteria; phylum Acidobacteriota; class Terriglobia; order Terriglobales; family Acidobacteriaceae; genus Sulfotelmatobacter. The sequence goes on from JASHNX010000286.1 coordinate 6,360, forward strand.
CTGCTTATCGCATCGCCTCGATAAAGGTCACCTTGTTGATCTCTTTCAGCGTGGTCAGGCCAAGCCGGACTTTATCCAGCGCGGATTCACGCAGAAACCGCATACCTTCCTCGCGGGCCGCGCGGCGAATTTCCGACGTTGGTCTTCTGCCCAAAATCATTTCGCGGATGCGATCGCTCAAATCCAGCAACTCGTGAATCGCGCTTCGTCCACGGAAACCGGTGCCGGCGCATTCAATGCACCCCGGTCCTTCATACAACGCCACCTTCGACCACTGCTCCGGATCGAGACCGCTGGCTTCGAGCACTTCCGGGGCGTAATGTACCTGCGTACGGCAGGAATCGCAGATCAGGCGCACCAGCCGCTGCGCCAGAATGCAGTTCAACGCAGACACAAAGTTGTAAGGCTCGACCCCCATGTTCAGGAATCGGCCGATCACGTCGACAACGTTATTCGCGTGCACGGTGGTGAAGACCAGGTGTCCAGTAAGCGCGGACTGAATGGCAATCTGCGCTGTTTCCTGGTCGCGGATTTCGCCAACCATGATCTTGTCAGGGTCGTGGCGCAGAATCGAACGCAAGCCGCGGGCGAAGGTCAGTCCCTTTTTCTCGTTAACCGGAATCTGGGTGATGCCGCGAAGCTGGTACTCGACCGGGTCCTCGATGGTGATGATCTTGTCTTCATCAGTTTTGATTTCGTTGACGGCAGCGTAAAGCGTTGTGGTTTTGCCGCTGCCCGTCGGTCCAGTCACCAGCACCATGCCGTAAGGTTCTTTGATATAACGGCGGAAACGGCGCAGGTCGTCTTCATCGAAGCCGACGACATCGAGCGTAAGCTTCTTGAACTTCTCGCTCATCGACTCTTTATCGAGCACGCGGAGCACGGCATCTTCGCCGTGGATCGAGGGCATGATGGAAACGCGGAAGTCGATGGCGCGGCCGCTGTACTTCACGCGGAAGCGGCCGTCCTGCGGCACGCGGCGCTCGGAGATATCCAGTTCGCTCATGACCTTGATACGCGAAATCACGGTCGAGTGATGTTCTTTGCCGATGGGCGGCATGGCTTGCGTGAGCACCCCATCGATACGGAATTTAATGACCACCGAATCGTCACGTGTCTCGATGTGAATATCGGACGCGCGCCGTTGCAGCGCAGTGAAAATCGTAGTATCGACCAGACGGATGATGGGGCTGGTGTCGCCGGCCGCGGTCAGCTTGTCGATGGTGAGTGTTTCTTCCGCGCCCGTATTCTCGTCTTCGCGGATAATCTGGAAGCCTTCGCTGGCCTCTTCAAGAACGCGTTGCGACTGCTCGGTCTTCTTGAGGATGTCCGAGATCTGCTTCAGCGTCGCGACCTTGGTGAGGATCCTCTTCTGCAAGAGCAGGCTGATTTCATCGATCATCATCAGCTGGCTGGGATCGGCGATGGCAATCGCCAGCTTTCCGTCTGACGTTTCTTCGAGCGGCACGAAGTTGTAGCGGAACATCAACTCAGGAGAAAACTTCTTGAACAGCTCGTGATGAAGCTGAAAATCAGTGAGGTCGACAAACTCGCAGCGATAGCGGCGGGCTACATCCTGTGCGCGTTCCAGGTCAGTGGCCGGATTGCCCGTCGTCACTACTTGCCCGCTTTGCCCGTTCACGAAAAGTGATTTTTTTTCCGCCATGGCTGCTCTCAAATCCAAAACCTATTCGTAATTCGCAATCGGCGAAGGCAGAAGCCTCCAAATTGCCCGATCACCGAATTACTGAATTTCCTAACGCGCTCCCTGCACTCCTAAACTGAAGATCGGCAAATACAAGGAGATGAGTACTCCGCCGACGAAGATTGCCATGATGATCAGAATCATGGGCTCGATGAGCGCCATCGCTGCGCTCAGGGCCGTCTGCACGTCTTCTTCATAGAACTCAGCAACCGAATTCAGCATCGCGGGCAACGCGCCCGTCGATTCTCCAACTTCCAGCATTTCCACCGCGAGATCAGGGAAAATTCTCTGTTCCTCAAGGCTTGCGGCCAGTCCCCGCCCCTCGCGAACTCTCACGCTGGCGCGGTCCACGCCTTTAAGAATGCGCCGGCTGGACATGGACGATCCCGCGGTCTCCATGGAAGGCACCAGCGGCAGACCGCCCTGCAACAGGGTCGCCAGCATGCGGGAAAAGGTCGCAACCTGGTGTTTTAGGCGGATATCGCCAAGCAAGGGAAGGCTCAGGATTACGCGGTCGATCTGATCGCCTCCGCGATCGGTCTTTCGCCACTGCCAGAATAGAAAGCCGCCCAGCACAACCACCACTGCGAAGACCGGAAAATATTTCTGCGCATTGACGCCAACCGAGAGCATGAACAAAGTAATCGACGGCAGTTTCGCATCCAGACTGTTGAACAGTTCCGCGAACTTGGGCACGACATAGGTGAACAGAAACATCACCATGATCGTAACCACGCTCACCAGCAGCGTCGGGTAGATCAGGGACACGAGCAGTTTCTTGCGAAAGCTCATGGTCATCTTCTGAAAATTGATGTAGCGCGTTAGCACTTCATCGATATTGCCGCTTTTCTCGCCCGCCATCAGCGTGGTGGTGTAAATTCTCGGAACCGCGGGGTGAGTGGCAAACGCATCGGAGAGCAGTTCGCCTCCTTTTACGCGCTCGCGGACGTTCTCCAGAATCTGCCGCAGGTTCGCGTCTCTTTGCCGCTTAATCAGCAGTTCAAGAGCGTTGAGGATGGGCAGTCCGGCTTTAATGAGGGTCAGGAATTGCTGGTTGAAAACCAGAAAAGAACTCTGCTTGAGCTTGCGTGCTTGCCGCATGGTCAAGCCAGTGAGCATTCCCTGGGGCTTGACCCAATGAACCAGGTATCCTTGCGCGGTGAAGCGGTCGCGCACTTCGGCGATTGAATAACCGTGCTCCACCTGCTGATGGGTGTGCCCGCGTTCGTCGGCGATTTTGATTACGAATTCCGCCATTGATCAGATCTTTTCGGAAGCGACTGCTCCTGAATTTCCGCACAAACCCCGATTGCTCAGTTTAGCATTGCAAGTTTGCTCCCGACCCTCGGATTGCAACGACTTAGAGCCCTTTCAGTATCGCAAGTAACCAAAATGAACAATGCAGCTCAAGCCGCCCACGGATATCCTCAATCTGGTTTAATGCGCTGCATATCAGCAACATACGATTCCCTTTGTCAGGGGAGGCGTGAAGTCGGTCGGGTGTGAACCATTGCTTGCTTCTCACCTCACCTAAGCGCGCTCCATAGAAAGCGTTGTGCGAGATATTTACTCCAACCCTTCGATCGTTTCTGTGCCGGCTGGCGGCTTGAACTGGAACCACCCTGCCGGAAGCGTTACATCGGCCTGCTGATCAGCAAATCGATATTCGGTCACCGATCCATCCGAGCCCTGCATCTCGACGCGGACAATTTCGCGCTGGGAATTGACTTCCAGAAGCATTTCGCTGATCTGGTCGTTCACGCCCTGTGGAATTCCTCGCAGTACAACATTCCCAGTAGCTAACGGCTGCTTATCCGGAGCGAACGACAGGCCTTGTAACTCCTTTTCCAACTGCGTTTTACCTAACAAGAATTCCAGTGGGGAACGAAGGTCGTTAAGCCTGCTGGCGTCCGTTCGGCGTGCCTGGTGGTCCGCCGGAACGTAAAACCACGCATCTTTCCCATTGCTGATGAACAGCTTGTCCTCTGGAGAACGATATTCCCAGCGCATCTTGCCAGGTTTTTTCAGCCCACCCTTTTCGAGCCAGAGCGTGCCAGTTTCGGTCCGCTCCGCACCCAATCCTCGATAAATTTCGGTGAATTGCGCCTGCAAGGTGTGCAGGTGGTTATAGTGCTCATCGACGGCCTGGGCGACCTCGTGAATGTTCTCGAGGGCTAGGCCTGGGTGCGCGAGCGTGAGGAAGACCGAAAAGAAAGCAACAAGAGAGCGCGGGAAACTGTTCATCTATTCGATTTTACGCTTTGCCCGAGGTCGGCTTCGAGGTCTAGTCCGCTCTGTTGGCGCACGCACAAGGGCACGAATCATCCTCGGAAATCTCGGCGAAAGAAACACTCGACAGTGACCCAGTGTTATGGCAAACTCGGCGCGCTGCGTCGGACTCCCCTCAAACGCCGCGACAGCTGAAAGGTACGCCGATGTTCAGGGTCTTGCGCCCGAGCATGCTCCTCGTCCCTTGTTTGTATGGAGCGCTCTGCTGTGCCCCCTTTTTTGAGGGCCAACAATCCGCGGCCAATCCGATTGCCTCCGCCGAAAAACCACCGGTACTAGCTTCCGCCAGTCTCAGAGCCGTGGTAAGCCCTGCACATCTTCTTTCAGAGGCGCAATCGCTTTACAGAACGGGAAGGCTCGATGCGGCGATCGAGAAGTACCGACTGATGCTGCAAGTGAATCCGCGCTCACCTGAAGCGCACGCAGGGCTGGCCCGCATTTATCTGAAGCAGGGCAATGTGAATTTGGCTTCGGAAACCGTGAGAGACGGGCTCACGCTTTCAGATTCTCCCGAGTTGAGAGTGGCGCTGGGGGAAATCTACTTCCGGCAGGGAAAAATTTCCGAGGCCGAAGAGGAGTGGCGCAAGATAACCGACTCCGGATTCTCGGATGGGCGGGCGTATCTGGGGTTAGCGCGAGTTCGAGACGCTCTCTCGCTGTACGGGCAGGGCAAGGGAATGATCGACAAGGCGCGGGAACTTAACCAAGTCGATCCCGATATTGAACTGAACTGGAACATGACCTTGCCACTCTCCGAACGCATTCGCCGCCTCGAGAACTATCTCGCGAGCCCCGATAGCGCCGGTGCCAGTGACCGTGAGGCGAGCGAACAATATCTCGATTACTTGAAGATGCTCGATCGCTCGCTTCGGGGGAGTTGCCATCTCGTCAGACCAGTGGCCAAGGCCGAGACGCCGCTCGTCCGCTTGCGCTTCGATGCCGAACATTTGCGCGGTTACGGTTTGAGCGTGAAGCTGAATGAGCGCAAAGCGACACTGATGCTCGACACGGGGGCGAACGGCATTCTTATCAGCCGCAAACTGGCGGAGAAAGCCGGCGTAGCTGAAGTCTCCGAGAGCCGAATCGGAGGTATTGGCGATGCCGAAGCGAGCGGCGGATATGTCGGCCTGGCCACAGCGATCGAGATCGGCGATTTGAGGTTCGAAAATTGTCCGGTGAGAATACTGGATAAGCGGACAGTTCTAGAAGATGAAGGCCTGATCGGGACCGATTTTTTTGAGCAATTCCTCGTGAATCTCGATTTTCCCCACGAAAAACTGAGACTCCGCCAACTCCCTGCGCGGCCGAATGAGAATGATGCAGTGGTATCCGCCGCGAATCCGGTTTTTCACGACGCTTATGTTGCGCAGGAAATGCGGTCTTATACGAAGGTCTATCACTTCGGCCATTATTTGTTGGTGCCCACGAAAGTCGGAGCCATTCCGGCTAAACTCTTTCTCCTGGATACAGGAGGGTTAGCAAGCGAGATTACGCCGGCCACGGCGCGGGAGGTCACTAAGCTGCGCGACGACTCACAGCGGATGGTGGCCGGAATTGGCGGCTCGGTCAAAAAACTTTATCGCGCGGAGAAAATAATTCTGGAGTTCGGGAATCTCCGTCAGGAGAACCAGGATTTGATTGCGTTCGATCTGAGCTCGGCCAGCCAATCGGTGGGAACTGAAATTTCCGGAACTCTCGGATTCTCAACCCTGCGTCCGTTGAACATCAACATCGACTACCGAGATGGCCTGGTCGATTTCGATGCGAGCGAGAATCAGTAAGCAGGTTTGACTAGAATAACCTTCTTGTGTGTCTCAGGCCCTGCCCCTGAATTGGATGATTCTGCGGCGATCACGCTTCGACGGTCTGCCAGCGGGTAATACTTCGAACTCCCTCATCGCCTTGCGTTCGGCAATTACTTTCTGGCGCAATTCGCGGCTGGGGTCGGTTTCACGGTAGAGAGTTTGCGCCACAGAGGCCGGCCCTCGCGTTTCGCTGAGAAGCAAAACGGCGATCTCGAAATCCCCGCTGTCGTTCGTGACTCGCAGCGTATCTCCGGCGCGAATTTCGCGTGCAGGCTTGGCGGGCTGCCCATTGCATTGAACTCTGCCAAGGGCGCACGACCGCGCAGCGAGCGGGCGCGTCTTAAAGAACCTGGCGGCCCAAAGCCATTTATCCAAGCGAACGGAGGTCACAAGCGATTGCCTGAAACAATCAGAGGTTGTTGAAACTTAGCGAGGCCGTTATTGAGCGACGCGCCTCAATCCATCTTGCGCCAGCGCGTAATCGTGAGCCATGCCTAAAGCTATGCGATATTCCGAGGCCGCCGCAGACCCGTTGCCTTGTCGTTCATACAGCTCTCCGAGCATCACGCGCGCCTTGAACGCGGGAGCTTCTTCGACGGTTTTGGTGGAAAGATAGCGCCGCAAAAGCCGTATCCCCAGCGAGTAATCTCTTTTGGTGCGCAGAATGATGCCCGCACCATCGGCCAGGGCAGCGGGATGATCCAGACGGCTGGTTTCTAGTGAACGCAGGGCACGGTCCATGTCATCCAATCGGCCTTTGCGGCTGTAGAACCCGGCGAGATTCAACCATTCACGGGCGCCTCCATGGCTATCCACGACCGCGGCTCTGTACTCGCGCTCCGCCGCTGGAATGTCCTTATTTTTCTCCGCCAATCGTGCCTTGACCCAATCGGCCATTGCCGGATTCAGCGATTCGATCTTATCGGCTTGGGCAAGCGCTTTATCCTGGCCTCCGCCTACGATTCCTGGTGCCTCCAGATAAAATTCCGCTAGGTCGGTGCGAACTTCGCAGCTGTCAGGGTCGAACGAAACGGCGCGTTCAAACTCGGCCCGAACTTTTTTCGCCAGGCCGACGGCGTGAAGGAACCCGGCGTGATCGGCTTTCTCGCCGTAGATGCGCCCCAGCCACAGATGATAGAGACCGTTGTCGGGATCGAGTTCGGTGGCCTTTTCACAATTAGGAATTCCCGCATCCCATGCGCCGAGTTCGAACTCCGCCCGGCACAGCAGATTGTAGGATTCCGCGTTAGGCGATACCTCGATTTGGCGATTGAGGTCCTGCACGGCTT
>JASHNX010000287.1 GCA_030041415.1 Candidatus Sulfotelmatobacter sp.
TTTTTTCAGTACGGTTATTTCGATCAGGCGGCAGATTCGTTTCAGCAAGCGCTGGTCAACGACCCAACGAGTTCCGAAGCGGCTTACGGATTGGGCAGCGCTTATCTAAGCCAGGAGAAAATGTCGGAGGCACGCGCGACCTTTCAGCACGCCACTCAACTGCAAGCTGCTTATCCTGACACGCTTGCCAATGCCTGGAATAATCTTGGATTGATCGCCACGCGCATGAACGACACCGACGAAGCGATCAAGAACTTTCAAGAAGCCGTGCGCTTGAGTCCCGGCAATCTGATAGCACTAAATAATCTGGGAAACGCATATCGTCTTCAGAAAAACTGGGACGAAGCCCGCAAGGTTTTTGAGCGTGGACTTGAAGTTGATCCATCCGATGCTGACGCGAACTATGGTTTGGGAATGGTGTTTGCGCAGGCCGAGGATACTGCGCGTGCCGAGGAGCATTTGCAACGCGCACTCAAAGCCCGTCCGGATTATCCCGAAGCCCTGAACAATTTAGGCATTCTTTATGTGCGCACCCAGCGCCAGGAAGACGCCATTGCCAGCTTTGAGACTTGCATTCGTGTCGCTCCAGAATTCGATCAGCCGTATCTGAACCTGGCCCGCGTTTACTCGATTGAAAACTCGCCGGACAAAGCTCGCAATATTTTGCTTCAGCTTCTAAAGCAGCATCCGGATCACGCCCAGGCGCAAAGCATGCTGTCGCAACTTTCGCAATGAATTGCGCAATCGCGGGCACGATTAATTTTTTGGCGTCGAAGCGCGCAACAAATCAACGAACATGGTGTAGAACTTTTCGAGATTTAAATCATCCTGCACTTCACTCGGCGGTCCCGCGAACTTGGGCTTGTTCTGGCTCGACCAGCTCAAAGTATTGCCGTAACCCGCGCCGCGGTCGAGGTCTACATCGATATACAACGTTTCTTTCTTCGTGATGATGCTCGGGTCGAGCCACGCCGCCGCCGCCAACTCATCCCATAAATAGTTGTAGCTAGACCGCAGGCGTGCATATTTGGCGATGTACTGCGCCGCCGGCAACAGGCTCGTTCGAATGCGGTCCACCATCTCAGGCGTCAACCTCGTCTTCACAGAGATATCGACCGGCGTGCAGACAATCTTCTTCCACGGAGCCGTGAGCACGGTGTGGGCCGCTTCTGGATCGAACCACAGATTGAATTCGTGAGTCGGCGTGTTTACAAATTCCGGGTCGTCCGTCTGCGGATTGAAGCTCGCGCCCATGTATACCAACTCCTTCGCGAGCGACGGAAATTCAGGATCAATGGTCATCGCCAGCGCGAGGTTGGTCATGGGCCCGCCCTCGTAGATAGTGATTTCGCCGGGATATTTGTGAACCATGCGGAGCAAAAAATGCGCGGCATCTTCGTCGGCAGGCTTGCTCGTCGGAGTGCCTTCCGGCATTGGTCCGAGTTCGTTCGCGGGATGGTAAAACTTTGGGGTCCAAGCCCCGAGCCACGGCACGGAGCCAAATTGTTCCTCCCAGAACGCAGTCTCTTTTTGCCGCCGCACCAGCGGATATTCCGCGCCGGGCACAACGGGGATATCAGTTCGCCCAATGATTTCCAGCATGCGCAGCGTGTGCGCCACTTCTGCGCGCAGCCATTGGTCGCCGGTCACGATAGTGATGCCCAGCACCTCCGTCTGCGGAGATTGAATCAGCAGCAGGATCGACTGCTGGTCTGTTCCTGCCGGCCCTGCGGCATCCTGGTCGATAATAATTTTTCTTTTTTCCTGGCCAAAGGCCAGTACCCAGGTCCCAATTAACAGCACCGCCGCGAAAAGCCGGGCCTTATTCAAGATGACTATCCCCTCCTTGCGCCTCTCATAATAAAATTGGGTCGCATTCTATTGCTTACTCATTTGCGAAGAAAGCGGGTCCGCAAAGGGAGTTTACATTATTTCGCGACCGATCTATTTGTGGTTGCGAATGAGTGACGAGTTGGCGCACTCGAACGATGCCATCAAACATTGAGATAAAAGCGGTCCTCGACGATCGCGCCGCTGCGGAAGCTGTCGCAATCCGTCTGAGTGATTCGTCGCCACTGATCATTCACCAGCAGGATTTCTTCTTCGCCTGTAATGACGCGCGGCTGAAGCTGCGCATTTTGTCTGAGGACCGGGGAGAGCTGATTCGCTACGAAAGATCGAACGTCCGTGAAGCTCGCTGTTCCCATTACTCAATCGCACACACCTCGGATCCAAAGATTCTGCTCGATATTCTCTCTGAAACGCTCGGCTTGGTCGGCGTGGTCAAAAAAACTCGAACTCTCTATCTGATCGGACAAACTCGCTTGCATCTCGATCAAGTCGAAGGCCTGGGCGATTTTATGGAATTCGAGGTCGTACTGCGTCACGGACAAACCGAGGAAGAAGGAAAGCGCATCGCCGACGTATTGCTGGCAGAATTCGGTATCGACCATAAGGATCTTATCGCCGAGGCATATATCGATCTGCTCACGCTCGGGACATTGTCGCCTGCGGTTTCGCAATGAATCAGTTTCCCCATCAATTCATGTGCATAGTTGGAGTCGCCGCGTTGTGTACTCCTTCGTTCTATTACGGCCAGTCGCAGGGCAAAACGCCAAGCAATTCGGCGCCAGCGACTCAAGCTTCTTCCGCTCTGCACGGAGTCGTGCGTGATTCTCAAAACCAGGCTGTCTCTGCCGCAAAGGTCATTCTTCAGGACCAAACAAAGACGCTCACCGTGACAACCGATGCGGCCGGGACTTTTCGCTTTTCTTCCATTCCTGCCGGTCCTTGCACGCTGCATGCGGAGAGCTCGGGCGCTAAGAGCGCCCCGATCGAGGTTCTGCTCAAACAAAATGAGGATAAAGATATCGACCTGGTGCTGCCCCCGCCTAAAACAGCGGACCATCCTCCAGCAGCTGTCCCTGAGTTTTACGACGAGCCGCACTTCACAGTTGCCGGCGTTACCGATACCACAACCCTGGGCGGCCACGGATCCTCGGTCTCGATGATCCGCAACACCGAATCCATGGTGAAGGCGGCGGCATCGTTGGGCGACAGCTCCAGCGCCAAATCGCTGCCGTCGTCAAATCCTTTTCAGTCGGAAGCATCTCTCCGTCTCGCGGTTAAACAAAATCCCGACAGCTTTCAGGCGAACTACCGTCTGGGGAAATTCCTCGTCGACGAAGGCCGGCCCTCCGAAGCGATTGCCTACCTGAAGC
>JASHNX010000288.1 GCA_030041415.1 Candidatus Sulfotelmatobacter sp.
TCGCGCGCCCATGAATGGCCGCAACTTCGAATATTTCGGAGAAGACCCCTTTCTCGCCTCAAGAATGGCAGTTTCCGTTATTGAAGGCATCCAGGCACAACGTGTCATCGCTGTGGCAAAACATTTTGCCGGCAACAACTCAGAATTCGCACGTACGACGCTGAGTTCTGACATCGATGAAAGAACTTTGCACGAAACCTATTTGCCCGCATTTGAAGCTGCAGTAAAAGAAGCGAAGGTGGGTGCAGTCATGGATGCCTATAACCTGGTAAACGGCGTATACATGACGCAGAACAATCATTTGAACAACGACATTCTCAAGAAGGAATGGGGCTTCGACGGCATTCTTATGTCGGACTGGGGCGCCACGCACGACGGTATTGCAGCCGCCAACGGCGGCCTTGATCTGGAGATGCCGTCGCCAACTTTCATGAACAGTGAAACCCTGCTTCCGGCGCTCAGGGAAGGTAAGCTCGAGGCCGCGACGCTGGACGACAAGGTTCGAAGAATTTTACGAAAGGCGATCGAGTTCGGATTTCTCGACGAGCCACAGACGGATACCACCATTCCTACCTACAGTCAGGAAGGCCGCCAGGTTGCCCTCGAGGTGGCGAGGGGCAGCATGGTTTTGCTGAAGAATTCCGGAAATCTTCTTCCGCTGAATGAAAACACGGTGAAAACGATTGCGGTAATTGGTCCCGATGCCTATCCCGCGGTACCGACTGGAGGCGGCAGTGCTGAAACTAAGCCTTTCAATGCGGTCAGTTATCTGGAAGGCATCAGCAATCGTTTGGGGATTAAAGTCAAAGTTTTATACGCCGTCGATTCGCCCGTTCTCGACGAAGTCTTTGAGAATTCTGAATTTGTTACCGCACCCGGCGGGGAGCACGGATTAAAAGGAGAATACTTTAGCAATCAAGAACTGCAGGGCGCACCTGCGCTCGTTCGCACCGACCAGCACGTCCATTTCGACTGGGGAGAAGGAAGTTTTGCTCCGAACGAGCCCGTCGATCATTTCTCGGCCCGATGGACTGGCTATTTTCTACCCAAAGAGTCCGGAGACTATCGATTCTTCACTTCCGCTGACGATGGCGTTCGGCTCTACATCGGGGGTGATAGGGTGATCGACGACTGGCAACCCCACTCCCAAACCGTGGACAGCTATGGCGCACACCTGGAAGCGGGCCAGGCCTACAAGATCCGTTTAGAATATTTCGAAGATGTGGGGAGTGCCATTGTCGGTTTTGGAGTAACGCGAGCCGAGTCATTCGTCGGCCGCAACACTAAAGCCCTCGCCGCGCAGGCCGATGCCGTGGTCATTTGCGTGGGATTCGATCCCACGACCGAGGGTGAGGGTTTTGACCGAACCTTTCGGCTGCCTGGCGGGCAAGACGAACTCATTCGGCAAATCAGCGCGGTCAATAAGAACACGATCGTTGTGCTCACCGCCGGCGGGAACGTCGACATGACAGAGTGGGTCGACCGCGTTCCTGCGATTCTGCACGCCTGGTATCCCGGCCAGGAGGGAGGAACGGCCCTGGCGCAAATTCTTTTCGGCGACTACAGCCCGTCCGGCAAGTTGCCCGTATCTTTTGAACGCCGTTGGGAAGACAACCCAACATTCCATACCTATTATCCCGAAAAGAATCAAAACCGCGTGCAGTACTCGGAGGGGGTTTTTCTGGGATACCGGCAGTTCGATCGCTCCGAAACGAAGCCTTTGTTCGCCTTCGGTTATGGTCTTTCCTATACTACGTTCCGATACGAAAAGTTATCCGTGAGCCCCGCAACGGGGAACTTGAACGAGCCGGTAACGGTTTCCTTTGACGTGAAAAATACAGGCCATCGCGAGGGGGCTGATGTCGCGGAAGTCTATGTCGGTGAGCCTTACGCTACTGTTCCGCGGCCCGTCAAGGAATTGAAGGGGTTCGCGAAGATAAGCCTCAAACCCGGCGAGTCCAGGCGAGTGACGCTAAAACTCGATCGCAGAGCCTTTTCCTTTTATGACATCAAGAAAAGTGACTGGACTGCAGATGCGGGTGAGTTCACAATTCTGGTCGGGAGTTGCTCCGACAATATCCAACTGCAAGACAAATTCGTTCTCACCCGTTAGGCATCATTTCTCTTCCAGCTGAGCGTAGTTAAGGAACCACTCTCCAAAGTCAACTCGGTGATCATTGAGCCCATCTGCAGCACCACGGGACGCGCCGTCGCAGTGTTGCTCAAAACCAGAACTCGCTGACCATCAGGATTCTCGCACGCCACGTGATCGAGGTTTGCCAGAACGCCCTGAGAATCGAAGCGGTGTGCACCACGGTGAATCATGCGGGAGAAATGAGCAAAGGCCCAATACTGGCCGCTGCGCGTGATCTCCTTGGTCTGCGAGTGGATGGTAACGACTCCACCGCACGGGAACGGGCCGATGTTGGGACGCCCTTGCTCATCGAGTGCAAGATTCCAACCCGTAATGGACTGGCACCAGTTGCGGAGAGCCCTGATAAAGATATGCCCCCATTTTCCCCAATCGGTAGCGTAGTCAGGCTGGGTGTAATCTGGGCCGCCTTCCGTCCAATACATCTCGACATCGGGATGCACGTCGTGGACCTTGGAGGCCATGCTCGCGCCTCCCGCGTAGCCGTGCCACGCCACCGCGTTTGCGTACTCCCGCACGCCCGGATCGTCGAGCTCGCAAATTGCTCTTCCCCAAAGGTTGTAATTGTGGTCGAGGAGCCAGATTTTCGTCGGGACTCCATTAGCTCTCAGCACCGGTCCTAAATGTTCTTTCACGAATTCGATCTCATACTCCTGCCCCCACAGACAGGCCGGCATGCGACCGTCCTGGTCGGTATCCACTTCGTTTTGCGAAGTCACTGCCTGGATGGAGACACCCTCCGCTGCGTAGGCTTGCAAAAATTTCAGGAAGTACTGCGCGTAACTCGCGTAATACCTCTTGCCCATACAGCCTCCCAGCATGGAACCGTTGGCCTTCATCCAGCCAGGCGGACTCCAGGGAGTAGAAAACAGAAACAAGTCCGGATTTTCCTGCCGTGCTTGTCGCAACGCTGGCAGGATGTATGCACGGTCGTGCTCGATCGAAAAGCGCTTTAAGTCCGGATCGGGTTCGCCTTCATCGAAACTGTACAACTCGGTCGAGTAGTCACTCGCTCCAATGCAGGTGCGGCAGACATTGAGTCCCAGCTCAGACGGGTGGAATAGTTCATGGAACAAACTTTCACGCGAATTCGAGGGCAGTTGATTGAACATGTAGCAGGCTGCGTCAGTGAAGGCAGCGCCAAAACCAAGAATTTCCTGAAACTTCTTTTCAGGGTCGAGAACGATGATCTCCGCGGAAGGCTGTCCCGCACCCGGCCGCCATGCCAGCGGCGAAGCCTGCTCGAATCGCCGCTTCTCATCCGTCACCCGGACGGCGATCTCATTGGGATTGGCTGAACCTGTCCAGGCCCAAGCTGGCGCAGATTCGGCAACGGCACCGACTGCCAATCCGGACGTGCACAATTTTAGAAACTCGCGTCTAGTGCTCTCAGTGGACATTTTGCCTCTCTGCAAACCAAATAGCATTCGCGCATTTAGAATTTCAGGCCGTCAAAATCACGCCCCGACCTTCGCTTAAAACCACTTGCACACGATCCTCCTCGATAAGGTCGCGGGGGCCGCTTCTGGTCCACCTCAATCTCTTGGGACCGAGCTTATCGCGATTTACGGACAAATCGAAGTTAGTTTTCCGTTCTGAAATCCTGCACGCCTGATGATCTGACGAGTGCCGAATCATTCCGTTCGCTAAAAAATGTTATTGACTAAAATCTGGCGCTGAGAAGAGAGGAGTCTTTCTAGGCTCCCACAATGTTTATGTGCAGCTTGTGATAGCCATTCTGGCGCGCCCAAAGGTCCAGAGGCAACGCCGCAAGTTCGTCAACGACTGGTACGGCGAGCCCCATCTTCGTCAGATCGACGCTCTTCATATAGGTATGACAGGTCTCGCAGACATCGACCCGCATATGAGGGATTTCAGATGCCGAGTAAAAGCCCATGTGGGACTCTCTTTCCTCGCCGCATGCGGGGCAGTAAATCCGGCGAAAAGCCCATTCATGCGCACACAGGGTGCAGATGAGAGACTTCTTGGCGCCGTCGCCCTCGGGGCGCAATACACCGACAATCGGGGCACCGCCGCAAAAGGGACATCTTCTAGCGTTTCCGTCAGATTGGATCTGTTCGTGTCGCGCGGCGAGGAACTCAGCGAAGGGTTGAAGAAACAGCCACGCCAAGTGCTGTTCGGCGGCGCCGCGAGTCGAACCATCCGGCTCATCCGCAGTTGTTGCCGCCGAATGCCAATATTGGTCGAGAAGGCGGAGCCAAAAAGCAGAGTCTTTACGCAGAAGTTCGTCGGTGCGCTGCGCGAGCGCAGCCGGAGCGATCTTCCCAAGGTTTCTCACAAAATTCGAAAATTTCGGCGGCAATGCGGAGGGATTTAGCGCATTCCATGAGGATCCGTCGAGCGAGAAAAACTGGGCCGGTGCGGCCTCAATCTGCGAGTACAGCTGTTGCTGGAGCATCGCAATCTGAGCGTAAAAGCGGAGACCTTCGGCGGCAAATGGGTAGGCGGAGCTCAATTCCGTGGCGCGCCTGATGCGTGTATCCCAGGTGCTTTTCATTTCTTGCGGAACGGTTAATCTCCGCTCGATTTTCCCGAAGATTCCTCTTCACGAAGGACCTGCTGGAACCAACTGTGATGATGGTGATCCGCCCAGGCGCGCGATACGTCGCCCCGAATTACCGAACCAAAGGCACCGCGTTCCATGGCAGTGCCCATGTAGACGTGCACAATGAACAAGGCGATCGTGAAGAGAGCAAAGACTGGGTGCAGGAATATCGAAGCGAGGCGCAGGATTCGAAGGTTCCACGGAATGTATTGAGGCAGCCACAAGATCAGGCCGGTCAACAGCAAAAGAAGCCCGTTCACAAAGAATCCCCAAAAGAGCAGCTTTTGGCCGGGATTGAAGCGATCGGCGGGAGGCATCTTGTCGTCTTCATTGCGGATGTAATGGCCAATCGACTCCCACCAACCCTTGTCGGCGGGAGTCTCCTTCATCTGCTTTCCCCACATCCCGTCCATCAACACTACGGCTACGGAGAACACAATACCCAACCAGGGATGCAGTTCGCGGGCAATCGTTGCCCCGCCCAAAACCGCAGCGATCCAGAACATCCAGGGACTCCAAAACGCTAAGCCACTCAACAGCAGATAGACATAGGAAACCGCAGCCGTCCAGTGAATCATTCGTTCATGGAACGAATAGCGCAGCACGCGCCCATTCGGGAGAAGGTACTTGCCATGGATCATGCCGCATCTCCGTGCTGTTCATCTTCTTTCACAATCTTGGGTCCGAATCGCAGGTAGTGAATGAATACCCCCACCACTCCGAAAATCATGCCGAAATTGCCGATCCACTTTAGCGGATGCTTCCAGAGGCGGACCATCAGCGGAACTTGCGGATTTTTCGGCAGTCCGCCATAGGCTTCAGGGTTGGTCGCGTCATGCAAAACGTAGATAACGTGCGTGCCGCCAACGCCCGAGGGATCGTAAACTCCGGCGTTGCGATATCCGGAGTGATCGCGAAGCTGTTTCGCGCGGGTTTCGGCAAGCTCCTTCATTTCCGCTTTGGTTCCGAAATGCAGGCAACCAGTGGGACAGGTCTTGATGCAGGCCGGCTCGAGTCCCTGGGATACGCGGTCGTTACAGAGAGTACATTTGAAGACCTTGCGCGCCGTCGGGCTGAATTTCGGAATGTTGAACGGACAGCCCGTCATGCAATAACCGCAGCCGATGCAATTCGCTTCCTGAAAATCTACGATTCCGTTCGCGTATTGCACGATTGCTGCATCCGCCGGACACGCGGCAAGACAGCCGGGGTCGGCGCAGTGCATGCACTGATCCTTGCGCATCAGCAGCATCAGGTTGCCGTCTTCATTTTCGTATTCGTTGAACTTGATCAGGTTCCAGTAATTCCAGGCCGTTTCGGGCATGGTCTGGTAGCTGTTGTCGAAAGTTGTCTCGGTAAAGGTGTAGCCGTTCCATTCGAGACAGGCGACTTCGCACGCTTTGCAGCCGATGCAGGTGGTTGTATCAACGAGCTTGCAGACGGTGAATTCGCGGTTGAGTCCGGCGCCGGGTACACTGCCGGCGTGGCCTGAGATTCTGACGATTTCGGTCGATGCCTGGCTCATGGCCGTTCCTCGCTCTAGGCCTTTTCAACTTTGACCAGAAAGCCTTTGGTTTCCGGGGTGTGCGCATTCGGATCGGCGACCGCCGGCGTCAACAGATTTGCCGGCGTACGCGCATCTCTTCCCGCGTCTTCGGTGATGCCGCGAAAGCCCTGATGAATTGGCAACCCGATCTGGTAGACCTTCTTGCCGTCGATCATCATCGGTTTGAGGCGTTTTGTGACGAAGGCTTTCGCGATATAGGTTCCGCGTGCGCTGATGACCTTGATCGGTTCCGCTCCGCGGATTCCTTTTTCCTGCGCCAGCTCTACCGGAATCTCGACGAACGGCTCAGGAATCAATTGCACATTCATCGCATTGTTTTTCGTCCAGTAGTGGTATTGTTCGGTCAACCGATAGGTAGTGCACACGATGCTGTAGTCTTCCGGACTGCCGAACTTGTCGAAGGGCGTGTTGAATTTCTTGACAAGCGGATTGTTGGATTGATTCGGGTGCAACGGGTTTTTGATCGGACTCTCGATGGGCTCGTAGTGTTCGGGAAATGGCCCGTCAGCGATGACTCCGATGGGAGCGAACAAACGTCCGACTCCTTCGGGATTCATGATGAACGGTCCCATGTGATCTTTGGGATTGGAATCGGGCTTGAAATCCGGCACGTCGTTCCCCGCCCACGTTTGTTGCGCTTCGTTCCACCAGACCTGCTTGCGCTCGGGGTCCCAAGGCTTTCCGGCTGGATCGCAAGATGCACGGTTGTAGAGAACGCGGCGATTGGCTGGCCAAGACCATGACCAGTTCGGAAAGATTCCTAATCCCGATGGGTCATCCGTGCCCCGGCGCTGAATTTGCGGTCCGGCTTCCGTCCACATACCGGAGTAAATCCAGTTACCGCACATGGTGGTGCCGTCATCTTTCAGCCAGGCGAACCCGGGCAATTGCTGGCCGGCTTTGATTACCTGGCCGGTCTTCTCATCTTTCAGCTCAGCGAGAGCCTTGCCGTTTAACTCCATCGCGATCTGCGAGAGCGCGGGATGCGCCGAGTCGGCATAGTTCCAGGTGAGATTCAGAATCGGATCGGGGAACTTGCCTCCCTCTTTCTTGTAAAGATCGCGCACCCGCAGGAAGATTTGCGCGACGATGTCCTGGTCTAACCTCGCATCTCCGGGAGGCGGGACAGCCGCAAACTTCCACGTTACCCAACGCGCGGAGTTGGTCATGCTGCCGTCTTTTTCTGCGAATCCGGCGCAGGGCAGGCGATACACAGTCGTGTTGATCGTTTTCTGCTCTTCGGCGCTGATTCCGGGGGCTCGCCAGAACTCGCTGGTCTCATCCGGATAGATTTCGCCCACGACCAGCCAATCGGTTTTCTTCAAAGCATTGATGTTTTTGTTCGTGTCGGGACCGATCATGACCCCGTTCATTCCGAAGGCCATCATGCCCTTGATCTTGCCGTTGTACATGTCGTCCCAGATGTGGGTCCACGAATAGTCGCGATCCACCTTTGGCAAATAATCAAATGCGAAGCCGTTGTCCTTCGTCGCCGCTGGGCCGTACATCGCCTTAAGCAGCGACACCATGAACTTGGGGGTGTTCGAGTAGTAGTTGAACGAATCCCACTCGTTTGGCTTCGATGCCGTCGGTGTAGTCCGTTTCAGAAAAGCTGCAAGGTCGGCGTCAGCAGGAGTTGGCGCTTTCAGGTACCCAGGCAGGCTATCGAAGAGTCCCGCCATGTCGGTTGCGCCTTGAATGTTGGAGTGCCCGCGCAAAGCGTTCACGCCGCCACCGGCACGTCCGACATTTCCGAGCAGTAATTGCAGCATGGCAGCGGTGCGGATAATTTGCGTGCCGAAGGTGTGCTGCGTCCAGCCGACCGCATAGATAATGGTGGCGACTTTTTTCATGTCGCCATCCTTGCGGACAGAAGTGAACAGATCGACGGCCTTCAGATACTGATCCTTCGGAATGCCGGTGATGCGCTCCACGGTTTCCGGTGTGTAGCGCGAATACTGTTGCTTGAGCAACTGGAAGACGCACCGCGGATGCTGAAGAGTCAAATCGTAGTTGACATTTGGAGGCAGGTGCGGGGGTGGTGTTGCTCCTCCGACTTTGCCCGGTATGGCTTCGGGTGCATGGCCAGCGGTCCCCGCTTCACCACCGGAACCTCCAGTGCCTTCGTAATTCCACGTGGAGAGATCGTACTTTCCTGACTGCGAGTCAAATCCCGAGTAGAGCCCATCCTCCGGCAGTTTGAATCCTTCTTTTACGATGAACGCCGCATTCGTGTAATTGACGAGGTAGTCCTTCGCGATCCGGTTGTTCTCGAGCGCGTAGTGGATGACTCCGCCAAGGAACGCGATATCGGTACCGGCGCGGATTTGGAGAAAAAGGTCGGCGGTCGCAGATGTGCGTGTGAATCTAGGATCGACAGAGATCAGCTTGGCGTTGCGGTTCCGCTTCGCCTCCATCGCCCACTTGAAACCGCAAGGATGGTTCTCGGCGGGATTCCCGCCCATGATCAACATCATGTCGGTGTTCTTGATGTCGATCCAGCCATTGGTCATGGCCCCGCGCCCAAATGTTGGTCCCAAACTTGAGACCGTGGGGCCGTGTCAAACACGGGCTTGGTTTTCCATATAAACCAAGCCCATGCTCCTCATGGTTTTTACGACCAGATAATTGAACTCATTCGTGTCGGTGCAGCCGCCGATAAAGGAGATTCCTTCGCATCGGTTGACGGTATTGCCCTTCGCGTCCTTTTCAATGAACGTCGCGTCGCGCGTTTTCTTGGTCCACTGCGCGATCTCGCTGAGGGCATCGTCCCAGGAGATGTCCTGCCAATCCGTAGCTCCGGGCCGCCGGACCTGGGGTTTCGTAAGCCGGCGCGGATTCAGCATGTCCTGCTCAAGGGATGAGCCCTTCGGGCATAACGTGCCGCGATTGGTGGGATGATCGGGATCGCCTTCGACGTGGATCACCTGCGGCGTTACGTTCTTAGCTCCGTCGCCGATGGTGTAGATCAATACACCACAGCCCACAGCACAATATGGACACGTCGACCGCGTCTCTTTGGCGCGAGCGATCTTTAGTTCTTTCAGCTGGGCGTAAGCAGGTTGAAGGTCAAATCCGAAAATGGTCGCGGCAGCGGCGCCAATTGTTGCAGTTTTGAAAAAATCCCGACGGGTGGTATCCATGGAAGCATCCCCCCACAAGCTATCGTTGATTATACGTCCTAGACGTGTCTCGAGCTGCGATTTAAATTTGGGGCGCTATCGTAGGGGTGAAAAGCAAATCTGGAACTCTTTGCGGTCCAGAGTGCATGGCGGAGCACGGTTCTGCTGTGAATTTCTCTCCGCGAACGTCGGCAATTTCTCGCGCAATTTCTGACTTCTCAATTAGGAGCCAGAGTGCTGGTTGTGTAACCTCAGCGGTCGCGTGGAGATGCTTCGGGTGATCTGCTGGGCGAACGAGGTAGCCCTCAGATCGTCTGGAACGGGGTCGACATCCGCCCAGTGTGGAGTTATAGTGTTTTTCGTTTTCTCTCTGCTCAGGCCGAAATCAAAAAAGCAGCTTTTGTATGGCTTGTAAATCTTGTAGCAGCGAAAACCAGAAGATCTTTCACGGCGAACTCGCAATTCACTTCGGAGGACTCGCGGGTCTCGAGAAGCCTATTGTCTGGGTGTTCCCCAAGCTGCTGGTATGTCTGCGGTGTGGGTTCGCTGAGTTTACTGTTCCGGGGAATGAACTCAACGTCCTCGTAAGCGGAAAAGCCGTTCCTGGCGTGATGGTCTCCGCGCCAACAGATCGGGCCGATAAATGCTAGGTCAAATCACCCCCGCTCAAACTCCTGCTTAGGAACACTTTGCCTTGGAGCACCGCGCTCACTGCCTTCAACAGTTCGCTTTCGATGTCCGATTTAAGAACGTAGCCATACGCTCCCAAGTTGAGTGCCTCTTGCACAGCATCGGCTGACGATTCCTGGCTCACCAATAGTATTTTGGATTGTGGAGATGTCTGGCGTACGATTCGTGCCACTTCAAAACCGTTTAGTGTCGGAAGTCCGAGGTCCAGCAAGACCAGGTCCGGATGCAACCCCTCAATTTTCCGAACTGCCTCTTCGCCGTTGCAGGCTTCCGCTATGACCTGCAATTCTGGCTGACTCTCGATAATTGCAATCATCAAATCCCGAAACTCACGAAAATCATCTACTACAATCACACGCCCTGGGATAGACAAGGAACGACGCTCCGATCTTGGTTGCCAACAAGCGTTGTCAACCTTATTGTTGTCATTGATTTGCTCGGCATTCTTTGTCGGGGTCGCCGGGACCAGTCGCCCTCCCAATCACCACGCCTCAGTTGTTCACACGAATTGAGCATACCCGGCACGCAAAAAAAGGGGGAAGATATGCAGTTCCTGTATCGTACGCAGCGAGTAACCGCAGCACTACGTAAACAGCGCTAAAGGTTCCATGGCTGCATGGTACAGAAAACATATAATATTCGCATACATAACGCATATAGAAAATACTGTTGACAACGTAGTTTAGTTCACTTATTCTCTGGGTCCTCGGAGCGCGGAATGACTAAAGAAAAGCCTGCACCACCGCCTGTCAAGTATCGCGTGGTCGACAGTTCACTATTGGACCGAGGCAGACGGGGAAAACACTTCGAGCTGATCAAGAGGGTCGTCGAAGAGCTCAGGGCCGTCAAAGACGGAGCGGCTTTGGAGATTCCCTTGGATGCTGTCGAGGGAATCGGCTTAGCCAATCTTAGGTCGGCTGTCCATCGCGGGGCTGGCGCGGCTGGTCTGGAGATTGAGACTCTGGCGGACGACAAGAACTTCTACGTTTGGAAAACTCGCCATGATGGGCACGCCAGTGCTGGTTGATGCATAGCTTGGGCCGATCCAACTAGGGCCCCAACTCAACTGTCGTAATCCGCTTTCACACGTTTTCTTCGCTTGTACGCATCCCTCCGGCTGACCTCGCAACGGGTAGGTTCTGATTACCGCGCTTAGCTGACCTGTCACATCTGACAGGCGACACGGCTTTTGCCCAACTCTATCCTCCGCATGAAGCATCTGTCCGCCGATTTGCGCTACGGCGCGCTATTTATCCGCTCATGCGAGGGGGTAGACGATGGTCATATACACCTGGTTCGCTGAAACAATTCGCCATTACCCGGAGATCGCTATCTTTCTAGTGCTTGCTCTCGGATATTATTTCGGCAAGTTTACCTTCCGCGGCATCGGATTAGGCTCCGTCACAGCGACGCTGTTGGCCGGCGTGATTATCGGGCAGGTCGGTATCACAATTTCGCAACCACTTAAAGCCTTCGCTTTCCTGATGTTTTTGTTTGCAGTGGGCTACGGCGTGGGTCCTCAGTTTGTGCGTGGTATCGCAAAAGATGGCGTACCACAAGCGGTGTTTTCCGTCGTCCAGTGTTTGTTCTGCCTCATTGTGCCGCTGGCGATTGCACGTATCGTCGGATACGACCTTGGATATTCGGCAGGATTCTATTCGGGTTCCCAAACCATTTCCGCGGCGATGGGACTTTCAACGGATGCCATCAATCGATTGGGTCTGGCTGCCGACGAAGCCAAGAAACTGATCGACTCGATGCCGATTGCTTATGCCGTCACCTACATGTTCGGCACGGTTGGATCGGCAATCGTGATCGCACTCGTGGGTCCGGCGTTATTGCGCATCAATCTTCCGGCAGCCTGTAAAGATTACGAGGAGAAGCAAGGCGGCACAAAAGAACTCGGCGGGGTCGGGTCCGCCTGGCACCGGTGGGAAATGCGCGCGTTTCGGGTCCAGCCTGGTGGAGTCGTGAATGGTCTCCGCGCCGCTGAAGCTGAGGCCTTGCTGCCTGACGCCCGCGTTTTTGTGCTTCGGCTTCGTCGTAACGGCGTTGTTCACGAAGCGTTAGCAGACACGGTCTTGCACGAGGGTGATGTGGTTGCCGTAGCCGGCACGAGGGAATCGCTCCTCCGGATCACAGCTGAACGTGTCAAGTTGGCCGCGGTCGCCGGTGGACGCGGTATGAACGTGGTC
>JASHNX010000289.1 GCA_030041415.1 Candidatus Sulfotelmatobacter sp.
CAGGCATTGGCAAGCGTGTCAGGATAAGCAGCTTGCAGTTGAGTGGCGTGCTGAAAGGTCGCGCGTGCCTCCGACATTTTCTCCTGGCTTAGATAAGCGCTGCCCAATCCGTAAGCCGCTTCGGAACTCGTTGGGTCGTTGACCAGCGCTTGCTGAAACGAATCTGCCGCCTGATCGAAATAACCGTACTGAAAAAAGATCGATCCATAGGAGAGATAGTTTCGGCCGAAGACGAACGTGTCGCCGATGCCTTGAAACGGCACAGCGAGAGCGAGGCGATCGGCATCGGTTTGGGGAAGCGAGTAGAGATCCTTCTCAATTTGTTCCGGATCGAATGATCCTTGATAGACCTTGACGATCTGACCATGAGGGTCGATCAAGAAAGATGTTGGCAGTTCAAGATCGCGATGCCGGTCAAATAAACAGCGGTAAAGAATGTTGTATACGGCGGCGACGTCATCCGAGCCATGAAGGACAGGAAACGAGAGATTCGGCGTGGGTGAGAACCCGCTCAATTGTTTAGCCTCGACAGCGCTGTCCAGATTGATAGTCAGCAACTGCAGTCCCTGAGCAGCCCATCGGGCGTGCATGCGTTCAAACCCGCTCAACTGCTTTTGACAATCCGCCGATCGAGTGACCGTGAAGCTTAGCAGCACGGGTTTGTTGCGGACCGCACGCAGCGTGCGCATTTGTCCGGCGGCATCGGAGAGAGAGAAATCGGGCGCCGCGACCGGAACCAGTAGCCAGGTTTGAGCCGTGGCGGGCAGTTGCTCGAATAATTTCGCCGTGGAGTGGGCAATTTCGATTTTTGGCGCACTTGGTGTTTTGAAAGGTTCAACTCGAAAAGATTCTTTGCCTTCTTCAATCCAGATGCGGTGATTCACCGGGAGATTGTTGAAATGCTGAATATCGCCGCTCGGCCAACGGACTGTCGCCTGAAGCGAGCCCGTGTGTTCGCCAAGTCCGAAAAACAATTCCTTGCTGTGCTGGGAAAGAAATCCAGAGCCGGCTTGCAGGCTGCGGAACTGGCGGCCAGAGCCGGTTTCGACCGTAACCACAGCCCCGATTGCGTCGCGATTGCTCTTCGTTCCGCGCAGGCGAAAGGCGATCGATAACGGAATATTTGCGACGACATTTTTCAGCAGCCGCAACTGCGGAGCGTTGCGGTTTTTCAGAAAGATTTCCTGCCTGCCGTCGTGATCAAAGTCGGCGAGCGCAAACGCCCTGCCGTCTTCTATGAAATCGAGGCCGACCGCGCCGGAGACATCCGAAAATGTCCCATCGCGATTGTTGGCGTAGAAAATATTTCGCTCGAAGCCGCTCCAGGTCCGGTCGGCGCGAATCAGTTCGTTGATAGCGTTCCACCCCTGCTCGTAATCGCGGGAAGGTCGCACCTGATCGGGAGAGTTGGCTACGACCTGGCGCCAGAAAAAGCTGTTCAGGTCTTCCCTGTTTACGTTTTCGCTGCCCAGATTTTTCTTCTCCGCTTTCGCGTTGCCCAGATCGTCTCTGCCTAGAGACGGCCGCGACGGGCCGGAAATCATGCCATTCGCGACATAAATATCGGGGAAGCCATCGTGATCGAAATCGAATGCATCACTCGACCAAGCCCAGCGTCCGACACCGACTCCGGCGGAGTGAGTTTCATCACGAAAGCCGGCGCCTTCGTTGTGAAACAGCGAATTGCCCATGGCATGCTTGCGATAGAGTGTCCGCACCGCTTCGGGTGAACTCTTCTTGAATATCGTTTGCGATGAGATGCGCTCGCCGGCAGCGGTCCACATATCGCCGACGTAGAGATCCTCGCGCCCGTCGTGGTCGTAATCGAGCCAGGAAAGGCTCATCCCGGCTCCGACATCCTCGACACCAGCTTCGGCGGCAATATCCGTAAACGTGCCGTTGCCATTGTTGCGATAGAGATTCTTCCGGCCGAAGTCATTCACGACGTACAGATCGGGCCAGCCGTCGCCATTGTAGTCGGACCATCCGCAGCAAAAACTGTAGCGGGTGTTGTTCTGATTGAGACCCGACTCGATGGTGACGTCGCGGAATGTTCCGTTGCGCTGGTTGCGCATCATGAAATTTGGCGGGCCATTTTCGGCGTCGTGATACGGAACGGGATAGCGATACTGATCGGTTCCCTGGTAGTAGGAATAAAGGCAGAAATAGATATCCAGCCAGCCGTCGTGGTCGTAATCGGCCACGGCCGCGCCGGTGAAGGTTCCTTGCGGATCGGATGCGAACTTAAACGCATCGGGTTTACGCTTGAATTTGCCCGCGCCCTGGTTCAAGAACAGCTGTGGGCCGCTCGCTGTGACGATTACCGCATCCTGATGCCCGTCGTTGTCGAAATCGGCGAAAAGCGCACAGGAAGTGTTGTCGAGAAGCCCAAGCCCCGATGCTTCGGTGATGTCCTCAACAGTTCCATCGCCGCGATTGCGATAGAGACGATTGGGAAGTCCCGCAGGCTGGCAAACGTAGAGATCGTCAAAACCGTCATTGTCGATGTCAGCCACAGAGACGCCGTTATGTCCATAAATATCGATGCCGGATGCGCCGTCGAGAACGGACCGCCAATAATCAACGCCGCGGAGCAACTGTTCGGTGTATGACGGATTGCCAGCGAGCGCCCCGGCCGTGATATCCGCGAAGACCAGCGAGCGCGAGCGGCTTTGGGTTTCCTCGAGCGCCTGCCAGCGATATACGCGAAACTCGGCCTCTGACAAGGCCTTCCATTCGATGGCCCAATCTCCCACGCGCTGCTCCCGATAGAAATCACGACCCTCGCCCACGAATTCATAGCGGAGACGCGTTTGCAGTCGCAACTGGGTATCCGATGATGCGGGAGCCGTCTCGATCCCTGTGACCTGAAACTCCGCGGTCAGGAGTTTCGAAAACCCGGATAGCGAAGAATGCAAGTTCTCGAGAAACGAATCGCGCCTGAAGCCTGACTGCGAAGCAAATTTGCTTTTGTGGACTTCGACGGCCGGCCCCGAACGCACAATCTTTGATCCGATTGGCCGCAGAGATGCTCCCAGGAAATCATCGGCGAAAGATTTCGCAAATGGCGCAAGATCGAGCGGGGATTCAAGCAGGCCTGCGCTCCATTTGGCCAAGGTCACAGCAATTTGATCGTGATACTTTTCGGTAATGAAATCGTCGAACCCAGCCTGCGTCTTGAGCAAGAGCGCATCGAGCGGCCGCTGCGAGCGGTAACGAGGACGAAAGCGAAACTCGCCTTCGGAAGAAAATTGAGCCTGAGAATCGAACGCAAGGTCGCGGGCAATAGAAGGAATAGCAAATCCGCCGAACGCGGCAGGAAGCATCGCCAGAGAAGCTCCCCGGCAGCAGCGGACGAGAAAATCGCGTCGACCCGGACTGGGCAGGTCACGATAGACCAGTCGGCCTCTTTTTTTTCCGGCGCTCAGAACGGCGCCCCCGCATTAGGAACGCTGGGTCGCCAAGCAAGGTACCGACGGACCGCGCCAGGATTCGCAGCGATTGCCCACATGTGTGCTTAAATGATGCCATGTTCGCCCGCAAAATTCGCGCGGAATATGAGGACGGTGGCAGGATGGTTCTATGTCCGCTGAAGTGGCTTGACAGCTTTTCGATGCGCAACTTTACCAACGCCAGCGTGTTCGACGATACAGTACCGGTGGCAGACGGACTGATCGAGATTGGAACCAATGTACCGTTAGATCAGCTTCGGGAAGCAATGGAAGATTGGTTCCGACGGAAGAGTTACCTGTCCAAGGAGTCGAAACTGTCACTGGAAGAGCTGTAATGATTGACGGAGACTAAGCACAAAGATGTGCTTTCGCGGAGTGCGCTTGAGCAAGGCGGAGTTCATAAACAGTACGGTGGACTCCTGCGAGGAGTACAGGGAAACACTGAATCCGCCGCTCTCGTTGAAAGAAGGTCTTGAAAACCCTCTGTTTCGTGGAGGCATCCGATTGCTTGCGCTGAGGACTCAGTAGCCCAGTTGTGCGGTGATTTCGATAGTCGGTGACGTGATTGCGAGGTGAGCGCATGAATTACCGACGGCTGTCGTTTCTATTATCGGATTTGCGAGCGGGCAAGGATTCTTCCCTGCAAAAGAAATCTATGCCCATTTCTCCGTCCGAGTGGAAGGACCCTCAATTCTTCCGCTCCTGGATGGAATATGAATTCGATCTCGAGCCTGCGCGCGCCAGCGGCGGCATAAACTGGAATACGTTGTTGGGTTTATCGCTGGCGTTAAGCATTGGCGCGGGCTTCTGGACCGCGGCTGGCCTGTTGATCGCATACTTCTGGTAACAGGCACAGCGGTTCCGTTGTTAGGGCGCCCGCATTCGCGATATGCTGCTTTCTGGCTTTCACAGCTGCGCGGCTTACTGAGAGTAGTGCAATAGCGACATCACGTTGTATTCCTTCAAGCGCTCCCGCCCGTGAAGAAAATCCAGTTCCACGACAAAACCCAGGCCGGCAATTTCCGCCCCGAGTGACCTGGCAAGTTTTGCCGTAGCTTCCGCGGTACCTCCAGTGGCGAGCAGATCGTCGACAATGAGTACTTTCTGGCCCTTCTGGATTGCGTCTTTATGCATCTCGAGAGAATTCGTGCCGTATTCGAGCGCGTAGTCGAACTTCACGGTTTCGGCAGGAAGCTTCCCTACCTTGCGCACGGGAACAAATCCCGCATTCAGGCGATAGGCAAGAGCTGGTGCGAAGATGAAACCACGAGCCTCCATGCCCAGCACGAGATCCACCTTCTGATCGACATATTGCTCTGAGAGGCGGTCGACGAGCGTCGCGAAACCGACTTTGTCTTTCAGCAAAGTGGTAATGTCGTAAAAGAGAATGCCTTTTTTTGGAAAATCAGGGACTTCGCGGATCAGGGATTTCAGCTGAACATCGTCAAGTCTTGATCTGGACAAGCTACCATGCTCCTTCGATGCGAAATGAACTGAGATCGGCGGATGGGCGGACCTCTAATACTTCCACGCCTTCGACCCGCGCCGCGCGAGGACCTTGGCGCAGGCGAGAATGCAATCCGGAAAGCTGGTCGCTGCTTCCTTGAGCCAGCACTTCGACCGTACCGTCGGCGTTGTTGCGCACCCAGCCCGCGATGCCGAGGATGTGCGCCTCGCGCTCGACAAACCAGCGAAAACCGACACCTTGTACGCGTCCGCGGACGATGAAACGGCGGGCTTCGGCAGCCTTTTCAGAGGAAGTCATGGCTTTTTGTTTTGTCATTCTGAGCGGAGAATCAGCTTTGCGAGTGCGAAGCTGACTCGAAGTCGAAGAACCCTCGAACGACATTTGCGCTTCGCTCAGGATGACAAATTGAATTTTATGCGCGCGACAAGTACACGCCTTCCGCTGTATCCACCTTGATCTTCTCGCCTTCGTTGATAAACGGCGGCACCTGCACGACAAGGCCGGTCTCGGTTTTTGCCGGTTTGGTAACGCTGGAGGCGGTCGCGCTCTTCAGTCCCGGCTCGGTCTCGATTACCGTCAGTTCCACTGTCTGCGGCAGTTCGATTCCAACCGCCTTGCCATCGAAAAATTCGACCTTGATCTGCAGATTCGGGATCAGGTAATCCACGGAGTCGCCGAGGATTTCTTTGGTCAGATGGGTCTGTTCGTAGTTGGAAGTATCCATGAAGTAATAGTTGTC
>JASHNX010000290.1 GCA_030041415.1 Candidatus Sulfotelmatobacter sp.
GACGCAAAAGCGAAAGGGAAGCCGCATGGCTTCCCTTTGTGCTTTCCGAAATGGATCGCGAGTGCGAGACCTCGTCACTGCCCTGGCGTCTTCTCCAGCGCGGCGCTCAGATGCACATTACTGCCGCCGCTCACCTTAAGTTTCCTTTCCCAGTCCTTGAATCCTGCTTTCTTCACCACCACTGTGTGATCGCCATCCGCCACTTGGACGTCAGACGGCGTATTGCCGACGAAGCTGCCGTCGATCTCGATGTCGGCACCGTCAGGCACGGAGGCGACGGACAGCTTGCCCGTCGCTGGACCCGGTGCGGGCACAACTTCTGCGGTCCCGGCGTTTGGCACCTCGGAGACACTTGACTGCGCGGCACCAGGGACCGAGGACGAGGGTGCGGTCGGGGCGGCCTTCGCTTCAGATTGGTTAGGTGTCGTGCCCGTCTCCCCTCGACAGTCCGCCCGCGCCTGCTTGAGGTCGTCCGCCGTATAGTGAGGTTCCAAGACAATAACCTCCGCGCCGCGCCCCTGCAGGTTTCTTACGTCGTGGTCGGTCAGCCTGCCGTGGAAGGGAAAGCCCTCAGGTAGCTTACCTTCGACGTACTGGAATTGCTTCCCTCGAATGCCAAAAGAGTAGAGGCGACTTGTGACCTCGTCGGCCGGTCCCATGCGTTTCAAAATCACGCAGCTCGCCTGGCCGGCATGTCCCGCCCCGCCTTGCGGAATGACCGCGCCGGATTGGGCGAAGCAAAGCGCGTGCAGGAATGGCACGAGCAGAATGGTTACGCTGGCGTGTTTCATAGATCTCCCTCGGAACGAAATTGGGCCCCCCGCCCGCGCTGCTCGTTTGGTTTCTGGGAAGATTCGAGGGAAGTAGTTACTGCTATCCGAACGCGCGAACCTCGCAATTATCGTCAGCGCGAGAAAAAGGTCAATTCAACTTTCGTGCCGGTCTGCATCGTGAGACGGGCCATCTGCTTGTAGGCGGGGGGCTATGAGATTCGTATCGGGGCACGCCTTCAGGCGTGCCGAAACTGCTCGGGAAAAACAGCGGCTTTAGCCGCTGCCTCATCTTCAGTATTTCGGCACCTTCGGGTCCACTCGATCCGACCACGCCGTAATCCCACCGGCGAGATTATGAACCTTGGTGAATCCGGACTGCTGCAGGAAGGCCACGGCTTTCGCGCTGCGTCCGCCCATTTTGCAATGCACCACGATCTCGCGGCTGGAGTCGAGCTCGTTCACCCGCTTCGGCAGATCGTTCAGCGGAATCAGATGTCCGCCGAGATTGCAAATCTGGTATTCGTGCGGCTCGCGCACATCGAGAACAAACAAATCTTCTTTCGCATCCAGCCGCCGCTTCAGCTCTTCGACTTGAATTTCCGGAACCCCATTCCCCACCGGTTTTTCCTCCCCGCGAATGCCGCAGAACTGATTGTAGTCGATCAGCTTGGTCACCGTGGGATGCGAGCCGCAAACCGGGCACTCGGGATTTTTCCGCAGCTTCAGCTCGCGGAATTTCATGCCCAGCGCATCGATCAAAAGCAATCGTCCAATAAGCGGATCGCCCACCCCGAGAATCAGCTTGATGACCTCCGTCGCCTGCATCACGCCGACCAGCCCCGGCAAAATGCCGAGCACTCCTCCTTCCGCGCATGACGGCACCAGCCCAGGCGGTGGCGGCTCGGGATACAAGCAGCGGTAGCACGGCCCGTCCTCAGTTGCGAAAACGCTGGCCTGCCCTTCAAAGCGAAAAATCGATCCGTAAACATTCGGCTTGCCGGTCAACACGCAGGCATCGTTGACCAGATAGCGAGTGGGAAAATTGTCCGTGCCGTCAGCAATGATGTCGAAATCGCGAAACAATTCGAGCGCATTCTCGCTGCTCAGGCGCGTATCGAAGGTGCGAAGATTCAAGAAAGGGTTGATCGCCGTAAGTTTGTCGGCCGCCGAATCCAGCTTCTTGCGCCCGACGTCGGCAGTCGAGTGAATGATCTGCCGCTGCAAGTTCGTGTAATCCACCACATCGAAATCCACCAAACCCAGCGTGCCCACTCCGGCCGCCGCCAGATATAAAGCCAGTGGCGATCCCAGGCCGCCCGTGCCGATGCACAGCACGCGTGCCGCCTTCAGCTTCTGCTGACCTTCCATGCCGACTTCTGGCATGATCAGATGCCGCGAGTAGCGCAGGATTTCGTCCTTATTCAGAGTGACTGGAATTTCGGTTGTAGTAGCCATAAACCCTCAATTTAATTTCTGGAATCGCCGTTTTGCTTCGGAGCGGGGAACCTAACGACAGGCAGGACACATGCAACAGCAGGCTGCGGAAGAATTCGATGGTGAACGCCGTACTTTCATGGAATAGATAATTCGCGAACCCCAGCTACGCCGCGCCTCCGGCGATCGAAGGCACGATCGAAATGTTATCACCTTCCTTAACCGCGGTTTCTTCTTTCTGCAGATAGCGAATATCCTCGTCATTTACATAGAGATTGACGAAGGCCCGCAGTTTCCCCTCTTCCGTGTAAAGATGGCGCCGCAATTCGGGATGCTGCATAAGCAATCCGTTCATCGCTTCGGCCACGGTTCCGGCCTCGATTTCGACCATCGACTGTTTCCCCACGTACTGCCGCAAAGGCGTTGGAATGTGTATTTTGCTCATAGTCTCAATGATAAGAGATGCGCCCGAGAAATGGGAAGATTCAAGGCCGCGCTCTTACGGCCGGCTCTTCGATGCCAAGGCTCAGCGCCGGCTATGTTAGGATTTCTTGCTTGACATCATGTACTAGTATAATAGTACACTGAGCATGCAATGGGCAATCGGCGCCGCCTTCCGTTCCGATTTCGATTGGACCTCCACAGTGGCGTACCCGTGTATCGTCAGATCATCGACCAGGTGCGGGGCGGTATCGCTTCCGGATCGCTCAGCGTCGGGGACCAGCTGCCCACCGTGCGCCAACTTGCTGTCGATCTGTCTATCAATCCCAACACTGTGGCGCGAGCATATCGTGAACTCGAGCTTGGTGGGGTCTTGGAAACGCATCAGGGCACCGGTACCTTCATCGGCGCGCAAAAAATACGAGGTGGGGACGAGGAGCGCTCGCGGCAGTTGGCGCAGATTGTCGCAGACTCCGTAGCTCGCGCGGGAGCAATTGGATTTACGGTCGAGGATCTGGTCGAGCAGTTGCGCGGATTAGTTTTGGAGCCGAGCCGCAGGAGATAAACATCATGGCAAAACTTAATTTGTCTCAGGTCAACGGCGTCTCAGTCACGGCATTTGCAGTCTGCATCGTTCTCGGGGCGCTGCTCACGCTAGCGGTGCATCAACCTGCGCCAGCAATAGCCGGACTTCTACTGGGAGCCTACTTGCTCTTTGCAATCAAAGTGGTCCGGCAATGGGAGAAGGTCGCCCTCTTGCGCCTGGGGAAATATGTGGGGCTGCGCGGACCGGGATTGTTCCACATTGTGCCTGTCATTGAGACTCTTAGCCCCTTCGTGGATCAACGCGTGCGGGTCGCCAGCGTGACTGCCGAATCGACACTGACTCGCGATACGGTCCCCGTCAACGTCGATGCCATTGTCTTCTGGCTGGTCTGGAATGCCGAGAAAGCCATCCTTGAAGTAGAGAATTTTCTTGAGGCAATCAATATGAGTGCGCAGACGGCGCTGCGGGAATCGATCGGCCGTCACGAGCTGGCGCAAATGATCACGGAGCGCGAGACACTTGGACGGGAGCTGCAACGCATTCTTGATGAGAAGACAAATCCCTGGGGGATAACCGTCCAATCGGTTGAAGTCAGAGACGTGAGAATTCCGCAGGGGCTGGAGGATGCCATGTCTCGACAAGCGCAAGCCGAACGTGAACGGCAGGCGAGAATCATTCTCGGACAAGCGGAAACTGAAATTGCCGACAAATTTGTTCAGGCGGCAGCCGCCTACACCGAAAATCCGACAGCCCTGCATCTTCGCGCGATGAACATGCTGTACGAAGCCATCAAAGAGCGGGGTTCCATGGTGATCGTGCCATCTTCGGCGGTCGAGACGATGGGGCTTGGCGGAACCTTGGCAACCGCGTCACTCAGTGGAGCAAAACCCTAACAATTTCACCTGAATAGGTCGAAAGGAGCGAAATGTATGAAACGCTTACTTGAAGTGTGCCTTGTCGCACTAGCCTTGGCCTGGAGCATGTCTTCGATTGCTGCGCAGTCTGCGGCAGAGGTCCCCAAACAAAAGGGTAGAGCCGTGGACCTTCCTTACACCAGCAATGCAGCACTGGTGCCCGATGCAGACAAAGAAGACGCCTTGGTGGTAACTGTAACTCGGGATGGCAGCGTATACCTTGGCGTTAATCCGACCAGCGCCGGTACATTGGCAAAGGAGGTCAGAGACATTCTTTCCAATCGGACACAGAAGATTCTCTATATAAAGGCAGATGCGCGCGTTCCCTATGCCAGCCTTGTCAAGATCTTAGACTTCGTCCGTGCAGCGGGTGTCCAGGAGGTGACGCTGCTGACAGCGCAGCGAGACTCCGAGGGGCCAGGCGCTTTGGTGGCCCCAAAGGGACTGCAGATGCTCATTGTTACACCCCACTGAGTCGTTCGAAGACGGTTTATGTTCTTAGAAACATAAGCCATAGCGGAACATCCTGCCTTGGCCCGGGCCGAATGTTTCGCGCCGGTTGATCGTCCTCAGCGCCACGCACTGCTACCATGGCTGAGTGCCCGCGCTTCTTGAAGTCCGAAATCTGAACATCGGATTCGCGACATCTTCTGCGAAGCCACAGCGCGATCTGGCCTCTAGCCCGACGCAAACTTTGCACGCTGTCCGCGATCTCAGTTTCTCCATCTGCGCGGGTGAGGTGCTCGGTCTGGTTGGCGAATCCGGCTCCGGAAAATCGTTGACCTCGCTCGCCATCATGCGTTTGCTGCCCCCGCAGGCCTCGGTTTCGGGAGAGATTCTGTTCGGCGAAAACGGACAGTCGCGCAATCTGGCAACGTTGCCTGACGAGTCCATGCGACGATTACGCGGTTCGCAGATCGCTATGATTTTTCAGGAGCCTATGACTGCTCTCAATCCGGTCATGCGCGTCGGCGATCAGATCGCAGAAGCGGTGCTTGCGCACGGCAGGGTTTCCAAGCGCGAAGCTACGGCGATGGTGGTCGAGGCCATGAAACAGGTTGCCATTCCCGAGCCCGATCGCCGCGCCCGCGACTACCCACATCAGCTTTCCGGTGGCATGCGCCAGCGCATCATGATTGCAATGGCGATCGTAAACCGGCCGCAGTTGCTGATTGCCGACGAGCCCACCACTGCGCTCGATGTCACCATCCAGGCGCAGATTCTTGAATTGCTGGCGGACCTTCGGGCCAAGTTTTCTCTCGCAATGCTTTTTATTTCGCACGATCTTGCGGTGGTTTCGCAGGTAGCCGGACGCGTGGCCGTGATGTACGCGGGCAACATTGTTGAACTCGGCTCGAAACGCGACATTTTCGAAGTGCCCGCGCATCCTTACACGCGGGGACTTCTCGAGGCTGTTCCCAACCTGAAAACCGCTCGACCAAAACCCCTCGGAACAATAGACGGCACCGTTCCTCCGCTGCACGCGATGCCGCCCGGTTGCGCCTTCGAGCCGCGATGTGTTCTGCGCGTGCCGGAGTGCGCCCTCGCGATGCCGCCGCTGGTGGAAGTCGGCCCCGGCCACTGGGCTCGCTGCCCGGTCGTAAACGCAAAGTAGCCAGCTCCCCAAAAGCGCATTATCAAAACGCATATATCCGCGATGCT
>JASHNX010000291.1 GCA_030041415.1 Candidatus Sulfotelmatobacter sp.
TCAAGTGCGCACGGGCATGCGTGAGGACCGGTTCGCCCATCGCCATTCTGACCGGGGATGGCGACCTCTATCAACCTATCTCCGACAAAATGCCCGACTACAGTCAGATGAAAAAGCTGATGCCTTTCGTGGGCAAATATGTGCGGGTCAAAGGAACCGCGTTTGAGCGCAACGGAACGCACGCGATCGTCATCGCGGAGATTCAGGAAATGAAAGAGGTGCACGTGACGATTGATGAGGAATAGGTGCGGCGGGAATCTATCGCGGGTGTAAATCAACGCCACTGGAAAAGATGACTGTTGCAAAATCCCCGGTTACACTCATCGAGGGTCAATGAGTGTAATCGCCTGTTAACAACAGTTAATCATTTTCCAAAGGTCGCGGGAGCGCTATTTTCTGACGCTCTGGGGCGCTATAATGACGACTGATTTTTTCATTCCGGGTGAGTGGAGCAAAAACCCTTATGACAACATCTGAGCAAAACACCTGTGCCCACATTCCCTGCACCTGTCTGGTGGAAAGTGGCCAAAAATACTGCAGTGAATCTTGCAGCGACGCAGGATCGGGCGACGTGGAGATCGCTTGCGAATGCGGTCACGCGACCTGTTCGACAAGCATCGAACAAGTAGCCTAGAACGCCTCTCAACAATTGTCGTGTTCTGATCTGCTGGGGCACCTTTTTGCACTGAACAGCCCCTCGCAGCGTCAATGAGTGCAATCGCCTGTTTTCGTCATCCGAGCGGCGGGCAAGCTGCTGAAATGCGAATTTCGCCATGTCGTCACACCCAACCATGACGCTTATCACGGACAGTACGAGCAAGGCGGGATAGCTTTAGCCTGAGGCTGCGAGTCCTTCCTCATCCGCAAGCGGGCCCCGTTCGATCCAATCAAGGCACCTCGCAAAATATCGGGTTTCCCTCCGGCCCGAGTCTGCGTCACTCATCGCTCTCCGGGCCGGCGGGAAAACTCAAAGCCATCACGTTAAAGAAGGAGGACACCAGTATGAAACTGCTTAAGAGTTTCGCGGCGATTGCGCTCTTGCTGATAGTCTCGCCTGCGGCTTCGGCGCAAACCTGGAACGCCGTAAAAGACTTCTCGCTCGCATCGAACCCCAACGGGGTATGGTCCTACGGCTCTTTAACCAAGTATGGAGCTCCGCTGACTCTTTACACAACGACCTGCACGAATTTGTTTGGGCTGCCAGACAGTGCTTGGGCGACGCAAGGCTGCAATACGCCGTACGTCCTCCACAACGACAGTAGTCAACCGATCTGTTTTGAGACGATTTGCGTGCCGCCCGATTACTTTCAGCTAGACATCGGCAATAACGGCGCTGGTCCATTCATCTCGGTAGTACGTTGGACGGCCCCACAGTCGGGCACATTCACCATCTACGGCAGCGTTGAGGGCTTGGACTGGTTTGCTCCGACCCACACTGACCTTCGCGTCATTTATAACTCCAATAAGGAGCTTCTCAAGGTAGCTATAGACAGCTATGAGTCGCCGGTCGACTTCTATCGCCAGCTGACGGTTTCCTCCGGAGATACGATTGACTTTGCAATGAACGGCCTTGACGGTAATTGGTCCTTTTGCAGCACAGGTATCCAGTTCGGTGTTCGCCAAAATTAACTGGGAGGGATTCCATCGCGCTCAAACGCTAGATGGGATTTGCCGTGAGTCCCACGAGCTTCACAGTCACGAAATAGTACGACGCGCAGCAAGTACGAAGCCGCTTCCTCGGGAGGCGGCTTTTCATTTCGGAACGTTTTTGTCAGAGGTCCATTACGGAGGCGGACGGTTGCTCATCACCACCGGGATTGTTGGCTAAAAATCCCGATTACACTCATCGAGGGTCAATGAGTGTAATCGCCTGTTTTCGCCAGTTACTATTCCCTCTTGCAAGGATTGTAAGAACGGGGCAGGCAGCCTTTCGCTTCCGAGTCGCTCATTACGGCGTCACGCGGAATTTCACATTGCTGTCGAGCGTGCCATCAGGCGTTACTACTTGGACCGTGCCGGTCGTGGCGCCAGCGGGAACGGTGGTGGTAATCAGGGAGCTGCCGACCACAGTGAACGTAGCGTTCACGCCGCTAAACGTGACGTTGGTTGTACCCGTGAGATTGTTCCCCAGAATCTTGACTTCTGTTCCCACCTTGCCGGAGATGGGCTGTGTTTCCACAAACGGGCCAAGACCTACTGACACGCTGAAGACCGTGCCCTGGTTTTTGGCGCCACCCTCGTTTGTTGTGCCGTAGAAGTTCCCGTTGGTGCCCTGGATCAACCCCGCGTACGGTTCGGAGCCGTCCGCGCCGTCGAAGCTGTAGAGCGTCGTTAGCGCGCCGCCGGGGATGACTTTGAAGACTGTACCGTTGTTGATTCCGATTCCCGTCGTTGTCCCATAGAGGTTTCCGTCAGTGCCCTGAACCAGCCCCGCCAACGGCAAGGCGCCGCTCGCGCAATCGCCTTTCGGGCAAAAGCTGTAAAGCGTGGTCAGCGTACCGCTGGGCGTGATTTTGAAGACCGTGCCACAGCCGAAGGGGGGATTGCACGTGAGGTCTCCGCCCTCCCACGTTGTCCCATAGAAGTTCCCATTGGTCGCCTGGACCAGCCCCCCGAAGGGGTTGGCGCCGTCCGTACAGTCGTCTCCCTGGCAAAAGGTATAAAGCGTCGTCAGCGTGCCGTCTGGGGTCATTGTGAAGACCGTGCCTTTGTACTCCCCGCCCCCACCCGTCGTCCCATAGAAGTTCCCATCGGTGGCCTCGATGAGTGCGCCGTAGGGGGAGATGCCGTCTAGGCCGTCAAAGCTGTGCAACGTCGTTAGGGTTCCTCCTGGGGTGATTTTGAAAACTGTGCCGAAGTCGTCGGCCCCACCCTCCACGGTTGTCCCATAGAGATTCCCGTCGGCAGCCTGGATCAGTCCCGCGTAGGGATACATGCCGTCCGCACAAGCGCTTTCCGAGCAAAACCTGTAAAGCGTCGTCAGCGTGCCGCCTGGGGTAATTTTGAAGACTGTGCCGTCGTTGTTCCCCTGGTAATCCCCCGTCGTTGTTCCGTAAAAGTCCCCATTGCTGGCCTGGATCAACCCCGCCGATGGGAAGGCGCCGTCCGCGCAGAAGCGCTGGGCGCAAAAGCTATAGAGCGAGGTCAGCTTGCCGCCGGGCGTGATTTTGAAAACCGTGCCTTCGCTCTTGGGCCCGCCCGAAATCGTCGTCCCGTAGAAGTTCCCATCGGTGGCCTGGGTCAGGGTCGCCCGTGGTTCGGTGCCGCCCGGATAGGCGAAGGTGTGAAGGGTGCTAAGAGTCTGCGCAGATGACACAAGCACTGTCGCGGCGCAAAGGACAAACACGGCGCAGGCCATTTTCAATAATCCGAGTTTTTTTTCCATAACTCCCCCCATGCGCTTCGCGGCGTTGCAAGGCGAACTTCCCAAGAAAAATCGCAGTTTCGCCAAAGTCATCCGTAGCGCAAGAGTCACGAACCGCGCTTATTTCACTCGAAGAGCAAACTGCTGCCCGGCGCGACCTGCCGGGGGGAGGGATGTACGGCGGGCTGAGCAGGCGAAGTATCCCTCCCGCACGTAGGCGTGTCAAGATGAAACCTGCGCTAGCCAGATTTCTGCCCCAAGGCTTGACGCAACATCCCGATTACACTCACTGAGGTCAATGAGTGCTAACGCCTGTTAACGTTGATTGACCCACCCAAACATGAAATCCAGGGCGTTGCCTCATCACGTCGAACCGTGATCTCTCTTCTTGCTGACTGACTCGCAACATCACAAGCTGACAACGATAGACCGGCCCGGAAGTCGGAAATTTACAAATCTCTTCGCAAATCGAGTTCCCGCCACTTCGCGCATTGGTTTTGAAGTCGCAGGCAGTCGCCCGTATCATAGGCGTGCCGAATGTCGCTATCGATATCCCCCACGATACCGCTCCGGTCGGGATCCACTGACTCGCTCCCCGGCGGATTCCAGCAGTTAGGGCCTTCTTGCAGGCCGCTCGATTGTATCGGCAGCAGTCTGCTTGCTGCCGGATAGGAGCGGGGACTCACACCCGGAGATTATTTCGGGTCATAAGTCGGCTTCTGGGAGATTAGGAACGATAAACGGGCTACCCGGAAGTTATGCCACGCAATAATTTTCACGACACCGGCCAGAGCAGCTTCTCGGCGATACTGTGCACGCCGTACTTGGGCCTCAAGCCACAATTTTCATCATTTCGCATCTGCACATGGTTTCGGTGGACTGGAGGGCGGTTGCCCAAAGGCTACGGCGAGACTAGATGGGTGGGTGTTAAAAAACTGACCGGAATCGCTGTCGTAAGCGCGCGTGAAGATTGAGTTGCTTGGCTGCGACTAGTGGCGTTAGGAATCGGTAGTTTTCGAATCTGAGCCCAATTGCGTAGCGCTGCCTCGGGGGCAGCTTAGAAGTTTTCCAGCAGCATCACGTCGTTCACAGGCACTCTCTTGGTAAAGGCCAGGCGTTTTCCATCCGGAGACGGCACAATCGAGGAAATAAATGCGCCGCCCATAGGCACTTCAAACAGCACTTTCGGGTTGCCATTCGCATCAATTGAAAGGAGCGAATGCGCGGAGCCGGACTGTGCCATGACAAACAGGCTTTTCCCTTCCGCGGTCCAGCTGACAAACTCGAGGGCGAACCACTTCCAATTCCGCACGTGCAACACCGTAACCCTTCGGTCCGCCAGGTTCAGAATCCGAATCTCGCCCTTCCTTTGGCCAGAATCCACGATCGCTAACTTGGAGCCATCGGGCGACAAATCCCAGCGAGGCTCCAATCCATGATATCCGTCAAAACGAGCGATTTCCTCGCCTTTGCCTTTCACCGGGTCAAGACGAAAAAAAATCAGTTGGGCGCCCTTGATTTCCGACCCAACACAAGTTGATGACGGCGAGGAGCCGTATTCATAGTAGTATCTGCCCATCATCAGAGTGGACCGTGCACCGCCCTGTTCGGGCGTGCTCATCAATCGAATCGTGGTATCCCTAGGATCCCAACGGTCGGGGGACGCGGTCGCGGTGTAAAGCAGCGCTCCTTCCGCGCTCAGCTTAGGAAGGAAGTAGTTCTCCGGGCCCGCAATCAGAGTTTCCGGCATTTTGGCGTCAATGTTTTGCTTGAAGACTGCCCACCTGCCGTTCCGCTTGGAGTGGAAGAAAACGGCCTTGCTGTCTTTGGTCCAGTCCCAAACTCCGTTGTACCAATCGTCCAGCGTGAAACGGTGAGGCGTGAAGGCTTTGTTTCCGGGTGTGACATCGGCGAGGTAGATCCGGCTCTCGGTGTGAGATCTCTCTGCGATCAGGCGTTTCCCATCGGCGCTTGCCTCAGGGAATTGCACAGCAAAATCCTTCGACTCCGTAAGACGCGTCGCGCTACCGCTGACCGTGCCAGTGCTCGGGTTTGCGCTGATTGCCCAGAGGTCGGACTCACCACTCTTGGAATGAATCGAGTGGATGAGGCGTCCATCAGGCAGCCAGGCGATGCCATATGCCGAGTCGGCGCTAAACAAGTATGGATCGGATAGCACAATAGTGCGTGCCCCGCCCGCCATGTCGCAGCTCTCGATGGTGACGTCAGGCTTCACAGACCCCCGGATTCGTACATATGCGAGCCGCTGCCCGGTTGGAGACCACGCAGGGTTGGCTAGGAATTCTTGAGCATCGGCTGCGAGGATTTTGTGTGGCTCCTCGCCATCTGCTCCCATCAGCCATAGCTCGTGGAGGTCCTTCACGAAAGCAATGTGCATCCCGTCGGGAGATACCTTCGCATCGTCCATTTGCCCGCTCAACAGCTTGCGTAGGCTGAAGTCCCAAGTTGACATTTTCCAGAACTCGCCGCCATTAACACCGCCCTTCAGAAGCAGATGGTTCCCATCCGGAAACCAGCTGAGAGGCAAGTACGGCGCCGGCAACGGTACCTCCCGAACCTCACCGCCGTCGATCGACAGCAGATACAACTTGTTCGAAAAGTCGCCATAGGCCAGATATTTGCCGTCGCGGGAAATTGTCTCGCTACTGATCGTGCTCTCCGGAGAGTTGGTTGTCAGTTGCCTCTCCACTAGTTCACGCTTTGGTTCAGGATGCGGGTTGCGAAAATGAAACACGACCAAGGCGGCGACCACCGCCGCCAACACAGCAGCAACCGCCCAAAGCCTGGACATCTTCCGTGCGTTTTTTCTTGGGGTTGCCGCGGCGGTGGTCCCGGAAGTGTCCGACAGCGCATCCAGAGCAAACGCCAAATCCGAGGCTGACTGGAAACGCTGTTCTGGGTTCTTCTCCAGACAGCGATGCACCAAACGCTGCATGGCCGGCGGAATGTTATTGGCGACCTGCGAAATGCCCGGCGGGTCTTCGTTCAGAATCGCGCTCATCGTGTCCGCCGAAGTCGGTTTCTGAAATGCCCGTTTTCCCGCCAGCAT
Source organism: Candidatus Sulfotelmatobacter sp. (assembly GCA_030041415.1). GTDB lineage: Bacteria > Acidobacteriota > Terriglobia > Terriglobales > Acidobacteriaceae > Sulfotelmatobacter. The sequence continues at coordinate 6,435 of JASHNX010000291.1, forward strand.
TTCATACAGAACCGCGCCGAAGGCAAAGATGTCGGCGCGATGGTCGGCCGGTTCCCCGCGCACCTGTTCCGGAGACATGTAGCCAACCGTGCCCATTACCACGCCCGCTTCGGTTTCCGCACTGGGCGTGGGAGCGTCATGCTCTGAGCTGGGTCGTCGCTGTGTCAGCTTTGCCAAGCCGAAATCCAGTATCTTTACGCGCCCGTCTTTGGTGGCGAACAGATTCTCCGGCTTAAGATCGCGATGGACGATGCCTTTCTCATGTGCCGCCGCCAGCCCGCGCGCCATCTGCACTGCATAGTCAATAGCCTTACGAACGGAGAGACGTCCACGCTTCATCTGCTCGCGCAGCGTTTCTCCCTCCAGCAATTCGGAGACGAGATACGGCGAGCCTTCGTAGGTGCCCATCTGAAACACAGCGAGAATGTTGGAATGATTTAGCGCCGCCGCGGCCCGGGCTTCCTGCTCGAAGCGCCGGAGCCGTTCAGAATCCCGCGAAAATAACGGAGGCAAAACCTTGATGGCTACATCCCGTCCCAGCCGCGCGTCGCGGGCGCGATACACCTCACCCATTCCGCCCGATCCGAGCAGGGACTTCACTTCATACTCGCCCAGCTTCGTCCCAGAGGTAAGCGGTGCGCGCAGCGGCGCGGATTGTAAAAAACTGGAGCGCACGTGGTCGCTCGAAGCGAGCAGAGTTTCTACGTCGTGGCGCAGAGAAGAATCGGACGAACAGGCCTGATGCAAAAAAGCAGAGCGCTGGCCTGGAGCCAACTCCAGCGCTTTCTCCAGCACATCGCGAATCTGCTGCCAGCGCTCCGGCGTCATGCGTCGGTGGCCTTCAACTGGTGATGCAGCCAGAGCCTGGCCGTGGCCCAGTGTCTTTTTACGGTGGTGGATGAAAGATTGAGGGCGAGCGAAGTTTCTTCGATAGAAAGACCGCCGAAAAATCTCAGCTCGACGATGCGGCTCTGCTGCTGATCGAGTCTGGCGAGCTGGTTGAGAGCGTCGTCGAGGGCAACCAGATCCACGTGCCGGGCCTTGAGGGCAAGCGCGTCATCGAGCGTAAGCCTGAATCCACCGTCCCGTTTGGCGGCGCGGCGGCTGCGCGCGTGCTCGACCAAAATCTGCCGCATCAGTTGGGCGCAGATGGCTAAGAAATGTTCGCGGTTCTTGAACTGACCCGCGCCCTGTTTTTCCAGGCGCAAATATGCCTCGTGCACCAGGGCCGTGCTTTGCAGGGTGTGGTCCGGACGTTCCTTCTGCAGGTAATGATGCGCCACTCTGCGGAGTTCGTCATAAACCAGAGGAATAATGGCGCGCAGGGCCTCGTCGTCACCGGCGTGCCAGTCCGCCAGTAACCGGGTGACGGTATTGGGCGCAAGTTGCGACAGCCGGACCTCCAAAGACGGAGACCCAAAAATCCTGGGAGCTAAACTTAACCGCCCCCGCCGAGGTTGTCAACCGACGGATGGAAACTGACCGACCGCGTGCATCAGGAAAAACCTACTTTCAATGGACCAATTCGGCCGGGAATTTCGCTTTATAGAGATGACCGGGCCTTTGAACTCAGACCGATATCCAAGTGAAGGAGAGGAACACATGACGCACTTCGGCAGAATCATGCGAAACGTACTCGTCGCCCTGGCCGCCACGCTGATGTTGGCCGCGTCGGGGTTGGCGCAAGATTCGGAAAAAACCTTATTTACTTTCGGAGGGCCCAAATCCGGTGCTGTTGGGGCAACTCACCTGATCTCAGACCCCGCCGGCAATCTCTACGGTTCCACCTTCTCGGGCGGGAACAATTCCACTAGTTGCCAAACTTACACCGGCGTTCCAGGATGCGGCGTGGTTTTTAAGCTGACCCCCACCACCCAAGGGTCCTGGGTGGAGACGGTGCTCTACACCTTTACCGGGGGCAGGGACGGAGCAGTACCCGCCGGCGGCGTAGTTATGGACGCCAAGGGCAATCTATATGGCATCACGGAGTTTGGCGGGGACGAGAAATCTCCAAATTGTCTCGGCAACGGCAGCAGTTACCTCCCCGGCTGCGGCGTAGTGTTTAAGCTCACCCCCACAGCTCACGGGCCGTGGGTCGAGACCGTGCTCCACACCTTCACCGACAGCAGCGACGGAGCATGGCCATGGTCCGGCGTGATACTCGACGCCAGTGGAAATGTCTACGGCACTGCGTCTCAAGGAGGCGCTACCGAAACTTGTGCTCCGCCATACGGCTGCGGCGTGGTTTTCAAGCTGACGCCCGCTGCCAGCGGCTCCTGGCCGGAGAGCATCCTTTATGCTTTTACTGGCACCGACGGCTTCTTGCCATGGGGCGGCCTGACCTTTGGTCCCCGCGGCAATCTCTATGGCGTAACATATTTGGCCGGTGACGCGTCCGCCAGTTGCTTTGGTGACACCGGCTGCGGCCTAGTGTACAAACTTGCGCCCACACGCACGGGCCTGTGGAAGGAAACTGTGCTTTATGCCTTTACGGGCGGCGCGGACGGCGGCGTGCCGTTATTGGGCGTGACGCTAGACTCTCACGGCAACGTTTACGGCACCACCATCTATGGCGGCGACACGAATGGGAATTGCCCTGGAGGGTATGGATACAATGTCCCGCCCGGCTGCGGCGTGGTGTTTAAGCTCACTCCCAACGGGCAAGGACCTTGGCCAGAAAGCGTCCTCTATACCTTCACCGGCGGCAGCGACGGGGGATTTGCCGGCACCCCGGTAGTTCTTGACTCGGCCGGAAATCTCTACGGCGAAGCCGGTGGTGGCGACTCAGCTGCCCCGTGTGAAAACCTCGGTACCGTTTTCGGATGCGGCGTCGTCTTCGAGCTAACGCCTGCGGTAAGCGGCCCGTGGACTGAAAGCGTCCTTTATTCCTTTGCTGGAGGCGCTGACGGTGGCGGGCCCGAAAGTAATCTGCTGCTGGGCTCCGATGGCAGCCTCATCGGCACCACGGAGGCCGGCGGCGATACCTCGAAGTGCACCGGAAACTTCGAAGGCGAGACTGGCTGCGGTGTGGTCTTCAAGCTCCAATAGGACGGTCGAACCCAACCGAACTTCGTGTTCTTGGGCAGATTCTCGCAGAAATTTCGCTTCAGGAAATGAGAAGGCCCCAAACGAAATGCTTGGGGCCTTACATGGCAAGAGTCGCTGGAAGGATGTATATGCCAAACGGTCCGCCGCCATTAAAGACTTGGAGATGCAACGACACCTGAATTCCGGTTTGCGACAACTCGGAAGCTACGTCAATTGGCGTTAAATCCCCATCACACTCATTGACCACAGATCAAGCCTTTTTTCTCCTCGTCGCAAACGGGGTGCGAGAGAGCTAACATTGCTCATGGAACGAACGGTAATGTCTCGTTGTTTTTTAGTTCATTTCTTCGCGTCTGCGCCACGCCTTCAGCCCGCACGCGCCATTGGCAAGCAGGCCCAGGGTTGCGGGCTGCGGACCAGGTGTGGGAAGGTCCGAAGGATTCATAGCGTTCGCCTTCTCGGTGCCGATCGCTCCCGCCCTGATGGCATGATTCGGGGTGGTTTCGTAGGCGTAGCCGGTTAACACGGGGCCGGTGCTCGTCAGCGCAACACGAGCCCATCCGTAGAAGGTCTGGCCTCCAGCCACGAACTGGAGTCCCAGGTACCCGCCTGCGTTGCCTTTGCCCTGCCACAGGCAGTTGTCGAAATTAAAGCTGGGGAAGGTGCTGAAAAAGACGGCGTCAATCATAAACCCATTAGCTCCGAACTTCTTACCCGATTCAATCGTGTGTCCCGCGCGCAATTCGGCCGCGCAAAATGCTCCGTTGAAGGTCTGCGATGATCCGATCGCGTTCCCCGGCTGTCCGGCCGCTATTCTCAGGTAGTGAGTGGCGCAGATCTGCGTATTAGGGTGGCCGACTTTGGCCCGGCCGTGGTGACGACCTTCATCCGCACCGCAAATCCCGGATGCGGAGAAATTAATGAAACTGAAATCAACGATTCCATCCTGGTTGAGATCGATTTGAACAGCCGGACCGTTGAGAGTGATCGGAATGTTCACGGCCGTATATACAATTTTGGCTTCGGCGGGCTGGGATAGGGCGAGCGCTCCAACGCCAGCGGCTGTGGCCGCTGTGGCATAGCTGAGCAGACGCCGATCGGTGTTGGCTGAGAGGTTCTTGGCGATACGGGCAAGTGGCTTGCGGGCGTGGATACGGGCCATAGACGTTCTCCTTAGGTTATCGTGACAGAATCGCACGGGGCCCAGAAATCCGCGAAATTCTACTGCAGAGCCCACAGGCCGTCAAGATCAAAAGGCGCTCCCGGGCTGGGTTTTCGGCGGATTTCTAATGGTCGCTGTGCGGAGGCACAGTTGGCAGAGCTTTCGTTTCTCAATGGCGCAAAAGCGCAACAATCGGCGGCTTCATTTCATCTCAGTATACTTGGACAATTTTTTTCTCTGATGTGAGGCGGGCACCTTTAGGAAGTCCTCGAGCGACAATTCAGGCAGCCAGGAAGATAAAAGCGCATGAAGTCCTTCACGAAACTGATCATAACGGTTGCGGTCGTCTTTGTATTGCTACAATTTGTTCGGCCCGCGATTCCGTCCTCACCCGCTACGGCGGAGATACAGGCACCAATACAGGTCAAGCAGGTGCTTGACAAGGATTGCTATAGCTGCCATTCGAACGACGAGCGGCTCGCATGGTTTGACCAGATCGTGCCCGGCTACTGGCTCGTGCGGCACGACGTATTGACCGCCCGCGAGCGTCTGAACTTCTCGACGATTGGCTCAAAACCCCCGGCGGCGCAAAAGGCGGCGCTTTACGAAGCCGTCAACATGATGCAACTCGGCGCGATGCCCCTGCCGAGATTCCTCGCGTTACATCCTGACGCGAAAGTGACGCCGGAGGATCTGGCCACCCTGAAGGCGTATCTGGCCCCTTGGACGCCTGCTCCGCCACAGCCAAGCACCGCAACCAATGCCGGAAGCTTAGCAACTGCTGTTTCCGGTGGAGAGATGCAACCTGTTCTTCTCACTTCTGTGCAACCGGAATTCAATGGGCTTTCTTTTGATCCCGACTTCGAAAACTGGAAACCGATCAGTTTCACCGATCGCGGGGATAACAACACGTTCCGTTTCATACTGGGGAATGACATCGCGCTGAAGGCCGCGCAATCTGGAAATATCTCACCGTGGCCGGACGGTGCACGCTTCGCCAAAATTGCCTGGCAGAAACAGGAGGGGTCGGATGGACTAATTTATCCCGGTAGATTCGTGCAGGTGGAACTGATGGTAAAGGACGCCAGCCGCTATCAGAGTACAGAAGGCTGGGGATGGGGACGCTGGCGCGGCCTGGACCTGAAGCCCTACGGTAACGATGCGCGATTCGTGAACGAATGCACAGGTTGTCATCTCCCCGTGCGCGGCAACGATTACGTCTATACTCTCCCGATTACTGAAGCTCGTTTGAACCACGAAGAGATCGTGAATAACGCCGCGGGTACTCTGCCGGCGAGGCTGCCCTATCAATCTCTCGGGTGGGGCGCAATCACGATGTATGTGGACCCGGGCAATCATGCAATGGCGGCACTCTATGGCAACGAACTCGCACTCAAGAGTTTGTCCCCCCGAAGCAGCGACGCGTCAACCGCGCCCACATATACTTCAGGAGCCGTTCTGGCACTCGTGACCTGGAATCAACGCGATGATCCGCATTGGTTCGGCGCACGGATTCCCGATCGGCCCCTATCAGTTGAGTTCGTGCAGGTGGGTGCCCAGGGCGGCACAAACGTTTACCGCCGTTTCGCCGGAGCAGAACTCGCGCCCGCGCCAGGGGATCCCGCCACCGAGGCTGCAAGGCAGAAACTCATTCTTGGGCTGACTCCTGCAAGGCTGCCCTAGACGGTACATTCGATATCGGCTGCCAAATCTTGGCGAAGAGTCTAGTCGGACTTTAACAATTGGATATGAGTAATTGGAATGATGGCGAAAGTTCCGTTGTCTAATTAGTTAAATAGCGTGGCATGCACAATGAAGCGTTGTCGGGCCTCGCCAATGTAGTAAAAGGGGTAGCAGGTGACCAAAGTCAGAGCTGGCTTGTTGGTTGAACGCAGTACGCTGATATTCTTTGGGCTGACGATTTCCAGACTGTCAACCACATAAGTCTCGACCCGATCTGGCTCTTCCACCTCAATGTGATCGCCGATTTTTATATCTTTTAATCCCCGGAAAAAGCCATCCCGGTGGCCCGCGATTCCTACGTTCCCATTTCCTCCAAAAAGCGCTGTGTCGGTGATGTGGCCGACTCCACGGTTCAGGGTCAAATCATCGGTACCCTCGAGCACTGGCGCCTCCACCCCAATTCTGTTGATGCGGATAATCGCTAACGGAGTCGCAACTCGTTTGCTCAAACTTTCCTCGTAGTGCCGGATACGCTGTTGCGACCACAATACAAAATTAGGAGCGGAGGCAACTGGCTGCAGAAGCGGCTTCTGCTGCGTCTTGATGTTGGCGTTCGCTTGCCTGAGGTCTTCAAACCGGTGTGTCGCTGCCCGGGACAGGATCAGTTCGTGCAGTTTGGCCACGATACAAAATGCCAGAAGCGCGAATCCCGCGCACAGCAATATGCGTCTCAGAAGTTTCTTTAGTTTCATCACGAGCCCTCAGACTGCACAAGCCCAGCCTCGCGCAGCACCTTCAGCAATTTCCTCGGTTGGCTTCTCGCGTTGAGCGAATTTTCATAATGCACGGCGGTGGCCAAATATCTATCTTTGCGAACAATCTGCTGGGCGATCTTTAGAACTGGGGCCTTCGCTACGCAGCAAGAGCTCATAAATCCTGCGCCTACATTATTTGTCGCGATGAATGAATCTCCGAAACTCTTGCGAACGAATTCTCAAAGCCGGAGTCATGACTTAGCTTCGTAGCGGACGGTTAACTCGGTTGCCGTTATTTTTTCGTGAGATTTCGTGACTTCCCGAAGCAGCGGTGAATTCGAAACGTCGTAACGCCATTGTTTTGAGCGCCTTCAATTTGGCCCAGCCGTTGCATTTGTACGGGCAGACGTCAATCAAGAAAGAAGCGAATCGGCTTCCGAAGACAGGCGGCTTGTGGCATCGCGCTAGACGCGATGAGAAGAGAACACGGGACCACATCCTTGTTCATACGGTTTTTCCAGAACCAAATTCAAACTTAATGGAGAAGAAAAAATGAAATCGCACAAATCGCAAATCGTCATGTTCTGCCTGCTCGCGCTCGCGACGCTTTTTGTTTCAAGCAACGCCAGGGCCGACGCGTGGAACAAAACCACCGAACTTACCTTTTCCGCACCCGTAGAAGTTGCGGGTCGCGTACTGCCAGCGGGCACTTACTGGTTCCGGTTGATGAACAGTCCCGCGAACCGTAACATCGTCCAGATCTGGAATGCAGACCGCTCCCAGCTGATCACCACCATCCTGGCCATCCCTAATTACCGGTTGCAGCCAACGGGTGATACGGTGATCAAATTCGCCGAAAGACCAACCGGTACTCCGGAAGCCATTCGGGCTTGGTTCTATCCCGGAGACAACTTCGGACAGGAGTTTGTATATCCGAAGACTCGGGCAACGCAAATCGCACAGAACGTAAGTGAGCCCGTGTTATCCGTTCGTGACCAAGAGGCAACAGCCCCAGCACCTGTGCTGGAACAAGCACCAGTGAAGGCGGTTGAGCCGAGCGGAGAAGAAGTCGAAATCGCGGAAGTGATTGAGACTGCCGCTCCTGCAGCATTGCCGGAGACAGGCAGCCCCCTTCCCCTGTTAGGACTGCTCGGTCTGTTTGCAGTCGGCGCGGGCCTTGCGCTTCGCTATACCTCGACCAGCGAGGTGGCCTAATTGCCAATAGCGTATCGTAGCGCCTGCTGCCCGATCGGGCTGCCAGGCGCTTCGATGCTGCAAGGCTTATCCTCGTCCAGACGTGGCGTTCCATTGGCTGATTTTGAGGTGAAATATGCGTTATACCTGTCAAATTCTTCTTGCCGTTCTCATGCTGACTGTCGGCCTGGTCGCGCAATCCAAGCCTATTTCTGCAAAGATCGGCAGTTCGGCTGTGTGGCAACTGCCGCCGCAATTCATGACTACAGCTCATGCTGCTTGTGACGGATCTTCGTCTGAACCGTCATCGTCTTCCGACAGCGCCAGTTGCATGATTGGCCAGATGGCTAAGGCCGGCGCTCCGGCCGATGTTGTAAGGTTCACGCGCGAACTCTACAAAGAAGGCCACGGCGAGTTTGGCGTGATGACTGGGTTTCACGACGAAGGCCCGGTGGCCTTTGCCTGGATCACATATCCTTTGCGCGCCAATACCAACTACGGTCTTTTGCTCGTGAATGGGAAACCACCCATTGTCAACGTTGAGGACCTCAAGTTGCTTGACGTCAAAGCAATGAGGCAGAGTCCCCAGTTCCAGAACGCCAAGCGGCAATTTCCCAAGGTCGATATCTGGCCGGGAGATCGTGACGGCAAGATTTGGCCCAACTCGCAAGTCGGTCCCGATGGCAACATTCAATTCACGGTAGCGTATCCCCTGCGAGACGGATGTCATGCTTGCGCAAACGCTGGGCAGGCCATTTTCGACTGGAATTTCGATGCCAACGGGAAGTTTCTGGGCACTTCGTACGAAGGGACGCTGGATCCACCGCTGCAATAGCAGCCTAACTCGATACAGACCTTTGAGAACGCTTATGCTACTCACACAAATTGTTCAGCCTACTTCGCCGCGCGGTTTGGACTCAGTGGGTCCGATGCTATGGGTTATCGCGCACACGGAAGTATTCTTTTTTCTTTTGTTAATCGGGTTGATGCTGGTCGTGGAATTCGGCTACAGACTACGATCCGTGTCCCACGCGATCGACCCAGAGCGTCAGTCCCTTGTCGAGTCCGCACGGAATGAACTTGGTATTCTTCTTGGCCTGCTGCTGGGATTCAGCTTACCCATGGCTCTGTCACACTATGAGCACCGGAATCAACTGGTGATCGACGAGGCAAATGCGATCACAACTGTAAGGGAACGCGCGGAGATGCTCCCGGAGCCGTTTCGAAACAAAATCCTGTCGTTGCTGGGAGAATATGTCTCCGCCCGTATCGAGTTCTGCGAATCGGCTCTGAATCCGCACACAATCGTGGTAAGTATCGATCACGCAAAGCAACTGCAAAATGATATGTTGCGGGAAACGAGGGCATTGGTTCGACAAAGCCCGAATGCAGTCACTCCGCTCTTTGTGCAGGCTCTGGATAAATTGCCCGAACTGGCGGAGCAGAGGCTTGCGGCCGAAGAGAAGCACGTACCGGTCGCAATATGGCTGGTTATGATTCTGATAGCTACCTTGACCTGTTTCGTCGTGGGCTATGGGATGCGACGGAGGTTCTTTTTAGGCATGTTGGTTGTACCGTTGATGGTCGCAATCGTGCTTTCGTTGGCTTCGGAGTTGGACAACCCGCGCACCGGTATTGTGCACGACAACCAACAGAGCATCGAAAGACTCTATCTCAACCTTGCCTCAGTACCGACGCTCAATGACCAGCCCTCTGGAATAAGCCAACGGGTTAATCTAGGCGACGGACCGGATCCGGCTGCCGAAAATGTTGTCGCAAGCGCAAACCAGCGCGACCATCGTGGCAGCACGAACCGCCGCTAGCCATCGATACCCGAAACGCTAGCGGGCTCAACATCACGAACTCTCGGAGTTTCACGACACGGTCGGGACTTCCGACTTCGATAAACCCTTACCTATAAAGGCCCGCAGATTGGCAGAAGGATTGCGATGTTAGAGGCCAGATGGGCTGCATTGAGATCAGCTATCGGAAAGGAGAAAGCATGATGCCTGAAGCTGCTACCAAGATCAGCGTTGAACACTTGTCTGGAAACCGAAGTTTCCATGTGCACAAGGACGAATCGGCACTCTGCAACTTCGCCGAGATAAAACCTCAGAACAAAAGCGTCGAATACCGACTCGAAACCTCGCCTGCGACACTTTGCTTTATTCGCGGAACGGGTAAAATCGCGATCAATGGTAGTGTGGTGGACTATGACCGCAAATGGTTTGAGATTCCCCAATTCGTCGAGTATCAGATTCTCCCAGAGACCGATACGGTGATGCTGACCATTCTAAAACCCATCGAAAATACCGATGGAGATACATTCTGGAGGAAACATTCATGATACGCACTTTGTGCTTTGGTCTCGTACTATCGCTCGCAGGTTCTGGATTCGCGCAAGTGTCGCCTGCCGTTCCTGCGCAACATTCATCGCACGCAGCCAGCCAGGCCGCGCCGTCTGCCACTGAAGTCTGGGATAGCTTGATGGCAGGTAATCGCCGATTTGTCGCGGGCAAGCCCCAGTCGCGCAACCTCGTTACACTTCGCCACAAGCTCGCTTCCGGACAATCTCCCAAGGCGATCATTCTCGCGTGTTCCGACAGCCGAGTTGGTCCGGAGCTGGTCTTCGACCAGAGCCTGGGAGACATTTTCGTAGTGCGGACTGCAGGGAATATCGCCGACAAAGTGGCGCTCGGAAGCATCGAGTATGCAGTGGAACACTTGCACAGCCCGCTGCTGGTCGTGCTTGGACATCAGAAGTGTGGAGCGGTGAATGCAGCCTGTTCCGGCGAAAAGATGCCAAGTGCGAATTTGGACGCCATTGTAGAAAAAATCGATCCTGCAGTGACTCGAGCTAAGAGTTACGCTAAGGCGGATGATCTCGTTGAGTCGGCCATCAAGGAAAACGTTCATCAAAGCGCATCGGATTTATCAGCCAACAGTGAGATTATCGCCAGCGCCGTGAAGTCCGGCAAGCTTACTGTGATTGAGGCGGAATACGAACTTGAGTCAGGCCAGGTCGTTCGCCTGAATGCGCCCGCAAACAACCAGAACTAACGCAACATCATTTTTCATAACAATGCTGTTAGGCGGGAACGTTGCCATTAGGTGTTCGATATAAAAGGTAACGGTCCCGCGCTTTGGTACAACCCCAGTTCGAGCTGGCCACGTGGTCCCTTCCTAGCGAATCCATAAACCTTTCTCCTTTTTTCGATTCTCTCTGACGCTCGCTTCTCCCTTCCCGAACTCTCGGAAATTCACGAGAAGTTCGAGACACTCAAGTCAGAGGATCACCCGTCTTTTCAATCACTTGCTATTTGGAATCGACGGTGCATTAGCACCTGTGAGATTCGAGCAAGACTCGATAACTAAGTAACAAGGAGAATGCAATATGAAATCACAAATCATCCGTATGTTTTGCGCAGTAGTAACGATGGCGGCAGGGACTATGACTGCCGCTCCTTTGAACGCGCAGGAAAAAGGCGCTACGGTGCCTGTAACAATGACCGTCACAGCGAGCGTACCAAGCGACAAGCGCATGCCGGACCTCGGTCAACAAGACATCGCCGTTACCCAAGGCAAACAGCGTCTGACGGTGACCGATTGGGTTCCGGCACAGGGCGATCGTGCCGGCCTCGAACTGTTCATCCTGATCGACGACTCTTCGAACCCGGCCCTGGGAATGCACCTCGAAGACCTGAAAACCTTCATCAACGCGCAGCCGTCGACGACTTTAGTCGGCGTCGGATATATGCGAAACGCCACGGTCCAGATTGCGCAGAACTTCACGACCGACCACGCCGCAGCCGCCAACTCCCTGAGGTTGCCCCTTGGTTCGACAGGAGCTTATGGGAGCCCGTACCTCTCAGTGATCGATCTGATGAAACGCTGGCCTGCAACCGAGAATCGGCGCGAGGTCTTGATGATCACCGACGGAATTGACCGCGCCCGTCGTGGCATGGGCCGGCACGGGTTGTATACCAACCCCGATGTCGATTCGGCGAACCAGGTCGCCATGCGTACCGGCACGATGATTCATACGATCTATGCGCCGGGTGCGGGCCGCTTGGGACGCAACTATTGGGAAGCCACCAATGGACAGATGGGCATTGCGAAGCTGTCGGACGCTACCGGTGGCGAATCTTTCTTTCTGGGGCTGCAGCAGCCGGTGAGTTTCGCGCCCTATCTCGATCAACTGCAGAAGACCCTCGACAACCAGTATCTGTTGAGCTTCTACGCGCAGCCTGGGAAGAAGACGCAACTTCAGAATGTGTCGATCAACACTGAAGTTGCAGGAGTGGACCTTTCTTCTGCTGATGCGGTGTTGGTACCGGGGGGCAATTGAGAGGTAACTGCCAAGGCAGAGGGCCCTCAATTTTAGGAGGGCCCTCGCCGAGCTGAGACTTGTTCGATGGGAAGGAATGATCGCCATGAAACTGTTCAAGTTTAGTGATCCAGGGACCAGCGTCGTGATTCTACTGACGGTTGGATTGTTCAGTCTGTCATTAGTAGTCAAGGGGTTCACGCACGAACTGTTTCTTGAAGCAAGTGTGTTTCTGGTGTCGGTGAAACCGATTCTGATGACGGGAAAGAACGCAGCATCGGAAGAACGCATTGAGCGGCGACTGAATCAGATCAAGGAGCTGCTCGGAGCTCACGGTACACGTGCAATCGGGAAGGAGAACATTGGCGGGTAATGCGTATTAGTGCATCCCCAATTTCGTTGAGAACAAGAACTAATTCTAGAGAGAACAATTCTTATGAGAAACTTTTGTGCTGTATTCGCACTTCTTATTACCATTGCTTCGCCCGTTTTCGCGCAGGAGAAGGAGCAGGATCGTGTAGCCAACGCGGGACAG
>JASHNX010000029.1 GCA_030041415.1 Candidatus Sulfotelmatobacter sp.
ATCCGGAAATGCGATTCGGAGGATCGAAAGAATTGATTTGACGGAGCGGCGGCCGAAAGCGCTCACTGTCAGATTGCGTTTGGCCGTGCCTCTCGCACATTAGAAGCGTTAATTGTTTTCATGTATTTTATTAGTTCACAGTTTATTGATCGGACCTTCGTTAACTCGAATTCCCTTAGATCGAATCAGGAGTAAACGTCATCATGAGCACGATTGAGCAACCCGCCACTGTCGCATTTTCCGCATTGCAACCGCCCCGCCGGTACCTCTTCGGACCGGGGCCGACCATGGTTCATCCGCGCGTATACGAAGCGCTCTCCGAGCCGATCGTCGGGCACCTCGATCCCTATTTCATCGAGGTGATGCACGACGTGCAGGAGCTACTGAAAGCTCCCTACGGGGTGGGCGAGGGGGCGACGCTGGTTATTTCCGGGACGGGCAGCGCTGGAATGGAAGCCGCCGTGGCAAACTTCATCGACGCCGGTGCCAAGTTTGCCGTTTTTGCGAACGGATACTTTTCGGATCGGCTCACCGAAATGGCTAAGCGCAACGGTGCGAACATCGTTCGCTTCGAAAAGAGCTGGGGCGAAACCTATTCTGACGACGAGGCCCGAGACTTCATCCGGCGCGAGAAGCCGAACGTGGTTGGGTTCGTGCACGCCGAAACTTCAACAGGAGCTTTGCAGTCGGGGAGCGCGATCTGCGAGGCGGCGCACGAGGTGGGAGCGCTGGTGATCGGAGATTGCGTCACTTCACTAGGCGGATTGCCGGTCGATTTTGACAAAACCGGAATCGATGTTGCTTATAGCTGCACACAGAAAGGCGTGAGTTGCCCGCCGGGACTTTCGCCGATGGCGATGTCGCAGCGGGCCATGGAATTTTTGCGCAGCCGAAAGACAGGTCCGCGCAGTTGGTATCTCGATCTCAAACTGATTCACGATTACTCGACGGTCTCACATCGTTACCACCACACGGCGCCGATTTCCATGTTCTATGCATTGCGGGAAGCGTTGCTGGTGATTGCCGAAGAAGGAGTCGAAAACCGCTGGGAGCGACATCGCCGGTGCAGCAAGGCTTTTGTGAGAGGTATTGAGGCCATGGGCCTGAAAATGCACGTTCCGCAGGAGCATCGCATTCCGACATTGAATACGGTCTGCGTGCCGACGGGAGTGGACGAAGCCAAAGTTCGCAAGCGCCTGCTCGACGGGCCGGGCATTGAAATCGCGGGCGGCTTTGGGCCGCTTGCTGGCAAAGTATTCCGCATCGGCGTGATGGGACCGTTAGCTACTGAAGACAATGTGCAGTTTTTCCTGAGTGAATTTAAAAAAGCTCTGAGCGCGGAGGGCTATTCGGTCTGAGCGCGGTACTCGTCGCATATGTAGTTCGATCTGAGGGCGGAGGCGATTATCCGTTCGGAAACAACACCTAAAGTCGACTCGCCATCCAACTCCCCCGCAAGAGGCACGAAACCCATGACACTGAAATCGGTCAACACGCTGCTGGATGTTTTGCATTTTGCCGATAGCCATACGGCGGTGATTGTTCCGGAGCTGGGGATTCGTGTCACTTACGATTCGCTACGCGAGCAGGTGCTGACCATGGCAAACGCGCTGGCGTCGGCGGGCATTCGCCGCGGCGATGCCGTAGCTATCGCCCTGCCCAACGGATTGCCAGCTATCGTGGCTTTTCTGGCGGCTTCGATCGCCGGAACTGCCGCGCCTTTGAACCCGGCATATCCCTACGAGGAATTTCATTTCTTTCTCGGCGATACTGACGCACGCGTTCTGCTCTGTCCGCCGGTCGGCGCGGAATTCGTGCGCACTGCGGCGAAGGACCGCAAGATTCCCGTCTACTCGGTGGAGATGAACGAACAAGGCAAGGTCTACATGGCTAACGCTCCCAGCGGGGGCAACGCCACGGAACCCACTGGGGACGACATCGCTTTGATTCTTCACACGAGCGGAAGTACGGGAAAGCCGAAGCGGGTTCCATTGCGACATTTCAATCTGGCAGTTAATTCGGCGAATATCGCCAATCACTATGGACTTTCGGAAGAAGATATTTCGCTGTGCGTGATGCCGTTGTTTCACATTCACGGTCTGATCGGCTCAACCATGTCCACGTTGCTCTCAGGAGGGACGGTCGTGGTCCCGACGAAGTTCAACGCACTGTCTTTTTGGCGCACGGTGGCCGAGCATCGCGTCACATGGTATTCGGGAGTTCCCACGATGCACCAGCTTTTATTGGCGAGGACCCGGGGAAAGCCGGTCGAAGCGGCGACCTTGCGCTTCCTGCGCTCGTGCAGCGCTCCGTTGTCAGCGGAACTGATTCATAAAATCGAGGGTAGCTTCGGCGTTCCTTTCGTGGAAGCATACGGTATGACAGAAGCTTCCCACCAGATGACTTCCAATCCGCTGCCGCCGCAGCACCGAAAGGCAGGGTCGGTGGGCGTGGGCATCGGGCTGCGTATAAGCATCATGGACAAAGCGGGCAAACATCTCGGTACCAATGTGCGCGGCGAAATTGCAATTCAGGGAGCCAATGTCTTTCGAGGGTATGAGAACAATCCCGAGGCCAATGCGCGCGCTTTCGTCGATGGATGGTTCCGGACCGGTGACCAGGGCTATCTCGATTCCGACTGTTATCTGCATTTAACCGGGCGGATCAAAGACATCATTATTCGCGGAGGCGAGAACATCGCTCCCCATGAAGTGGATGAGGTTCTGCTGCGTCATCCTGCCATAGCGGCGGCCGTGGCGTTCGGCTGTCCGCATCCCACGCTAGGCGAAGAAGTGGCTGTGGCCATAGTGTTGCACGAGAAGCATGGGGCGACGAGCCAGGAACTGATCAACCACTGCCGCGAATTCCTGGCGGAATACAAGTGCCCGGCTAAGGTTTATTTCGTTGATGCCATCCCGACCACGGCGACCGGCAAGATTCGCCGTCGCGCCGTCGCTGCCGCGCTGTTGGAAGAGCAACTATGAGATTCCTGATCGCCGGTGCGGGAGCCGTCGGCGCCTACGTGGGTGCATGTATGGTACGCGCAGGATTCGACGTCACGCTTTTTGCGCGCGGACCGCACCTGCACGCCATGCAGGAACGCGGAGTCGAGGTTAGAAGCGCTGGAGGGGATTTCACGGTACGCCCGAAAGTTATTGCTTCGCTCCACGAAGCCGGCCCGGTGGATGTAGTTTTTCTCGCAGTTAAAGCGCATGGGCTTACTCAGCTTGCTCCTCATCTCACGCCCATTCTCGGCCCAGATACCACAGTCGTCAGCTTACAGAACGGGATTCCCTGGTGGTACTTTCAGGGCTTTGGCGGCGAATGGGAGGGCTTACGCCTGGAGCGAGTTGACCCGGGTGGTGTCATCGCATCGGCCATTGAGGCGCGCAGGGTCGTTGGATCGATTGTTTATCTTGCGACAGAAATTACCGCGCCGGGAGTGGTTCGCCAGATCGAGGGCAACCGCATTTCTCTTGGAGAACCGGATGGTTCCCGCTCGGAGCGTATCCGCAAGATTGCTGATGCCATGGTGGCTTCCGGATTAAAGTGTCCGGTGACGACGCGGTTGAGACACGAGATCTGGGTGAAGGTTTTGGGGAATGCTTCATTGAATCCGGTAAGCGCGATCACCCGTGCCACGATCGTGCAAATGGTGCGCGATCCTGGAGTCGGACCGGTGATCCGGGCCATCATGGAGGAAGTGGAAGCGGTTGCGCACAAGTTGGGAATGGAGTTGCCGATCACCATCGATCAGCGCATGGCGGGCGCGGAAAAAGTTGGCGCGCACAAAACCTCCATGTTGCAAGACCTCGAAGCCGGCCGGCCCATGGAACTGGAAGCTCTGGTGGGCGCGGTCGTCGAAGTCGGCCAGCGTGTGGGCCTGCCGATGACTGTGACCAAAACGATTTATAGCTGCGTCAAGCTCCTGGCCCAGGTGCAGGGATCGCAGAATTCCAAGAACTCTTTGGCAGCAGCTACGATTGCTCCCGCAACCCGCAATTGAGCATTCCATCCACGTTCTTGTCCATCAGCTGAATGCCTTCATTATTGGCCCGCCGACTGTTTTTCTCCCGCGTTCGGGATTCTGTTGAGGCGCGGCTCTGCTAGTCAACTACTATCGGTAGTAATCATCCTGAAGCTTGACTTGAGGGTTATACTTCCTACACCAGTGCGGTCCGCTCATCGAACCATCAGGAGAGAGAGTTGGCTACTCGCAGTAGCGCGGATTTTGGGGTCGTCCGCAGAAACAAAGTTTATGAGGAAGTGGCGCGGCAGATTGAACGCGTCATTCTGACAAAACTCAAACCCGGCGACAAGCTCCCCGCCGAACGCGAACTTGCGGAAATATTAAAGGTCAGCCGCGGCTCGATCCGCGATGCCATTCGCAGCCTGGAACTGTTCGGGATGGTCGAGGCACGCCAAGGCACAGGAACGATCGTGCGCGATGTGCATGGCGACCCCTCGGCGAATCCCTTTGTCGGCGCACTAAAGCGAAGAAAGGAAGCGGTCAGCGAGCTTCTCGATTTTCGCAAAATGATTGAACCTCCGCTGGCGTCGCGGGCAGCTACGCACGCGACAACCGAAGAAATTACGGAACTGGAGGCGATTCTCGAGCGGCAAGAAGAGAAACAAAGACAGGGCGAGCCCGCCGTCAATGAAGACGCCGAGTTCCACTACAACGTGGCCTTGGCCTCGGGAAACACCGTAGTGCTGAAAGTAATCGATATCCTCATGGACCTGTTGCGTGAAACGCGGACCAAATCCCTGCAAGTAGGCGGACGCTCGGAGAAATCGCTGCAGGGCCATCGCCGGATTCTGGCCGCCATTCAGCGCCGCGACTCCGAGGCGGCAAAATCGGCGATGCTGCGGCACATCGAAGATGTCGAAGAAGTTGTGCTAGAAAACTTCTGAAGGTTCTTTTTCGATCCCCTAAGCCGGCAAGTTCTTGCCGCGCGTTTCCGCGCCAAACGGAAGCAGCAACAGTCCTATGACGAAAGCGATTGCGGTCAGCGCCACGGGCTTCCCGATCGAACCATACTGCCGGACGGCGCTGCCTACCAGGAAAGTGATACCCGCGCCGCCGAAACGCGCAAAGGAAGTGGAAAAAGCAAATGCACTGGCACGGCACTCCGTGGGATATTGCTCCGGAAGCCACAACGTATAAACGGCAAAATTCGCGCCGCCTAATCCCAGAAAAAATAGGCATACGAAGAACCACGGCAGAGCGCTCGGGCCAAGATAGAAAACTTCCCCGAACGTCAGCGCGATGAACGTGGCCATCAGCGCAAAAAAGACAGCCTGCGCGCCACGACGGCCCAGCCTCTCGGCCAGCCATGGCATCAGGAGACACCCGAGAATGGTCGCGAATGACACCAGCATGACGCCACGCGATGCCAGTTGCGCGGCCTGAGGGCCGACGCGGCCACCGGCTTCCGCAAGCAATGTGATGGCGGTCGGGACATAAACCGTTCCCGCCCACAGACCGCAGATTGAGGCCAGCATGAAAATCGAATTGAGGATGGTTCGCCTGCGCCACTGAGGTGAGAAGAGAACCGCGAATGGCCGCCAGACTGCCCACGAGCGGACAACGCTTTCTTTCTTTTTCCAGGCCACAGGTTCGGAAACTCCGTGACGGATCCAGGCAAGAAACAGCGCAGGCACGCCGCCGACGATAAACATGGCTCGCCAGCCATAGTGGCTGCCGATACCGTAGTTGGCAAGGGCGGCCAGAAAAATGCCGACATAGTAGCCGGTATGCATCAAGCCCGCGCCCATGGTGCGACGGTGCTCAGGCCACTCTTCAGCGACGAAAGTGCCTCCCATCGCCCATTCGCCGCCGATGCCGATGCCGGCAAGCAGGCGTAAAATCGCCAACTGCCACACGCTGGTCACGAACGCGCTGAGAAACGTGAAGACCGAATACCAGACGATCGTCAGCATAAGCGTGCGCACACGGCCAAATTTATCGCCGATCGGTCCCCAAAGAAATGCCAATCCCCAGCCGATCAGAAATAAGGCAAACAGCAAACCGCCATAATGCCCGATACTGGCCTTCGTCGCGGGGATGCCGGAGCGCGGAAGTAATTCGCGCAATGAAGGCACAAGAACGAGTGCATAGACGAAGGAATCCATGCCGTCGAGCGTCCATCCGCCCCATGAAGCCCAGAAGCCGCGAATCTGGTTGCGAGTGAGCGAGGGCGAGACTGGCACGACTGGAGCTGGGCCTTGAGTACGGTCGCCAGCTTCGTTGGTTCCGGGACGAGGCATGGTAGTGGGGAACTATATCAAAAAGCCGCGAAGCGAGGTACGGCGCGGGGGCAACGGGAGGTCGACCCTCCGCGCGAAAAGGTAGCCGTTAGTCTAGCCAGACACAACTTGCCTTATCTTTCGGAAAAGTCCTAGCAAGTGCGGGAACCTTTCACCCAGAAATATCCTGAGCATCTTTTCCGGGGTGACCTGGCCCCTAAGGGTTGAATCATCATATTGGCCCGCGAGATCAACAAAACCAAACGTACGTTGTTCGGTTTTATGAAGGCAAAATTGGATGTTGGGCAGCGAGTAGATCGTGGCCCCAACTGCTTCCGCGAAGTAAACTGCAAATGGAAAAACAAGGGTGGGCTCGAAACTTGTGTTGTGTGACCAAATCGTTCGGCTGAAATCGTCTCCGCCCAGAAAACCTCCTGTGCGTATCTTCGGATACACCCGGATCAAGTCAATGGTTACACCTTTGAGGGTGTGATCTCCATCGAGGTAGGCGAAATCCAGCTCGCCGTCTTCGATCTGATCGATTACTTCAGTTGTCTTGCCGCGCAGAATCACTCGCCGATTTCTCGCAAAGTCTGTTTTGGCTTTGGCCATTTCGTAGAAGCTATCGAGAATGGCGTCATCTTGATTTGCGGGCTTGTTCCAGCCCGCGAGGTGTCTCCACGGGTCGACCATGTAATACTTCGTCAGGCAGTCACAACGCTGCAGAATCTCAGCGGCAAAATCGCCCTTCCAGACTCCCACCTCGACCATGCGTTTGATTTCTGCTTGGCGGATGAATTCTGCCCAGAATTCCGTGCGCGACTTCGAGGCGGATAGACAGCTGGTGAAGAGTTGGCCGGTGGACTCGTCGGCGAGAGTGCCCATGCGTGGTTCCGAGGTAAATTTTGCCTTTACCTTTTTGCCGCTTGCAGGCGATCTTCCAGAGCTTTTAGTTCGTCATTCAATCCTTCGGGAAGATGCGTGCCAAACTTGGCGAAGTGTTCACGGATGCGTGGGACTTCCTCCAACCAGCCCTCGACATCGACTCCCAGCAGTTCGTCGACGTGCGCGCCCTTAAGGTCGAGTCCCTTCGTATCAAGATCGGCGACTTCCGGAATGCGACCGATAGGAGTTTCTTTGGCATGAACCTTGCCGTCGCAGCGCTCGAAAATCCAGCGCAGCACACGGCTGTTTTCGCCAAAGCCCGGCCAAAGGAATTTTCCATTCTGATCCTGCCGGAACCAGTTGACGTAGAAAATCTTCGGAAGCTTCGCGCCGGGGCGCTTGCCGATTTTAAGCCAGTGGGAAAAATAATTGCCCATGTTGTAGCCGCAGAAGGCTAGCATCGCCATGGGATCGCGACGGAGCTGTCCGACTTTTCCGGTGATCGCCGCGGTGGTTTCGCTGCTCTGCGTGGCGCCTAAGAAAGTACCATGCTGCCAGTTAAAGGCTTCCATGACGAGCGGAACGATGCCGGCGCGGCGACCGCCGAATAAAATCGCATCGATCGGCACACCCTTGGGATCTTCCCACTCGGGAGCGATCGAAGGGCATTGCGACGCGGCCACCGTAAAGCGCGCATTGGGATGCGCCGCTTTCCGCCCGATGTCGGGCGTCCAGGTACGGCGCAGCCAATCAACCACCTTGGCGGGTTGCTCTTCAGTCATTCCTTCCCACCACACGTCGCCGTCCCAAGTCATGGCGCAATTGGTGAAGATGGAATTCTTGGTGATGCTGAGCATCGCGTTGGCGTTGGACTTCATATTGGTGCCGGGTGCGACACCAAAAAATCCGAATTCGGGATTGATGGCATAGAGCCGGCCGTCGGCGCCGAACTTCATCCATGCGATGTCATCGCCGATCGTTTCTATTTTCCATCCGGGGATAGTTGGAATCATCATCGACAAGTTCGTCTTGCCGCACGCCGAAGGAAATGCCCCGGTCATATATTTCACTTCGCCGGAGGGGCTGATCATTTTCAGGATGAGCATGTGCTCGGCCATCCAGCCTTCGTCGCGGGCCTGAACCGACGCGATGCGCAGGGCGTGGCATTTTTTCGCCAGCAATGCGTTCCCGCCGTAGCCGGAGCCGAACGACCATACTTCACGCGTCTCGGGAAAGTGGCAGATGTACTTATTCTCGGCGTTGCAACTCCAGGTGCGGTTGGGCTGGTTGAGGGTCATCGGCGAGCCGATGGAATGCAAACCGCGGACGAATTCCTCGTCTGGGCCGAGAACGTCGAGCACGTGCCTTCCGACCCGAGACATGATGTGCATACTGGCGGTGACGTAAGGCGAGTCGGTGATTTCCACTCCGATCTTGGCGATCGGCGATCCGATTGGGCCGAGGCTGTAAGGAATCACATACATCGTCCGACCGGCCATGGCACCGGCGAACAGGCCGCGTAGCTTCTCCTTCATTTTTTCGGGATCTTCCCAGTTATTGGTGGGGCCGGCTTCTTCTTTGGTGCGGGCACAGATAAATGTCTGATCCTCCACACGGGCAACGTCCGCAGGATCGGAGCGTACCAGATAACTGTTGGGCCGCCTCGCCGGATCGAGAGGCGTGGCAGTTCCAATCAGCACGAGCAGCCGCACGATCGAGTCAAATTCGGCCTTCGAGCCATCGCACCAGTGCACGCGGGCGGGTTGGCACATGCGAGCCATTTCGTCGACCCAGCGTTCGAGTTTGGCGTGACGGTGGTTGCCTGTTTGAGTATTCACGTCTAACGTAATCGTTGCCATGAGGAAAGCCTTTCCAGAGAAACACCTGCAAAATGCTCGCGGCGAAGATCCAAGAATAAAAGCCTGACATGGCACGCCGCGTAAAGCCTCGAAATTCAGAGAATGTGGTCAGAGAGTTCTGGAGGGCAAATGCCTTCCATGGCCAATTCCCAGGGATGGAAACCTCGCCAGGCACAAACGAACATTGTCTCGCAATCGCATACTTTATTCCAGCCAAGGTATTGCAAGCGGTAACTGCGGGGATAGATCGCCCGTTACGGACCGGTGTGATGCCCGTCACACGGGGAAAGTTGAACCGTCCTGCGGAGGGATAGGGCGCGGCGCATTAGTCGAAGAAATAGAAATTAGGGGTCGACCAATGCCTGAATCCCCCGCGCCAAGGAAAGAGTCTACCAATTTTGCAGACGGCCCACCCCCGTTACCCGAAAAGCCCGAAGGACGAGAGTGGGGCGGTGGGCAACCTGCCTTGAGGCTTTGCCGAAAGCGACGAACTCCAGACCACTCGTTGGCATGGCCTTCTTCAGGGCAGAGGGGACGATCCCAGCTACCAAGAGCCACCGGTCTTTTTCTTTGACCCAGGTGTCCACAAACCGGAAGTATCTCAATGTAGTTCTTCCTCTGATTGTGCTCCCCTCGCTGTAAACTCCAACGACAATGGCCGTATTTTCAAACATCCGGACGGAGGCTTTTTCCAAAGCGAAGTGCGGTGAATCAGGGCCGCGCGTCCGAATAGTGGAGAGATATTCTCCCTTCGTCATGGTTCCGCCGTTGTCGGCGACTACCAGGGCATTATCGAAAAGCTCGTCCAAGGCGCGATTGTCGTTGCGTGTCACGCTCTGGCCCCACGCGTGCTCAAGACTGATAATCACTCGCGCGCTATCCGCCTGCATATCTTGTTGGGCCAACGCTGGCAGTGAAGCTGCCGCGATCAGAGAGCTATACAAAAGCTTTACTGCCATAAGCTTCGTTAATCCTTGGACTGTCCGTCGTTTCGATGCAGTGACAGATCCCAGTCCGCCTCAACGACCGATCGGAGTGGCGAGGCTCGCAATTGCCATCCACGCTCCATCCTTGAACCGCCATGTGTCCAGGAAGCGATCTCGACGCTCAATGCGCCTTCCGTGATCCATGATTTCGATGCGATAGATGCCGGTAACGATAGCGGTGTCGCCGTGAAGGCGCACGTAGACCGCTTCAGAAGATACCTGAATGCCATGAGTCGCTTTAACATCCACCAACACTTCCGCCTTGGTCAGCAACCTCCCGTTCCGGTCGACGTAAACGAATGCATCGTCGAGTATGGTACTTAGTGCTTTCAGATCGCCGTGTTCCGCTGCCAGATTCCAGAGATTCTCTAATGCGATAAGCTTCGATTCGCTCGCCACATGGTCGCCCAACTGCGCGTGATCGGCAGTCGAACAGACGAGTAAGAACAAAAATGCATAGTTTCGCATCGGACACAATCTTCAATCTGCACTATCGTCCGAAACTGGCTTTCTCTTTAGACGCGCGGGTTTCCCCTATCGCTTTATTCTCATTTGTCGAGCAATGCGCGAGCAACGTGAGAATAGACTGGCAACCTGGCTTTACGGGCTGACTAATCTGGTAAGAGCACTTATTGAAGTTTTGGAGTCTGTGATTTCGGCTTGCATACGGGGCAGTCCTGCAGTCGATGCAGGAGCCGTTTCCATAACGGCCAGCCTTGCTTTTCGCGCTCGTGCTCCCATCTCGGTCCGAACACCTTCTTTTGAATCTCGGGATTGCTGATGCCCATGGTCTTTAGTCCGCGAAATCGGTTCCCTGCTCCCGTGATACGTGCAGGTTGCCAGCCGCTCGTCCGCCTTTGGCGAAAGATGGCACGTGATGCGATGGAATCTTGGTGGAGCTAGTCGGGATCGAACCGACGACCTCATCGTTGCGAACGATGGCGTCTGCCAATTTATCACCTTTCCTTGCCTGAGCTTTAGATCGATGCGGGCTGGGCACTCGCCCGCAATTTGCGAGTCTTGTTGAAAAATCTTCGAGGGGCTCTATGGCGGCGGACACTACGATAGCGCAGAGACTTTGGGATAACTGAATTTATTTCTAAGGCTCAGGTCGATGTAGTCGAAAAACCGGGCGCTCTTCGCCACGTACACGCTCGATGTGATGAACGTCACCAACTGACGTGATCTTGCTCCTAGCAGGTTACTACTACCGCCAACTAGTATCCCGCCATCTTGGGACAAATTAGAAAACCCAAGAACATCCCGAAATGGCAAGGGGTTCGCATGAAAAAGACGGCTCTTTTTGTCGTTGCGGCGGTACCAGTTATAGTCTTACTCCTGATATCCGCAGTAAATCCACCAACAGTATCGGCAGTTCCAAGTTACGCACGACAAACAGGTTTAGCCTGCAGCGGCTGCCACTACGCACCGCCCGAACTGAATCCTGCCGGGCGACGATTCAAGCTGCTCGGTTACGTCGACAAGGCGGACGAGACGAAGGTGATCAAAACAGAGGGCGGCAAATCACGCGCACCGCTTGATCTTCTCGCTTCGCTGCCACTCTCTGTGATGCTCGAGGCGTCATATACGAATCTCAAGTCCCCTATACCATCCACCCAGAACGGCAACTTCGAGTTCCCGCAGGATATTTCGCTGTTCCTCTCGGGCGCGTGGACAAGCAAAGTAGGCAGCTTTCTGCAGGTAACTTATGACGTTCACGACGCCTCATTCAGCGCGGACAATACGGACATTCGCTACGCCAACAAGACGAAGCTGAGCGGCAAGGAACTTGTCTACGGTCTCGATCTAAATAACAATCCCACAGTCGAGGATCTGTGGAACGACACTCCGGCGTGGGGTTACCCGTGGATCGAGAGTGATTTTGCCCCCGTGCCCGGAGCGACCCCCCTCCTCAACGGTCCCTTGGCGCAGGACGTTGCAGGAATCGGCGCCTACGCCATGTGGAACAGCCATTTGTACCTGGACGCCGCCGCCTATCGCTCGGAACACGTGGGCGGGCCGCAACCGAATCCCGGCACCGGGTTCGCATACAACATTCGTGGCCTTGCCCCATATTGGCGCCTTGCGTGGCAACAGTCGGGCGCAAAGACGCAGTTTGAGTTGGGCACCTATGGAATGCACCTGCACACTACGCCGGGAGCGATCATGGGCTTGGAAGACGAGTACACTGACGCGGCCGTAGATACGCAGATCGATCAAACTGTTTTCCGCAAAGATGTGGTTTCCCTCCGTGGCACTTTCATCCACGAGAATTCCGATTTGCTCAATACATTCTTCACGCTGGGCACGGCCTCACAAGCGCCTCACCACCTCAACACTGCTATGGCCAATGCCGAATACCATTACGGCAACCGCCTGACTGGCACATTCGGGTGGTTCAATACCAGCGGCACGTCCGATCCTGTTTTATTTGCGTCAGCTCCGGTGACTGGGTTTCTAAATGGAAATCCGCAAAGTGCTGGCTATATCGCTAATCTCTCGTATTGGCCTTGGCAAAACCTTCAGGTCGCGGCGCAATACACCGGATACACCCGTTTCAATGGCGGCTCTACCAACTACGACGGCTCGGGGCGCGACGCGAGCTCGAACAACACGGTCTATCTCGACATGAAGTTTATTTTCTAAGGAGAGATCGGAAACTGCCAATTCTAAAAGGAGAACACAAATGAGTAGGAGCGCTTTGGTATTGATGGCGGTGTTAGCTGGATTGTGTACGGCAGCCTGGGCGGGCGATATCGAGGGCAAGGTCGCAGGAATGAAGGGTAAGTCCGTTGTTTACGTCGATAGCATCGCGGGGAAAACATTCCCAGCGCCTAAAGACCAACCTGTAATGGACCAAAAAGGCCTCGTCTTTGTGCCACACATCATGATCGTGCAACAGGGAACGACGGTTCAGTTCCTCAATAGCGATACGGTGCAACACAACGTTTTCTGGACCGCAATCGGCAGTGATAAGAAAGCCGGGCACAATCTCGGAACGTGGCCAAAAGGTGAAAAGCGGCCTTTCACGTTCGATAAGGCTGGTGTCGTGCCGCTTTTGTGCAATGTTCATCCGGAGATGGCGGCCTATATCGTCGTCAGTCCAACTCCTTATTTTGCGGAAACCGACGAGAGCGGCAATTACAAGATCAACGATGTTCCTGACGGCAGCTACACCCTAGCTGCCTGGCATGAGGGCGCCAAGAATCAGTCGAAGCCCGTAACTGTAGCCGGCGGCAAGGGCAATGCGGATTTCACCCTGAGTAAGTAAGGAGCGAACGCGAGGAGCAAGACTTCAATGATTTTGCTCCTCGCCTACGGTCTCGTTTAATTTTGTGCCCGCGAATTACGGCTGAAGCGCCGCGATGCTGAAGCGATTCAAAAATAAAAAAGTCGATGCGGATTGGTTGCACAGCAACTTCCCCTGCATGATGGCCTGTCCGGCGCACACCAACGCCGGGCGTTACGTCGGCCTCATCGCGGAAGGACGTTTCGAAGAAGCATACAAGCTGGCGCGCGATCCCAATCCCCTGGCAAGCATCTGCGGACGAGTCTGCGCCCATCCCTGCGAAACTGCGTGCCGTCGCGGGGAGATCGACCGCCCAATTTCGATCCGGGCGTTGAAGCGTTTCCTCACCGAGCAGTACGGTCCGGAATCGAAGCGTCCAATCAATGTCAACGAAGGGCGCGGGCAGAAAAAGCTGCCGTTCAAGGTCGCCATCGTTGGAGGCGGCCCGGTGGGATTATCCTCCGCTCATGATCTTGCTTTGATGGGATATGCCGTCACTGTCTTCGAAGCCGCGCCGGTTGCTGGTGGAATGTTGTATTTGGGCATTCCCGAGTATCGCTTGCCGCGTGATGTTGTGGAAGCACAAGTGCGCGAGATTCTGGAAACCGGCGACATCACTCTAAAGCTGAACCATACCGCCGGGCGTGACTTCACCATCTCCGACTTGCGAAGGCAAGGCTTCGACGCGGTCCTGATCGCGGTCGGTGCGCATCGCAGCCGGGATCTGGCTATTCCCGGAGTCGATCTCGATGGAGTTCACAAAGGCATCGACTTCCTACTCAACGTAAACCTTGGCTACAAATTCACCATCGGCAAGAAAGTCATCGTCATCGGCGGCGGGAATGTCGCGATGGATGTTGCTCGCTCGGCTGTGCGCGAAGTAGTGAGGCAGCATGCCTCCGGCGTCCAGGAAGTCGAGCCTTCGGCAGAAAATGTTTCCGCGGTTGCCGCCAAGGAGATGGTCGACATCTCGCTTTCTGCGCTGCGCATGGGCGCACGAGAAGTGAATCTGGTCTGTCTTGAGCGCCGCAATGAAATGCCGGCCGCGCTTGAAGAGATTGAAGAAGCCGAAGAGGAAGGCATCATCATTCATCCCGGTTTCGGACCGAAGCGAGTTCTGGGCAAGGACGGCAAGGTCGCTGCTCTTGAAACGCTCAGGACCAAATGGGTCTTCGACGAAAACAAGCGATTTAATCCTGCGTTCTATGAGAACAGCGAGAGCCAGATCGAGTGCGACACGATCATCATGGCCATCGGACAGGCTCCGCGACTCGACTTCTTTACCGCTGAAGATAAAGTCGAGCTTTCGCCTCGCGGATTGATCGCCGTCAATCCGCTGACTCTCATGACATCCGCTCCGGGGATTTTTGCCGGAGGCGACTGTGTTTTCGGGCCACGCCTCATCATCGATAGCGTTGGCGATGGCAAACGTGCGGCGGTGGGCATCGATGAATATCTTCGCGGTGAGAAACATCCCGACCCGGTTATCGAGGTGGAGGTGCTCAAACGCCATTCGATGCCGCTGGGATATCTCGACATCAGTCGGCAAGCTGTGCCTATGCTTCCGCTGGAGCGGCGCACCGGCGTCACCGAAGTTGAAATCGGCTACGACGCCAGGAGCGCCATGGCGGAGGCGCAACGCTGCCTGCACTGCTGGACGAATACGATCTTTGAAGGCACGCCAGAGGATGGCAGCTTATGCATTCTCTGCGGCGGTTGCGTCGATGTGTGCCCGGAAAAATGCTTGGAACTGGTTTCTCTCGATCGCATCGCATTCGAACCTCAGACCGTGCAGCACATTCGCGATAACCAGGAATGTTTCGGCGTGGAATTCGATGAGGTGGTGGCCGACGAACTCGGGGTAGTGACGGGGGCTGCAATGTTGAAAGACGAAACGCGATGTATTCGCTGCGGTCTCTGTGCGATGCGGTGCCCGGTCGGAACGATCACGATGGAGTCTTACAACCTGGTGCCTGCGGAGCCGACAGGATTAATCTCAATCGCGGCCATCGGTGCGGGGCTACAAAAATAGCAAGGAAAGCTATGGCAGATGAGCACAAAATAGACAATGCTGAAACGGCAGCCGACCTCAACCGGCGGCAGTTTTTCGCCAGGTTGGGCCTGGGGTCGCTAAGTATTGCGGCGGCTGGCACAGCGGCCTTCGCGTATCAATATCTCCAGCCCAACGTTCTGTATGAGCCCTCGCCAATCGTAAATCAGGGCAAGCCGGATCGCTATCCGCTGGATTCGGTCACGCTGGATGTGGGCGCCGGAATTTACATCATTCACTCGCAGGAAGGATTTTTCTCGCTGAGTGCGGTGTGCACACATCTTGGTTGCCTGACGGCATGGAAGCCGGACCTGGGAATCATTGCGTGCCCGTGCCACGGCAGCAAATTCTTTGTCCACGCGGATAACGAACACCGACCGGGTGACAAGATCGAAGGCCCTGCGCCTCGTCCGCTGCCCTGGAAGCGCATTTGGCTAAACGAAGATGGTGATCTTCTCGTCGATCGCTCTACCGACGTTCCGCCCCTGGCGCGCGACTCTTTTGTGAGGACTTGATATGGCAAAAACCGCAGACCAATACTTCGACGATTTGCGCGAAACGCGCGTGTGGCGCTCGATCTTTCGCAGCGGAACAGGGGCGAGCACGCTGAAACGCGCGCTTGCCATTCAGCAAAACGTTTTTCTGCATCTGTTCTCGACCAAAGTGCGGACGCGAATGCTGAGTTTCAGCGCGACTTGGTATCTGGGCACGCTGACTCTGGGGACGTTTTTCATTCTGGTAGCGACCGGCATTCCGCTGATGCTCTATTACCACCCCTCGGTGCCGCAAGCGTATTACGACACGAAAGATTTGCAGTTTGTCGTTTCGTCCGGTTTGTTCCTGCGCAACCTGCATCGCTGGTCTGCACATGCCATGGTGTTTCTCGTATTTGCACATATGTTCAAGGTGTTCTATCGCGGAGCATATCGCACACCGCGCGAATTCAATTGGGTAATCGGGGTGATCCTATTGCTAATCACACTATTGCTCAGCTACACCGGCTACTTGCTTCCGTGGGATCAGTTGGCGTACTGGGCGATAACCGTTGGGTCTAACATCGCTTCGGCTGTGCCGTTGATCGGCAACAAGATTCATTTTCTGCTGCTGGGGGGAAATTCCGTCAACGCCAATGCCTTGCTGCGATTCTACGTGCTGCATTGCATGATTCTTCCGCTGACGGCTATCTTTTTTGTCGCGATCCACTTCTGGCGCATTCGCAAGGATGGCGGCCTCTACGCCCAGTCGAGCGAACCCGCCGTGCTTCGTTCCCGCCCCGTCGCGAGTGAGAAGGAGGCGCAATAAATGGCTGACACCAAGGAGTTCGTGGCTGTAGTAGATTCAAACGCAAAGAAGTCGCCGCGTCGCATCGTTTTCATAACGCGACGAACATCTGCTCAGGTTAAAACCGAGACCGAAGATCAGGTACAAACTTTTCCTGAGGTACTGTTCCGTGCGGCAATTGCAATCCAGGTCCTCACAATCGTGCTGGTCTGGACGTCGCTGATATTCAACGCGCCTCTCGAAGGCTTGGCCGATCCTTCTCACACCCCGAATCCCGCCAAAGCGCCGTGGTATTTTCTGGGGCTGCAAGAAATGTTGCACTACTTTCCGCCGGTGGTTGCGGGCGTTCTAGCGCCGGGATTGGTAGTGATGGCGCTGATCGTTATTCCCTATTTCAAAGTCAACATCGAAGCGGAAGGTTTCTTCACGAAGGATCGTGAACGGCGGCTGCGCATTTTCTATGCAGTGGCAGCCGTGCTTGTGGTGTTCCTCGGCACGTTTCACGTCATTGTGGCGATGGTTCCGACGTTGATTATGGCCGGCTTGATGCTACTCGCCTCGCAGAGTTCGGCGCAGTCCCCCTCGGCTTTTCGCCGCTATCTTGCGGCAAAGCCGCTTTCCTACTGGGTGATGACCTGGTTTTTATTGGAGCTGATGGTTCTCACGGCCATTGGCACATTCTTCCGTGGGCCGGGCTGGTCCTGGGTCTTGCCGTGGAAGGCATATTAAGGATGCGCCGCATATGAAACACTGGGCGACGTCGTTGTGGCAAAAGTTATTCGGCGATAGTGTTCGCGCGTTCGGTGTGGTCAGCATTGTTTTCTTGTTTTCTATTGCCATCGCTCCGGCAAAAAATCATTTCAGCGAGTGGCGTCATTATCAGCACGGCTATCTGAAGATGATTCGCAACCGTAGCGATGCCAACACTCTGCAGCGCCACTTCGACGGCGGTATCCAGCAGATATGGCTGCCCGAAATCGGAGTGGTCGATCGCTGCACGAGTTGCCATGTCGGCATGAAAGAGGGGACGCTTCGCGATGTTTCCAGTCAGCCGTACCGGCCGCATCCGGTCATTCCTCACAAGCTCGATCAGTTCGGATGCACGATGTGTCATCGCGGCCAGGGCGCGGCAACGACCGTAGCCGAGGCTCACAACAGCACGCTGGCGTGGGAGCAGCCTATTCTTCCGGCAAAGTACATCGAATCATCCTGCGGAGAGTGTCACCGCGGCTCGCTGCCTGGAACTCCGGTTTTGAATCAGGGACGCAAACTGCTCTCGCGCTACGGATGTGTGAACTGCCATCTGGTGAGGTTGCCCGACGGCACGACCATTAAGGCGACCGACGCCCCGCCGTCGCTTTCACACATCGCCGACAAAACGCCGAGGGAGTGGATCTATGCATGGCTAAAGGATCCACAAGCCTATGCCGCCACATCGAGCATGCCGAATTTTCAGCTTTCCGATGCCGATGCGCGAGACATCTCTGCATTCCTCATCGCAAATAGCACGCCGCTGGCGGGAGACACCGCCACGCTTTCAGCGAAGCCGTCGTCCGATCCTGCCGCGGGCGCGAGCCTCTACGGTGAATCTTTCTGCGCTTCCTGCCATGCTGTGACGAATGCAGCCGGCAACGTGGTCGGAGGCGATGTTGGACCGGAACTGACCCGGGTTGGCAGCAAGGTCAAGCCCGAGTGGCTGCATGCGTGGTTACAGAATCCGCGCAGGTACGATCCAGGAACCGGCATGCCGCATTACCGCTTCAACGATCGCGAAGTGGCAACGCTTTCCACGTTTCTTCTGGGAAAGACGGACTCAGATTTGCTCAGCAATGTTCATCTGGACCCAGCAACGCCCGAGCAGATTGCCCACGGCAAACGCCTTGTTTCCGACTACGGCTGCGCCTCATGCCACGAAATTGCCGGCATTAAGAAACCGGAGAATTTCGCGCCGGAACTCAGCCGCATCGGTAGCAAATCAATCACGCAGCTCATTTTCCTGCCCGGAATGTCGCATACCTTGCCGGATTATATTGCGGGCAAAATCAAGCAGCCCCGCGCGTTTTCACCCGCACTGCGAATGCCCCAGTACAGCTTTACAACATCGCAGATCGACGCGGTGACGACTGCCCTGCTTGCCTTGAACGATCGCTCAACGAGTTTGCCTCCATCGCTAACCGTCCCGGCGGCCGCGGAGTCGAACTACCAGCCGGCAGGCAAAGCGGGAAAGCTGATGGCAGACTTGGCGTGTTTCAGTTGTCATCGCATCAACGGACGCGGCGGCGATATGGCGCCCGATCTTACGTGGGAAGGTAGTTCGGTGCAGCGGGAGTGGCTGGTTCAGTTCTTCAAGAATCCCGGCACCCTGCGGCCCGCACTGATTCGGCGCATGCCGCGCTTCAATGTGAGTGATAGCGAGGCTAACGAGCTCGCCGACTACATCTTAACTGTCTATCAGAATCCGATAATTGATCGCGACTTCGTGCCACCCGGTGATGACTCGCAAGGCGAGATCGAATTGGGCAGGCAACTCTTCTACGGCAAATATTCGTGCCAGGGATGCCACATCGTCGAGACGAAAACGGATAAAGGTTATATCGGCCCCACGCTGACGCATGTTGGCTCGCGGCTGACAGCGGCGTGGCTTTACCAGTGGATGAAGAATCCGCAAGCTTTGCGCCCCGGCACCATCGAACCCAATCGAGCCATGAGTGATGAAGATGCGCGCGCCCTCACCGCGTTCCTGGTCTCGCAGAAAGGCGTGGCTCCGAAGGAGGTAGAGAAGAAATGAGCCGAAGCTCTCGCTCAAATGTCCTTTTGTGCGCCTTGCTTTTGCTCCCGGCTTCGTTCATGTCTTGCGGGCGCACAGGTAGTTCCGTGCCGCTACCAAAACCGACCGCCTTCGGCACAGCTATCGTCGAAGCCGGTGGGGAAAAGCAGATTGCGCAGACAGGGACTCTACTGTCGCAGCCGCTAATTGTCCAGGTCAACGACGACCACGGAAACGCAGTGCCCGGAGCTTTAGTCGAGATGCAAGCTGCCGCTGGAGTCAATCTTGATCCAGCCTATGGCCTCACCGACTCGAATGGACAGTTCACTGCGAATGTGACTCTCGGAGGGATGGCGGGCCGTTACCAGATTACGGCTTCCACCATCGAGAAGTCGGGCACCCGAGTGGCCGTCAAGACAGATGAAATCGCACTGGGTTATCAGCAGACTCTCGGCAGCCAGCTCAACTTGCAATACTGCGATCGCTGCCACAACTCGGAATCAACCGCCGAGCGCGTTTCCAACTACGACAACCTCGAAGTGAAACCACATCCGTTCACCGATGGAGACATGCTGAACAAGATCAGCGATGCCGATCTTACCGCGATCATTACTTACGGTGGGGCGGCACTCAATAAATCGGCACTGATGCCGGCATGGGGCAACACTTTGAGCAAGTCCGATATTCAGGCCCTGCTTTCCTACATACGCGCTGTGTCTGACCCAGCCTCGGCCAATGCCGGACCCGTCTACGCTAAGAACTAGTGTCCGAGCGCAAGCACCACTTAATGGACTCAATCAATGAAATTAGCGCATGTTCTGGGGCCTCAGAACTGTTGATCACAAGAAGCGCGTTCATCAGGAGTTGAGATTATGGCTCCACTTCATGCTCGACATTACTTCCCTCAGCTTGCCGAAGGCCACTTGACGAGGCCCCCCTTTTGGCAGATTATCGGGCTAGTTACGCAACGCGTGGGGCATCCCGCGTCGTGGTGGGCGATTCCTAGAGTTCGACCGGACGGCGTGGCGACAGTCATCGTGAACGAGGGGCATCTGTGGTCGAAATGCGATCCACGGCATGGGGCCTCACGAGGCGCCTGTGGGGGCGGGGCGGCGCAAGGGCACGATGGGTTCGTGGGTCTTTATGGCGGTGGGCTAGGTCAGTCGTGCTCGCCATCGCGGTGGCCATTGCATATTTCCTGGCGGCACAACTCAGTTTCTTCCTAAGAACCAGACCCGACGCCATCGCGGCGTTCTGGCCTGCCGCAGGCGTGGCGGCGGGTATCTTAGTCGGTCTCGGGCCCTGGGCGAGGTTACCGGTGGCGATCGGGACGATGGTCGCGAGCGTCCCGGCCAACCTCTCGGGTAACTGGAGCCTCTCAACCTCCCTTGTCTTCGCCCTGTGTAACGCCGTGCAAGTCCTGCTCGTGGCTGGCCTGATCGAGCGGTACTTCGGTACGCCCTTCAACCTCGACGGCCTGCGCCAGGTGTTGGGCTTGGTTGCGGCGGCGATCATTGGGACGGCCGCTGCAGCAATCGGGGGAACGGTGGGCGTCGTGTTGATAGAAGGTTCGACGGTACCAGCCCTGACGATCTGGAACCACTGGCTGACTTCCAACGTGCCCGGTATCGTTGCTGTCGCGCCGCTGTTGATCGGGGTCGCTTCCGCT
Source organism: Candidatus Sulfotelmatobacter sp. (assembly GCA_030041415.1). Taxonomy (GTDB): domain Bacteria; phylum Acidobacteriota; class Terriglobia; order Terriglobales; family Acidobacteriaceae; genus Sulfotelmatobacter. The sequence continues at coordinate 21,036 of JASHNX010000029.1, forward strand.
GTGCGCCATCCGCCGCCGCGCAACGAAATCGTCGAGGGCGTCTTGGCTCTCGTGGGGCTGACCGCGTTGAGCGGACTCATCGTTTTTCTGCCGAGAGAGCCCCGGTCAGTCGTGGCGTTTGTCGCCCTGCTGTTTCCATTGCTGCTGTGGCTCGGGGCTCGCTGCAGGCCGGTCTTCGCGGCTGCTGCCGCTTTCATCGTTGCCGTGACAATCGTTTGGACGACGACGTTCAGCATCGGCATGTTCGACGAAAAAAATTTTCCGACCGCCGAGCGCGCCCCGGTCGCGCAGGCTGCCATCCTGGCGGTGTCGCTGTGCGCGATCGTTCTCGCTTCACTGTTTTCCGAAAGGCGGGCGAGCGAGGAGCGGCTGACTCGCTCAAACATGATGCTGCAGCAGGAGCGGAACGACAGGCTAATGAAGATCGACGCGATCACAAGCGCGATGGTCCACGAGGTCAGACAGCCATTGGGGGCGATCTCGGTAGACGGTTATACGGGAGTAATGTGGCTCACGAGAGAGCCGCCAGATTACGACAAAGCGCAGGCAGCTATGGCCCGTGTGGTCCGTGACTGCCGCCGCGCCAGCGAGGTGTTAGAGAGCTTCCGGTCCTTGTTCAAAAGCGCCGAACTCGACCCGCAGCCAGTCGACTTGAACGAAATTGCTCTCGGCGTACTGGACGTTCTACGCGCGGAGTTGAACGATCACGGTGTCGTCGCCCGTACCGAGCTGGCGCCCGAATTGCCCCTTGTCCCCGGCCATAGCGGCCAGCTGCAGGAAGTGATGCTCAACTTGGTCCGCAACTCGATCGAGGCTATGGACTCGGTAACCGATCGGGCTCGCGTGCTGTGGGTTAGAACGGAGTGCGACGGCCGCGACGCGATAGCCGTGTCCGTGGAGGACTCAGGACCGGGCATTGATTCAGGAAAATTCAACAGCGTATTCGACGCGTTCGTTACGACGAAGCCACAGGGAATGGGACTGGGATTGGCCATTTGCCGGATGATTATTTCGCGTCATGACGGCCAGCTTTCCGCGACGGCCGGCAATAAACTCGGCGCGTTGTTTCGATTCACTCTGCCAATCAAATCGGGCTGCAGTTCGTGAGGTTGAGCAATGGTCGTGCGATTTCGAATGAACTCCACGATAGATCGATGAAAACCTCGATTCGTCCCCCGAAATTCGGCGGTTGATACCAAGGTCCCCACCACCCAAGCCAAGAATATTTAGAAAAGAACGCTCGAGCCATCCGGACACTCGCAAACTCGAGCAGCCGATCGATTCCGACATTCATGACCGGCTACCGCCTTCTCCTACATTAGGAGCACTCTCAAACGCTTCATTGCGCGCCCTTGTCCAAGTCGGACAGTGCGTACCTGCCCAGCAAGAATGGGCGCGAAGTCTGCGGCTTGGTGTTGGCGCCGGTAGCGGGATAGGGGTCCTGTCCTAATGTCGGGAATCCCCAGATGTTACCGTTGCGAAGGTCGACAACAACCTTGCCGAGTACCTGCTGGCTACCGTCAGGAGCGCGCAGGACCGAGACGCCTGGCTCGATGTAAACAGCGTAACCGTCATCAGACCCGGCATGCGCGACAACCGGAGCGTTGAACGGTCGGAACGCGATAACACCAAGAAGAACGCTAATGATCAGCAAGAGTATTGTTGTGCAGCGATCGATTTTCATATCTTTTTCCTTTCTCTTTACTCCCGACCTTAAGCTGCGAAAACTTATTGTGCGTCGCCGGAGACGCAGGGCTCCGGGTCCGGGCGGTTGACGACCGTACGCGGATATTCGGAGTAAGAGGCGGCCTTGAGGTACTCGATCAGATCATAGCGCTCGTCATTGGTGAGGCGCCGACCGATGCGCCCCGGGCGGGTCTTGTCGTCCGTAAACCAATGCCCGGCGTTGCTGTTGCCGACAGCGGATGTATCGAAGGTGAAACTGTTGGGCATAGGGGCCTGCGAAATGCCGAGTTTCTCTGGATCATACTCGGTGACGGTTGCGCGACTTTCCAGAATTTAGAGCGATTAACGCGCTGAGATTATAGTCCCAGGACCACATTCTGACGATCACACACACATCTAGCGTCCACTCCAGCCCACCTATGCGGAAATTCCTTTCCGGCCCACAAGCGTTGTGACGGACATCACGGATGGACAAATATTCGGGTGAGATAATCCCGCTGAACAGCCATAGGCGAGCTTCCATTTATTGCTATTGAGGTCGTCAGGAGGTGATCGGAATCATTGTCACGGCAATTTTCGTGTCGGCAATTTTCGCTATCTCACAGTTTTTGATCATTGATAAACTTCCCTGTGATCGCCCCTCGGGTGAGGGGGCCGACAGCAATGCCGCATAAACCTGTCCCGATCACGTTCCATCGACGTTCGTCTGAGGGCGTGCATATCCTTCTGGCCGATGATTTTGCACCTTGGCGTTCAGAACTCCGATCATTCCTGCAGAGCAAGACTCAATGGACGATTGTCTCTGAAGCGTGCAACGGACTGGAAGCCGTTCAAAAGACGATAGAGCTCCACCCAGACGTTCTTCTTCTGGATATCAACATGCCCGGTCTGAACGGAATCGAGGCGACCCGCAGGATTCGCCAACTTTCGCCAGACTGCAAGATTATTATTGTCAGCCAAGACAGGGATGAGGACTTGATGAGTGCTGCGTTAGAAGCAGGCGCCCTGGCCTACGTACTGAAAGCAGAGATCACCAATAAGCTCATTCCTGCGATTCAGACGGCGCTGAGGACGCGGAGTTAGGAGGCTGCGCAATCGAGAGCACTGTACTTTCTAAGTTTCTCCAATGGCTCGCCATGCACAATGAAATCAGCACACCCGCACTGTAAGCAGATAGTCACTGGCGGGAAAACCCACACTGTAGGCGTGTCGAGATTTTCGCGGCCCGGGAAGTGGATGTTCATCTCTGCAGTGAACACCCGCAGATCATTGGATTGACAGAACCTGCATCCCATACGCCACCTCCACGTTTCGCCCCTTAAATCAAACAACCTTTGGCGAGGCGCTGGTTTGTCGCAACGTCCGCGTTCATCTGAAGCGGACGCTACGCGAACTTTTTGGGCATGCTGGCTTCGCACTCGTCTCGGGGGTGCTGGAGTGCCTGTTTGGGGAACTGCTCTTCGGGAGAGCGAGTCTTTCAGCTGACGTTAATGATACGCGAAACGCAACTACTGGGCAGTGACGTGGATCACAGAGCAGGAACCTCGGCCAACTGTTGAAACGTCCCGGTCGCTCCGGCCACTCTGGTCCGGGCTCACTATGCGAAATCGAGCAGCCGGAGAATGAGAATTGAGTTACGGCGTGCGGCGATCCAGCAATCACTGCGCGCTGACCGTGACGTTGAAGCCTCCGCCATTGTCGCCAACGATCATATCGTTAATGCCCAGATAGAGCGTCCCAGCCTCGCTCACCGAGACGGTTCTACCCGTGCCAATAAAGAAAAGCCGATTAGGCAAAATGCCGACGTCCGTCACGTCCTTGGTGCCGTCAAGCGGGTTAAAGCCCTTGAATTGAACTCTCGCTTGAGGGACGAATGCGCCGATCAGAGCAGCTATGTTATTGACTTGTGCTCCGTTGAGGCCGACGCCAAAGGCTTCGGAGAGCGGAGTCTGATGGCCCTGGCAATTGGCTCCGCATGTCGTGCCATTCGGGCCGGTGGTGTTGTTGGGGCCCTCCCAGCTCACCAGACCGCTCACGTAGGTGACGGTAATCGTTGCCGGCCCGCTAACCGAGAGAGCCGCCACGAGGGGCACGCACTCATCATACGGGTTGCCAAAACAACCTGAAGCATTTCCTGGTACAAAGACATTTGTCTGCGCGGCGGTGGTCGTGGCCGCAACAATCACGATTGTGACGATGAACGCCGCGCTCGGCAAAAATGCCGCCGCGCGACGGAAGCAATTGAATCTTGCACTGTTCATGCTTTCTCCTCTCCTGTGTTTGGGTTCCTCGTCGAGGGTCCGCCGAACTTGGGAACATGCGGGAGTCGGTCGGGGGAAACCGAAATATTTCCGAGTTACGTCGATTTGGGCTTGCGGACGAGGCGAAGCTCGGAGGATCAGACCAGTCTTATTCCCGTCCGGCCCGGACAGTCAACGATCAGCATCACGGTTCAGCGTGACGGGATGGCGAAATCAGCTTTGGCGTTCCCTGAGCCGACGAGGCCCTTGATGAAACATCCCGAATTTCACTCGTTGGCTCTGATGCGAGGTTCGAATGCAATCGTCTGGTTACGACAAAAATGGGTCAATTCTACTTTGCGCTATGCCACGGAAACCTTTTCGGAACCGCTGAAGGCGGTGGCGCCAGCTTTTTGGCGCTGTGTTCGAAGTCACGCCTCAGGGCACTGGAAGCCTGTTTCTCCTGCTCTCAAAGCCTTCAGTGAGTGGACGCAGCGGCCATATCTTTCATCGACTGCGCATCGAGCAGATAAGCCGCCAAAATCCTGGCAGTCTGGTCGTCGAGTTGTGGAGACTGGCCCGCACCGGTAGCGGACGGGCTGTCCTTCAATCCGACGTAGATCGCGCTGAAAGCCTGATCTCCCAGGTTTTCGACCTTGTGTCGGAATGGCGGAAACCATCGGGCTTCTCCAGCTTTGGAATAAACTTCCTGCGTTTTGCCATTTTGGTCGGTAAAGCGGAGATGGGCTTCGGTGAGGTCGACCACCACACCTCCAGGATGCGAATGCAATTTCGATTTTTCGTGTGGCCCGTAATGGATGTAGACGACTTGCACCTTGTCGTTTTCAAAAGCCAATCTGTAATGTGTCGGCTCGACCTTGGTAGCATCCTGCGCTTGAGACAGGCAAAATACCAGGCCGACAAATGCGATTGTTCCGGATAGCTTGGTCATAGCGCAGCCCCCTGTCTTTGATTCTAAGCAAACAAGTAAAGTAAAGATGCACGAGAAACCAAAAGTGTTAACAGTCGGGAGGGACGAACGCCGCACACATCTCAGGCACACCGTTTGGACGAAGTCGTGACAACCAAAGAGGGGTCAACTAAGTGGAATCGCCATGAGCCGTGGTCGGCTTCGTGGCCATTTAAGCGATCCGAAGGTCGCTAATGCGAGTTCACTCTATAAATCATTTCGTGGCTGGGCAACAGAGCTCCGACGACTGCGCCCCCCAAAAAACCGATAGCGGCGCCGACTTCCGCCCCCACTCCCTTGCCACCTAGGAATCCATGGTTCTCCCATGCCCCCGCAACGATACCTGCCCCCGCTCCGGCGCCCACCGCGCCGCCGATGAGGGTGTTGCGCAAACGATGCTGGTTCTTCATGAGCTTCACGCTGCGAACATCTTGTTTCTGAATAGTCTGCTCGCCTGCCGCCTCCTGAAACGAAATCGCGGTGTCGGAGAACCTCACAAAAACTCCGGAATGCTCTTTCGAGTTCATGTCGACGATTTGAATTTTTTGCCCTGCCTGCAGGACGCTTAAGTTCGCCCAAGATGTACGATTGCTTCGAGCCCAAGCAACGCAAGATAATCCAAGAACACAAATCAGAAACAGCCCTTTTCGCATAAGCGCACTCCCTCCTGGACTTTTCCAGGAAGCTCGTCACCACTTGTGCTGCAATGAGCCGATATACCGCTGCGTCTTAGCAGGCGAATTATCTCATCTGTCCCCGGAATCCAGCGGGAAGATTTGTGAGGCAAACCCCGCGCAAGCTGGAATTTTGTGTGACAAGATTCGGTTAGGCGAGGTCTGTAACGGATTGAAAATATGGTGGAGCTAGTCGGGATCGAACCGACGACCTCATCGTTGCGAATTCTCAGACCTGAATTGTATGGAGAGAAGCCAGACAAGGACAAGTAGCAGAATCAGAGAAGCTTAAGCCGAAAATCAGCGTAGATGCGTTGGTTTCGGTGGGACTCGATTGTAAGCACTTGCAAGGGCATGGATGCGAGGGTTACGTCACAAGTCACGTCACAAGAACTAGGCCGCACAGACTTGGCCTAGTTTCTGGCATCCGCTCAGAATCGTTTTGACCGTTCGCGGGAAGGCACGCGAATCGCCGAGTGAATATGTCTTGTAGATTCAGCGAAGGCTCCGAATCGACGGGAGAAACCGCGAAATTTTTCCGCGCCAGTTTAAGCTAATGTCAAGGGGGGTGGCCTCTGTTTAAGGGATGGGACCCTCGTGGCCGAAATTTTTAGAAATTTGGACTAAGCCCTCTACGAGAGATGGACAAATGACTGGTGCGACGATGTCGAGGCGGGATCGGCTACGGCGGGTCGCGATACTATGCCGCAATTTTGCGGTTAACCTCGCCTATTATC